>NZ_CP022222.1:3982452-4283447 GCF_009930815.1 Bradyrhizobium sp. CCBAU 051011 | reverse complement strand
GCCTCGCCCCTGATGAGCTGGTTCGGCGCGGCATCGTGCAGGTGCCGGAAGGCCGCCGCGTGTTTCCGGCGCTGACCATCGACGAAAATCTGCAGATGGGCGGTTACACCAAGACCGCAGCGGAAGCGCGCGAGCACCGCGAAAAGGTGTTTACGCTGTTTCCGCGCCTGTTCGAACGGCGCGACCAGATCGCCGGCTACATGTCCGGCGGCGAGCAGCAGATGCTCGCGATCGGGCGCGCCTTGATGACCGATCCCGTGCTGCTGGCGCTCGATGAGCCCTCGCTGGGCCTCGCGCCCCTCATCATCGACCGCATCTATGAGGTAATCGCCAAGCTGCGCGACGAGATGAAGATGACGGTGCTGCTGGTCGAGCAGAACGCGCAGCGCGCGCTGGATATCGCCGACTACGCCTATATCCTGGAAACCGGACGCGTCGTGCTCGACGGCACGGCGCAGAAGCTGGCGTCGAACGAGGACGTGCAGGAGTTCTATCTCGGCGTTTCCAATTCGGGGCGAAAGAGCCTGCGCGATGTCAAGCATTACAAGCGGCGCAAACGGTGGCTATCGTGATCGCCTTGCTCAGTGTCAAAAACCTCACCAAGCGTTTTGGCGGCCTGCAGGCGGTCGCCGATGTCAGCCTTGATGTCACCGCAGGCGAAATTTGCAGCGTGATCGGCCCGAACGGCGCCGGCAAGACCACGCTGTTCAACATGATCTCCGGCGTGCTGCGGCCAAGCGGCGGCCGCATCCTGTTCGACGGCACCGATCTCGCGACCGTCTCCCCCTCGCGCTTTGCCGCTATCGGGATCGGACGGACCTTTCAGAATCTCGCGCTGTTCAAGCACGGCACCGTGGTCGAGAACATCCTGACCGGCCGGCACACTCATCTGCGTTCCAATGTGCTCGATGCCGTGATCTTCTTCGGCCGCACCCGCCGGGAGGAAATCGAGGCCCGCCAGCGCGTCGAGCACATCGTTGAATTCCTCGAGATCGAGCACATCCGTGACGCCATCGTCGGCACGCTGTCCTACGGCCAGCAGAAGCGCGTCGAACTGGCGCGGGCGCTCGCCTGCGAGCCGAAGCTGCTGCTGCTCGATGAAATGGTCTCGGGCATGAACCAGGAGGAGACCGAGGACATCGCCCGCTTCGTGCTCGATATCCGCGACCAGCTCGGCATCACCGTGTTGATGATCGAGCACGAGATGCGGATCGTGATGGACATCTCGGACCGCGTTCACGTCCTGAATTTCGGTCGCAAGATCGCCGAAGGCACGCCCGCCGAAGTGCGCTGCGATCCGGCCGTCACGGAAGCCTATCTCGGCGGCCATCGCGCGGAAGTGCCTGCGAAGGTGGGTGCATGATGTCCACCCTCGACACGATGCGAACAGCGCATCCGACCGTGCAGGCGGATTCGGCCAAGAGCACGTCCGCCCCCGACACCGCGTCGTTGCGGTCCACGCTGCAGAATGCCGCGATCACCATTCCGCAACTGCTGCAAAAGCGGGCTGAACTGCACGGCGACAAGCTTGCACTGCGCGAGAAGGATTTTGGCATCTGGAACCGCTATTCCTGGAACCATTATTATGAGACCGCGCGTTCCGTCGCGCTCGGCCTGCTGTCGCTCGGGTTAAAACCCGGCGACCGCGTCGCCATCGCGGGCGAGGATACGCCGGAATGGTTTTATGCCGATCTCGGCACCCAGATGATCGGCGCTATCGCGGTCGGCATCTATCCGACCAATCCGTGGGTCGAGCTGCAGTATATCGTCCGGCATTCAGGCGCGCGCGTGATCATATCAGGCGACCAGGAGCAGACCGACAAGGTCCTGGACGCCATCGCCAATAATGACGGCCTGCCGGCACTGGAGGCCATCGTCTGCGTCGACATGAAGGGCCTGCGGCATTACGGCCAGTCGCAATTGATGTCGTTCGAAAAGCTCTGCGAACTCGGCAAGCGTTACGCACACGAAAACCCCGACGCCAATGGCAGGCTCGACCGGCTGATTGCGCGGGCCTCGCCCGACGATGTCTGCATCCTCGTCTACACCTCAGGCACCACAGGTCCGCCCAAGGGCGCCATGCTGACGCATCGCAACCTGATCTATGCATCGTATATCTATGCCGAGGCGGTCGGGATATCGGACAAGCCGTTCGAATCGGTGTGCTACCTGCCGCTCTGCCATGTAGCTGAACGCTGCTATTCCGAGGTGATGCAGCTCGTGCTGGGCGGCACCGTCAGCTTTGCGGAATCGATCGATACCGTCGCACTCAACATCCGCGAGATCGCGCCGACCTTTTTCGTCGGCGTTCCCCGCATCTACGAGAAGCTGCAGCAGAATTTCCTGTTCAGACTCGGCGAGAGCGGCCGGCTGCGGCAGGCATTCGCGAAGGCCTGTTTCGCACTCGGCCGCAAATTGTCGGACCGGCGGCAGAACGGCAGCGACACCCGGCTCGACCAGATCGCTTACGCACTGCTCTACATTTTCCTGTTCCGCAACATCCAGCGCCATCTCGGGCTCGCGCGCAGCCGCCACCGTCTCTGCGCCGGCGCCTCGATTTCACCGGAGACGCTGCGCTTCTTCGACATCATCGGCCGCCCGGTGTCGCAAGGCTATGGCCTGACCGAAAGCGGCGGCGTCGCCTTCATCCAGACTGACCGCCATCACCGGCTCGGCGGCTGCGGCCTGCCCCTGCTCCACACCGAATGGAAGCTCGACGCCGACGGCGAAATCCTGCTGAAGAACCCCGGTGTCTTCAAGGGCTATTTCCTCGACGACAAGGCATCGACGGCCACGCTCGAACCGGGTGGCTGGCTGCGCACCGGCGACATCGTCGAGATCATGGACAATGGCGAGATCAGCGTGGTCGACCGCAAGAAGGCGATCATCATCACCGCCGGCGGCAAGAACATCGCGCCCTCCGAGATCGAGAACGCGCTCAAGGACTCCGAGTTCATCAAGGAAGCGATCGTGGTCGGCGAGGCCAAAAAATATCTCGGCGCCATCATCCAGGTCGATTTCGACAATGTCGGCCGCTGGGCCCGCGACAAGGCGCTGCCCTACACCAATTACAAGTCGCTGTCGCAACTCCCCGAAGTGCATGACCTCGTCGAGCGGATCGTCAATGAGACCAACAAGCGTTTCGCTCGCGTCGAGAACATCCGCCGCTTTGCGATTCTCGAGAAAGAACTCGACCACGACGACGGCGAACTGACCGCCACGCAAAAAGTCCGCCGCGCCATGATCGAGAAGAAGTTCGCGCGTGAACTCGCCATCATTTACCAGGCGGAGATCTGATGCAGTATTTCATGCAGCTGCTGATTTCAGGCCTCGCCATCGGCGCCATCTATGGCCTGATCGCGATGGGCTTTGCTGTGATCTACAAGTCCACGGGCCTGGTCAATTTCGCGCAGGGCGAAATGACCATGATCACGGCCTATATCGCCTGGACCATCTCGACCACGGTCAGCGGCGATGTGTTCGTGGTGGCGCTCGGCGCCATCCTTGCCGCCGTGGTGCTCGGCCTGATCATCGAGCGCGTCGTGATGCGGCCGATGCTGGGCGAGCCGGTGTTCGCCACCGTGATGGTCACCATTGGCCTTGCGGTCATTCTGCGCTCGTCGATCAATTTCATCTGGGACGCCTATCCGCACGGCCTCGACGTGGGCTTCGGCCGCAGCATCGTGCGGATCGGCCCGATCGGCGTACGCACCGGCCAGATTGCCGTCATCGTCACGCTCCTTGTGCTGCTTGCCGCGATCTGGGCGTTCTTCCGCTACAGCAAGATCGGCGTCGCCATGCGCGCCGTCGCCGCCGACGACCGTACCGCGCTGCTGATGGGCATCAGCGCCACCAAGGTCCATGCGCTGGCCTGGGCCGCATCGTCCGTGATTGCCGGAATTGGCGGCGTGTTCTTTGCGCTGTCCTATGACCTGTCGCCGGCGATGTTCCAGCTCGGGCTGAAGGCGTTTCCGGCCACCATCCTCGGCGGGCTCGACGCCGTGCTCGGATCCGGCCTCGGCGGCCTCCTGATCGGCATCACCGAAAACCTCGCGGGCGGCTACATCGGCTCCGGCATGAAGGAGGTCGCAGGCTTTGCCATGATCATCGTGGTGCTGATGGTCCGCCCGTTCGGCATCTTCGGCGAACGCGACATCGAGAGGGTCTAGGGCGATGCGCACCGGTGATTTCAAACAGACCTACGGCGAACTCGTCACCCTCGTCGATTCCCCGCCGGTATGGCTGTGGTCGGCGCTGCTGGTCGCAGGCCTGATCGCCGCGCCCTTTGTGCTGAACTCCTACGTGCTGTCGTTCCTGATGATCATCCTGATCACTGTCGTCGGCGCGTTGGGGCTGAACATCCTGGCCGGCTACACCGGCCTGATCTCGCTCGGCCATGTCGGCTTCCTCGTCACCGGCGCCTATGCCTACGCGATCCTGGTTTCCAAATACCAGATGCACCCGCTGGTCGGCTTCCTCGGCGCCGGCGTGGTGCCGGCACTCGCGAGCCTCATCGTCGGCGCGCCGTCACTGCGGTTGAAGGGGCTTTATCTCGCCATCACCACGCTCGCCTTCTCCTTCATCATCAACACCGTGATCCTGGAAGCGCGGTGGCTGACCAACGGCGCTCGAGGTATTTCGGTGCAGCGACCGGAGATCTTCGGCATCAGCTTCGACAGCGACGCCGCCTTTACCTGGCTCTGCCTCGGCTTTGCAGTCCTCACTTTGTTTGCCACGCTCAACATCCGCCGCAGCCGCGTCGGCCGCGCCTTTGTCGCGATCCGCGATAACGACACCGCCGCCCGGGTCATGGGCATCAATCTGCACGCCTACAAGCTGTTCGCCTTCGTCACCTCCGCCTTCATCACCGGCCTGTCCGGCGCGCTGTACGGAATTTACCTGTCCTTCGTCAGCGTCGAAGGCTTTCCGTTCCTGCTCTCGATCGAGGCGCTGGCGATCCTGATCGTCGGCGGTCTCGGCTCGGCGCTAGGCGCCGTGCTCGGCACCATCCTGATCGTGCTGCTGCCGGAAGCGACGCGGCTGGTCTTCAGTCTGTTCAGCGCGCAGATGGACGCCATGTTCACGACCGGCGCGCAGGAGCTCAAGAGCATGCTCTACGGCCTCGTCATTATCCTGTTCCTGCGCTTCCAGCCGCGCGGTCTGGTCGGCGCCTGGCACGACATCAGGCGAATGTGGGTGAACTGGCCGCTTCGCTACTAACCAGAAAAGAAAATCGAACAGGAGGAGGAAACAATGATCAAATATCTGGCGAGCGCGTCGCTGTTGCTCGCGGGCGCGTATCTCTCGACCGCCCCGGCGCTGGCCGCCGACCCCGGCATCACCGACACCGAAATCGTGATCGGCGACGTCGAACCCCTGACCGGCCCCCCGGCGCTGCTCGGGGTCGCCGCCTCGATCGGCCACAAGATCGCGATCGCGGAAGCCAATGCCGCCGGCGGCATCAACGGCCGCAAGATCAAGTATGTGCTGGAAGACGACGGTTACGTCACCGCCCGCACCATCCAGGGCGTCAAGAAAGTGACCGATGTCGACAAGGCGTTTGCCCTGCTCGGCATCTCCGGCTCCGGACAGTCCATCGCCGTGATGCCGCTGCTGGAGAAAGCCGGCATTCCCACCGTCATCGACGTCGCGCCCGTCAAATTCCTCTGGGAACCGCCACGAAAGAACGTGTTCGTCGTCGGGCAATCCTACGAGGAAGGCATCATCCATCTCGTCAATTATCTCGCCGAGAAGAACCCCGGCAAGAAATGGGGCCTGATCACGCAGGACGACGACTATGGCATCACCGTGCGCGACGGTTTTGATACCGTGGTCAAGGCCAGGAAACTCAATGTGGTCTACAGCGGTAACTACAAAAAGGGACAGCAGGACTTTTCGTCCGACATGCTGCAGCTGAAGGATTCCGGCGCCGAAGTGTTTCTCGCCGGTGGAATCATCGGCGAGAACATCGCGATGATAAAGGAGCTCGAAAAGCTCAGCATCAAGCCGGTGGTCGGCATCTTCTGGCCCGGGCGGGTCGAGCCGGTGCTGAAGCTGATGGGCCCGGCCGGCGACGGCATCTACGCCGTCGACTATGTCGAACCGTTCGCAGGCGCCGCCGGCAAGGCTTTCCTCGAGAAAGCCAAGGAACTACTGCCGGAAGCCGAGATCAAGGGCATCAACCGCTATTCCATGACCGGCTACGCCGCCGCCAAGGTCCTGATTGCCGCCATCGAGCGCTGCGGCAAGCAGCCGACCTGGGCCTGCACCATTGCCGAACTGGAAAAGACCGAGAATGTCGAAACCGGCATCATGGCGCCAATCAGCTTCGGCCCCGGCGTCCGCTTCTCAAACCAGAAGCTGCAGATCATGCAGTCCGAGTTCTCGACGCTGAGCTTCAAGCCGGTGAATTGAGAGTCAGATCCCGCCAGACCGCCGCGACGGCAGTCGGCCCCCTCTCCCGCTTGCGGGGGGTCTATCCCCACGACGGGTTTTCCAAGTGAGAGCCCCCACCCGCCGCGCTCTGGCGCGCAATTGCGCTGCGCCCAGCGCGTCGACCTAAGAGCGAGCTTCGCTCGTCTCGACGCCCGCAGGCGGGAGAGAAGCAACAGCCCCCTCACATCCGCTTCGCAACCTCTTCCAGCATCACCTCCGTCGCCCCGCCACCGATCGTCAGCACCCGGGCATCGCGCACCATCCGCTCGATCGGCGTGCCCCGCATGAAGCCAGAGCCGCCGTGCAGCTGCAGGCAACCATGCACGACCTCGTGCAGCACTTCCGGCGACAGCGCCTTCACCATCGACACTTCGCGCGGACACGGCTTGCCGGCCTCCACCAGTTCCGCCGCATGATAGGCCAGCGCCCGGGCGGCCGCGGCCTTGGTTGCCAGTGACGCGAGCTTGAGCCGCACCGCCTGCTGGTTCCACAAGGGACCGCCGAACGCCTGCCGGGTCTTCACATAATTGGTGGTGAGCTCGATCGCCTTGGCGGATTCGCCGGCGCAGATGCCGCCGATGCAGATCCGCTCGTTCTCGAAGGTCTCCATGATGCCGTAGAAGCCGCGGTTCTCCTCGCCGAGCAGATTTCTGGTGGGGATGCGGACATCCTGAAAACTGATCTCGGCGGTGTCGGAGCAAAGCCAGCCGTGCTTGTCGAGTTTTGTCACCGAAATGCCCGGCGTCGTGCGCTCGACAATGAACAGCGAAATGCCACGGCTCCCCTTGGCCGCGGGATCGGTGCGCGCGGCAACGATGAGGATATCGCCATAGACCGCATTGGTGATGAACATTTTTGAGCCGTTAATCACCCAGCTATCGCCGTCGCGGCGGGCCCGCGTTTTCAGCCCGGCGACATCGGAACCCGCATCGGGCTCGGTCACCGCGATCGAGCAGATCGTCTCGCCGCGGATGATCGCAGGCAGGTATTTCTGCTTTTGCTCGGGTGTACCGCGCAAGGTGATGTGGACCGCCGACATGTCGGTATGCACGAGCACTGACGAGGTGAACCCGCCAAAGGTCGAACGGCCAAGCTCCTCCGCCCACACCATCGACGCCAGCGGGCCCATATCGGTGCCGCCATATTCGACCGCGTGGCGCATGCCGAGAAAGCCGAGGGCGCCCATGCGGCGGTAGATCTCGCGCGGGATCTTGCCGTCGCGCTCCCACTGTTCGCCATGCGGCATGACCTCTTTCTCGACAAAGCGGCGGACCTGCTCGCGCAGCATCCGCAATTCCTCGGACAGCTGCGGCTGCTCCGAGAAATGGAATTCGCTGTCGGTATGACCTCGCGGATCGGCGGGCCTGACGTTCATGATGATACCCTCTCGTCCCTGATGTGAAGGTGCCGGTCGAGAAACCTGGCGATCGATGCGATGGCCTGACGTGCCTCGGCAAGCTCCGCACCGAACATCTGGAAGACATGGATCATGCCATCCCAGACCTCCAGACTGACATCGATACCTGCGGCGCGCGCCTTGTCGGCGAACATGACGGAATCATCCAGCACGGTTTCGCGGTCGCCGACCTGGATCAAGAGCGGCGGCAAGCCTTGCAGGTTGGCGTATAGCGGTGAGATCCTGGGATCGCAGGGATCGCCCTGCCCGCCCAGATAATTTTTCGCCAGCGCCAGGATCATCGGGCGCTGGTGGATCGGGTCGGCTTCGGCGCGGGTGACATAACTCGCGCCGGTCGCCGCCAGATCGGTCCATGGCGACATCAGCACCGCCGATATAGGCAGCGGGAGGCCGCGTTCGCGCAAGGCCAGCATCGCCGCGAGCACGAGATTGCCGCCAGCGGAATCCCCGGCAAAGGCGATGTTGCCGGACTTCAGACCGCGATCGATCATCCAGCCATAGGCCGCAAGCGCATCATCCAGCGCAGCCGGAAAGCGATGTTCCGGCGCGAGGCGGTAGTTGATGGCGAGCACGCGGCAGCCGCTGGCGAGTGCAATCTGCGCGATCAGGTCGCGGTGCGAAGCCACCGAGCCAATGCGAAAGCCGCCGCCGTGGAAATACAGAATGGTCTTGTCATCGGGCGCATTGGCCGGAAAAATCCATTCGCCATCGACGCCATCGGCAGAGACACGTTCGTATGTTACCGGCGCCGTGCTGCCTCCGAAGGCCGTTTCCCAATCCTCGCGCATCTGCGCGACTGACGTATCCCGGTTCCAGCTGCGATAGACCGCGCGGATACGCTCGATCGCAAGATCGATCGGAGCCGTTGCGAGTTCCTCGCCTGCGCGCGCCATACTATCCACCCAGACCCATTCCGCCGGACACACCGATCGTCTCGCCGGTGATGTAGGCCGCCTGATCGGAAGCCAGGAACAATGCAGCTGCGGCGACTTCGTCGGGCTCGCCGAGCCGCCGTAGCAATGTGGCATCGGTCATCGCGCGCAAGATCTTGTCGCCGCCCCGGGCGACTGCCGCTTCCAGCATCGGCGTGCGGATCGGCCCCGGCGCAATGGCATTCGCCGTAATTCCGAAGCGCGCATTTTCGCGCGCCATGCTCTTGGTGAAGGCGATCACGCCGCCCTTGGCGGCGGAATAGACCGCGCCACCTTTGGAGCCCAGCCGGCCCGCCTCCGAGGTGATGTTGATGATGCGCCCAAAGCCGGCCGCCTGCATCGCCGGAAGCGCGGCGTGGGTGCAGGCAAAGGCCGAGACCAGATTGACGGCGAGCAGTTTGGCCCAATCCTCCGGTGCCGTATCGGTGAAGAACGCATGCTGGTCGACGCCGGCATTGTTGACGACGATATCGAACGGTCCGTGCTGCGCCACGATCGCCTGCACCATTTTGGTGTCGCCGGCATCGAGGTGAACAGCAGTCGCACCGACCTGCCCGGCAAGCCCGGATGCCGTTTCGAGATCGAGATCGGCGATCACGACGTGAGCACCGGCATCGGCGAAGCTGCGAACGATCGCCGCACCGATCCCCTTCGCGCCGCCGGAGACGAAAGCGCGGCGGCCGTCGAGCCGTCCGAACGCGCGCGTGCCAGAGGCCGGCACTGGCTAGCGTCCCGTAAAAATGGGCTTGCGCCGCTCGATGACCGCGGCGAGCCCTTCCCGCGCGTCGGCCATGCCGGACAGCTCGGATACGGTGCGCGCTTCTTCCGACAGGCACTGCTCGATGCTGAGCGCGGTCCCGGCCCAGACCAGCCGCTTGGTCGCGGCCAGTGCCTTCGGCGCACCGGCCGCCAGTTCCCGCGCCATCACAAGCGACGCCTCGGTGAGGTCCGCATCCGGAACGACCTGGGTGACGATGCCCATATCCAGAGCCTCCGCAGCCGAGATCACCGGATTTGTCAGAAGGATCGACATCGCCCGGCGCAAACCGACCAGCCGCGACAGCGTGACGGACACGCCGGCGTCGGGCGCCATCGCGACCCGCGTTGCACCCGCCAGGAATTTCGCGGACTCGCCGGCGATAACGATATCGGAGGCGCAGACAAGGCCAAAGCCGCCGCCGCCTGCCGCGAATCCCTGCACCGAGGTAATGACAGGCGCTTCCAGCCGTAGCAATCCCGTCACTGCGTTCTGCAGATAGGCCGTCGCCTGCCTGATGTAGTCAGGCAGCTTCTCGCCCTTCGACGCAAACGCCCTGATATCGCCGCCCGCGCAAAAATTCGTGCCCTCGCCGCTCAGCAGCAGCACGCGCAAATCGGGCTGGCCGTGGCAGACCATGATGGCGTCGCACAGCGCGCTCAGGAGTTCGGCGCTCATGCCGTTGGCCGCATCGGGGCGGTTGAGCCGCAGCCGCGCGATGCCATCGGAGATGTCGAGCAGAACAGGACCTTTGTCGATCATGGCAAGTTTCCGCCTTTACCGGCTAGATCAGGAACGAGAGCGTGAACAGCGCCTTCTCGTTGTTGACCAGGATCACCTTCTTGTACGCCATGCGCAGCTCGCCATCGACATAGCGCAGCCGGTATTCATTGCGCGCGGCCCAGACGGTGTCGTCGCGCAGGCTGGATTCGAACACCATGCTGTTGCTGGCGACCGAAATATCGCCGCCGGGCTGCTCGTCCAGCAGTTCGATGTTGGACACCAGCCGCCGCAGCCGCGATTGCGGCGTCTGGGTGTGGCGTTTGCCGGTCAGCAGTTGCTTGATGCGAAGCGAGATGCGCGAACGGTTGTCGTAAATGATCGACATTTGCTTTTCGGGATCGATGTCGTCGCCATTGGCCGGCACCCAGTAGACGCCGTCATCGGTCCACAGCGCTTCCCAAGCTTCGTATTGATGCTCGTCCTGCAGCCGCGCCTCCTTGTAGATGAAGGCGGTTACGGCTGATATCAGCGTGGCGCTGCTTTCACGCGACAGCATCACACCGCCTCCATCAGGCTGCGGTAGTGGCGCCAGATGCCGCGCGAGGGAATTTCATCGGTGACGTGCCCGACCTTGAAGCCGAGTTCGTCCTGGCGCTCGCGCTTCTCGCCGCGGCCGAGGAAAATCCATTCGGGATTGCGCGCCAGCACGCCGCGATGGCAGCGCTCGTACATTTCCGAATCGTCCGCGAGCAACAATCCGGCCGGGCCGACCGAGCCCATGGTCTGCTGGCGCAGACGCCGGTTTATGTCGGGCGCGCCCTTGAACTGCAAGGCGGTGACATGCTGCACGCTGTCGTCGACCGCGAGCGGCTGGATCACGAACATCTGGATTTCGGCAATGAACAGGTTCGGGAAGATCATCACATGCGGCGTGCCGTCGATCATGATCTCGCGCGCCTTCTGGTCACCATAGGCGGCCTTCATCCGCGCCGTGTAATCCGGCAGCCGCTCTTCGGTGGTGCCGAACCAGCTCATCGGCGTGTCGCGCTTGCGGAATTCGGGCCGCAGGTCGATCTCGGTATGGCCGTTGCCATAATCACGCGTCACCGCGGTCGACGCGCCGCCATAAAGCTTGCCAATCGCGCTGTCGGCGACACCGAAGATCGAGGAATGCACGAAGGCCGGGTGATAACCGTCGCATTCGTTTTCCAGAATGAATTTCCAGTTGGCCTTGACGCGGTGCTTGAGGAAGCCCGCGGTGACCTCGACCTCGCCTTCCGGCGAGAAGCGAACCAAGCGGTCGATGGTCTCGGCCGCACCGCCGAGATGCTCCTCCAATGTCGGGCCTTCGGCCGCAAACGATCCGAACACAAAGCCGCGATAGGACTGCACCCGCGTCACGCGGCCGAGCGAAAGCTTTGACTTGTCCTGGCCTTCATAGCCGTCCGGGAAGGCGTAGCCGACAAGACGGCCGTCATTGGCAAACGTCCAGGAATGGAACGGGCATGTGAAGGAGCGCGCATTGCCCTTGTCGTAGGAGCAGACCTGGTTGCCGCGATGTGAACAGCGATTGAGCAAGAGATTGACCTTGCCCTGCTCGTCGCGGGTCATGATCACGGATTGCGGGCCGATCGACTTGACCACGTAATCGTTCGCGTTCGGCACCTCGCTCTCGTGCCCGACATAGACCCAGGTGCGGTACCAGATGCTCTGCAGTTCGGCTTCGAAGATTGCAGGATCGCTGTATAGCGAGCCGTGCACCTTGTCGGGGCGGATCAATTCGCCCCATTGCGACGCGCGCGGCACCACGTTCATCGCTGCATCTCCCATTGTGTCTTTCGTGGCCGGGTATCTTTTGTGGCCCGACATCTTTCGTTCCGGCCAGGCTCTCTTGCGAAAACCTGCGACTTGGCTTAAAAATAATCCGACTGACCGTTCAAATAATAGCATCGCCGTTCGACGGCTTCAAGGGAATTTTCCCATTCAGGCGCCAAAACAACGAATTCGCTAGGAGGATCATCGGGATGGACGAAGTCACCCCTGCCGGACTCGCCCGCGCCCTCTACGCCGCCCTCGCCGCCGGCGACCGCGATCAGCTCGACGCGTTGCTGCATCCGCAGTTCACCGGCCGCAGCGCAGAGGGCATGCCGTTCGGCATCGGCGGCGATCATGACGGCCCCGCGGCGATGCGGCGCAACGGCTGGGGCGCGATTAGCAGGCATTTCGAGGCACGGGCCGAGCCGGAACGGTTTCTCGATCTCGCCGATGGCCGCCTGCTGGTGACCGGCCGTTACCGCGGCCGCGGCAAACAGGGCGGCGCTGCTCTCGACGCCGCCTTTGCCCATCTGATCACATTCGACGAGGGGCACATCAAGTCGCTCGAGCAATTCACCGACACCGCACGCTGGCATGACGCCGCTGGACCGCTCCGGACCGTGCTGCTCGATTTCGAAGGTGGCGTCGCCACATTGCGCCTGAACCGTCCGGACAAGGGCAATGCGATTGACGAAAGCATGGCCGCCGACCTCGCCGAAGCCGCGACACAGATTGCCGAACGGCCTGACGTTCGCGCTGTCCTTATCACCGGCAACGGGCCGAACTTTACGGTCGGCGGCGACCTCGGCCTGTTTGCCGGTACCGCGCGCGAGCAATTGCCGAACCGGCTGCGCCGCATGATCGACCGCTTTCATCTGGCGATCGAGCGGCTGACCAGCATCGACGCGCCTGTTGTCGCCGCGGTGCGCGGCGGCGTCGGTGGCGGTGGACTCGGCCTGCTCTACGTCGCCGACATTGTCGTTGCAGCTGACGACGCCCGGTTTGCGCTGGGCTATGGGGCGCTCGGCCTCACCGCCGATGGCGGCAACACCTGGTTCCTGCCGCGCATGGTCGGGATGCGGCGCGCGCAGGAGCTGTTCCTGCTCAACCGCCGCCTCACCGCGCAAGAAGCCCTCGCCTTCGGTTTGGTGACGCGCCTGGCGCCGGACCATGATGTCCAGCTAATTCTGCCGCGAGATGAATGCGCACGCATTTCGAACTAACTAATCAACTGTTGAGGAGGTGAAGGATCAGTTCAGGGTGATTTGAACGCCGCGCGCCCGCCTGAGGTCAGCCGTTTCGGCTCCTTCGTCGAACCAACGGCAGATTGGTTCTAGCAGTGCGCGCGCCTCATCGGGCCTTCCTTGCGTCCGCCAGAGTTCTGCAAGGCTTGTGGCGGCGCGTAGTTCCAAGGACTTGGCGCTTTGACCACGCGCCACTTCGACAGACTTCTTAAGATGGGACTCAGCTTCTCTTATGTTCGATGGGTCGAGTGCTACAAGAATTTGCGCTCTTTGCCGATGCAATTCCGATTCCCATGACCTGCCTGTCACGTCACCAATATTGGCTAGGATCCCCTCGACACTCGATAGCGCGCATTCATTTTCGCCAGCTTTGGCGTTCAGGTCCGCCAGCCAGCTATCCATCATTGGAAGCATGAAGCCCACGCCATTGCGTCGTGCTTCGGCGATTCCCAGTGCCATTTCCTCCCGGGCCTCCTCCAGTCGGCCTAGTTCGCCGGCTGCTCGGCCTCGTGAAATTCTCGCCAAAATTGCGTACAGCGAAAACCGCTGTTCTTGCGACATTTCGAAGCTTTTTTCGGCGCTTTCGAAGGCGCGAGCGGCCTCCCCGCGCAGGAGGTGCACAACAGAAGTCATGTAATGAGCGAACGCCACGGTGTATGGGTGGCCAAGGTCTTGACCCAAGGCAAGCGCTTCCGAAACGCGGGAAAGGGATTGATCCGGATAGCCCAGAAACCACAAGTCCCAAGATAGGAGCAGAAGCGAAGCCGCTTGGGGTTCCACCATGTAAAGATTGGATAGGGGCTGTTTTCCTTTGCCAATCGAGAGCTTGATTGACTCCGCGAAATGGTTCGCTGACGATTGGAAGTCCCCAATCGTCAATAACGTACTGCCCATCACTCTATGAGCCACCATTAGCGGCACGGGTTGAGACAACGCTCGTGACCGTGACAGGAACTCATCAGCTAAGCGGCGCGCATCATCATTCTTTCCACCCATCCAGGAGTGCCCCCACAACCCAAACAGGGCTTGGAAATACTCAGGGATGTCGCCGAGTTGCAGGCATAAGGTACGAGCCCGCGAAAACGCTTCGCGGGTTTCCGCGGAGGCATACCCTTGAACGGCGATAAGCGGTATTCCCAACGCCAATTGAATGTCGATCTCTTGTCTGATCCGTGCAGGCGTTTCCGGCAAAGCGTCCAGAAGCTGAAGGGCCTTTCGAAAGCTAGCAATCGCTTCGACGTTGGCGGAATGCGCGAGCGCACCCTGTCCAGACTCGAACCAGCGACGAATGGCCAATTGGTGATTGCCTGCTTCTTGATAGTGATAGGCTAGGACTTGGGGTTGATTTTCGGCGAGCTCCGAAAAGTCATGCTCTAAGATTGCCGCGATGTCCGCGTGTATCTGCTGCCTCTTACTCCTAAGCAAAGAGTCGTAGATTGCGTCACGCAACAACGCATGTTTGAAGGCGAAACGAAGGAAAGGCGAAATTCCGACTCGATAGATGATGTCAGCCTGTTCGAGCAACGAGAGGGCCGACAGCATATCGTCATCGTCAATTCGCGATGCAGCCGACAAGAGATCATAGGAGAACTCGCGCCCAATCACAGCCGCAATCTGTGCAAGTCTGCGACTCGGCGCAACGCGGTCGAGCCGCTCCATCAATGCGTCACTCAGCGTGTCCGGAACCCTGAGTAATGCTGACTGTGCTGCGGGCTCGAAGGTGCCTCGGGTTTGTAAAGGCGCACTCAGCATACTGCTTGTCAGTTCCTCTATGAATAGCGGGACGCCATCGGCCTTTTCGATAATCCGGTCGAGCACCGGTTGGGGCATGCTCCCTCCCCTCAAGATATCTCGGATCATCGCCCTCACTTCGGTGAGCGACAATCGAGTGAGCGAGTGCATGGTGGTGTTCGCGTGGGTCATCCATGTGGGGCGGAACTCGGGCCGGCACGACACAATAAGTAGCACGCGGGCGTGGTCGATCCGGCTGATGATCGATTCCAGCAGCTCAAGCGTCGATGGATCTAGCCAGTGCGCATCCTCGAAGATGCAGAGCGTGGGGCGTTGGACAGAAAACGCCAAGATCATGTCGACAAGCGTGCTTATCGTCCTGTTCTTTATTTGCTGCGGCGTAAGATCAGATAGTTCGAGGTTATTTTCCAAAGGGATTGATAACAGTTTGGCAATGAGCAGGACCGGCTCTTTGGAGTTATTAGTTGAGCGCGGAAGGTAAGTTGTAAGCTTGGCAATCTTATCTGCCTCGGCCTCGCGAGCTGTTAGTTGGGCCGCTTGTTCGATCTGCCCGATCACCGGAAAGAATGCGCTCTGACTGTGATAGGGCGAGCACTGATGGTGCAGCAAAATGTGTGGTTCCTGCTGAATATGCGATTTCAATTCGTGGAGGAGCCTTGATTTTCCGACTCCGGGAATACCCGAGAGCAATATGACTTGGCCATCACCTTCTTTGACTTTCTGCCACCTATCGAGCAGCAAGCCTAGTTCGCTTGAGCGTCCAATGAGCGGGGTAAGAGAGCCCGTATGCGCAGCCTCGAAGCGGCTAGCGGTATTTTTTGCCGAGAGCACGCGATACACGTGAAGAGGTTCAGTTACACCTTTGAGTTCCTGGAGCCCGACGTCCTGAAACTCAAAAGCTGCCCATACGAGACGCCTCGTCGAATCCGAGATGAGTACCGTATTGGCAGCGGCAAGGGTCTGTAGACGTGCGGCGATATTCGGCGTCTCTCCCACCGCGTCCATCGACCACGTACCGCTATCTCCAATCTCACCGACAACAACCGGACCCGAGCAAACACCCACTCGACAATTCAAGGTAACTGGCCCTGAAATTTTCGTAACTCCGGACACAATCTCCAGGCCGGCGTGAACAGCACGAACGGCGTCATCCTCGTGTGCACGGGGCCAACCGAAAAATGCCATCACTCCATCGCCGAAATAGCGGGCGACCTCGCCTCCATAGCGCCCAATCGCCGCGTTGCACTCTACCCGATACGCGTCAATGAGTTTTTGGAGATCCTCAGGATCTAACTTCTCCGATAGCTGCGTAGATCCCACCAGGTCACAGAACATCACTGTGATCTGACGGAATTCAGCGTCGCGATGTTGCACAAGAGAGGGTGGCAACACAGTGGCGCTTGAAAGCGCTATTGTTGTGCCGGTGGGCTGGCGCGCGGCCGTCAATGCTTCAATGGCCCTAAGCAGCTTCTTGCGGTGACCTAGCGAAGAAACTCCGAGTTTTTCGAGATCATTTTCCGTCAAATCCGGAAGGACGGAGTAGTCGATATTGTTTTCTGCGAAGGTTTTGGCGTACTGGCCTAGACCGTGTCTACCCAGCCACTCGGCTAAGTCGGTGGTTGTTGTCCTCGTCATTGCAGAGGCCCTTGCCTACTGCCGTAGTTCATTAAGAAGGAGTGGGGCTTCAGACCCACCATGTGGTGCCTCTGTCGCTTAAAACCAGGAAACCTTCTCCTCCGCACGATATCATCTCCCGCACACGATATGATATGAGGGTTCTTTTGACCGCCGAAATATTTGCTTCACCCGGCGTCGAGGCACAACTGCAGCTTGGCGACGACGCCAGCGCCGGTGCCCTACCCAGCTAACCATGGCGGCCGATCGCGAGCAGTCACGCGGCCCTCATCATTTCAAATCGCAACCGTACTATTACCCTATGGGAGAAAGGTTCCTTTCTCGTGCCTCACGCTATGTCAACTGCGATGACTATGGCGCTATTCCGCTCGCGCTGCGGGCCGAGCGCCGCGCTTTCCACTATGCAAAGGATATGTGCTGCGACGATACGGGAGCGCCTCTCCGAGCGCCTGCTCAAGCTCTTCAAGCATCTCCGCTTCGGATTTGAGAAGCTCGTGATTATATCCCTCCGCCAGAATCAATGCTGATTCATAGGTCTCCTGAACGACTCTGATACGATCATTCGCGGGAAGGGAGGCGACGAACTTGATCGTTTCTTCGACGTGAGTGGCCTCGCTTCCGAGGGAGCTGTGACTTCTGAGGAAGCGGGTCGCATCGACGTCATCCGGACACATTGTCTGCACCTTCTCGATATCGGTTTCCTGCTTGAGCGCGGCGATGCGCTCCAGGCAGTACGAATAGCCGATGCAGCCCATCGGATAGTCCTGGATGCAGAGGTCATCGAAGCGCTTGCAAAGCGGCTTGATGCCCTCCGGAATGAAATTGGCGACGAGGCGCTCGCCGGGCACACCCAGCGCACGCAGATCCTTGAGCGCGAGCCGGTCGTGACCGGTCTCCTCGCGAGCACGCTCTTCAAGGTAGGCCGCGACCTCGGGCCTCCCCAGCTCCTTGAAGCGGCTGGCGGCCCGCCGGAGATTTCGAGGCGTGTTGACAGACGTGTGATAGGCGCCGGCCAGGGCGACGATATAGCCGGCGATCGTCGGGTCAGGGCACGCGAGGCGCTTTTCGATTCCCGCAAAACCGAGATTTATCGCGCCGTCGAGCAGCCCGAGCGTGCTGCCCACCGCACCCGCGCCCATCATCGGCGTCGCGAATGGATCTATGCCTTCTTTTGTACCGTCAGGCGTATGAAACCAGACCTCTCCCGACTCGCGAGCGATGATCGAAATATCGCCCGTGACGTTGACCCACTCCGTGACCGACCGTGCCATGCGAAACCTCCCATTTTCGAGTCCTCGCCCGCGCTCGCTTTGGAGGATGCGACTTGTTATGCGGACCGAGCTCGCTTCAAATCAAAGACACATCGCTTGAACCGACTCGCGACAGCGCTAGATCCCGTTCGGCGTAACGGCCATCAGCATCTTGGCCGTCTCAAGCAGAGGCGGAGCCGGCCCAGTCGCAGTCGTCATCGTCGCACGTGTCTTTCTCGGCACCACAAGGACGACTCCGTCAGTTACCGGCAGGCCTGCGTCTGCCAAACTGAAACCCTGGTCGTACTCGTCTTCCGTGATCACGATGGGTTGCGTCAAATAGATGCCCCGATCCTCGAGAACTGCTTTTGCGCGACTCGAGCGTTGTTGGTACTGTTGCTGGGGCGTTCCGACCCCTGCAAGCAGATCAGGGTAGAGGTCTTTCCAAGTATCGACGATCAATTGTGCGAGGGCATCATTTTGGTAGGAGAAATCAGCCACCTTATCTACTAAATTATCATCGTCTCCCCCTCTGGGGTTCAGCCAAACACCGCGCTTTTTTGGTTTAGGTGGTACTGCGTGCGCTGCTACAGGAAGCATTGCGCCGCCGGCGGCTCCTGCAAGGAGCCAACGCCGATTGATGCCGGAATTCGGTTGCGACTTGGTGTGCGAGGCCATGATCAATCCCTCCCTGCTGAAACCAGTTCGGTGTCTTACAGCCGCACTTTGTATTTTAGTTGTAGGATTTCGTCCTGACAAGTCTGCTGCAACACTGCCTAAATTGACCCCATAGAGTAGCGGATTAAGTCGCTGCCGCCGCGTGCGTCCTACTACGAAACCAAGTCGTCGCACGTGCTTTGACTTGCATGTGTGAATACGACTTACATAAGGAACTGTGACGACCTATCGCTGGTAAATCAGCTCGTGGCGAAGCTAGAAAAGGACCTGCGAAACCTCGAACTATCCGCTGAGGCAGCCAAGTACGACGACAAACGCTGACAAGGCGCTCGTTGGCGGCACGCGGCGAGCCATGGCAGCTCGCAATGTATCAGGCTACCGCTGTCAACCTGTTACGGCACCTGGGTTTGCGCAAAGCAGACGCTTGCGAATGGCCCCTTCAACGAGCGCGAGGGCTTCCTTGGCTTGTCGCGCTTCGGCCCGCGCCGCCGCCTTGCGGGCCTCAGCGTCGCGTCCGAGATGGGCGAAAGTGGACGCGAGACAGCGGTAACTTGCCGAATAGGAGGGGCTATGACGTCGGGCCTTCTTGGCAATGACGACGGCCTCGTCAAAGCGACGAAGCTCAATCAAAGGCGCTTCCCATCGCAGCGAACGTTAGGTGTAGCCCCGTGTCAACCGAGATGCGAAGAGCACGTTCAAAGCTCCGGAGCGCCTCCTCCGGCTGCCCCACAATTCTATAGACCCATCCTCAAATGCCATGCGAGAAATGAATTAGAATTGAGCGCAACCGCCCGGTCAGCCATTTCAATCTCACTTTCACAATCGCCGAATTTCGAGCGATTACGAACAACGATTTGAAGCGCGAGAGAGCGCGGTGATGATCTCTTAGACCATCCCATCGGCAAAATACTCCTGATCAGGATCGCCGCTCATGTTCTGAAGCGGAAGCACCGCAATGGAGGGTATGTTCGGAGTCGGGCTTGTCGCTCAATAAGATGAGGATAAGTAGCTTCCTCCGTTTCGCCTAAGGCAGCCACCTGACTGGCTCTTGAATGTTCTTGACGTCCTGGGCACCAAGGTCCGTGAACGCCAATGGCAAAATCTTCCGCATCTGATCGTATGTGACTCTCGAGATACAAACGCCTCCGCCAAGCGGAAGCACGATGAAAACAATTAGCCGAACAAGTCCAGCTTCAACCCCTCCTGCGGGGTCTTTGAAGCGTCCTTGCAAATAAGATGAAATGGCACTCCAAACGACCCCGACCAGCAATCCGCCGATAGCCCACCGCAGCGGCAAGCGGTTTATCCACTTGGCAGCAATCTGATCGTTCAAATCGCTCATCAAACCGACCTTTAGGAGAAATGGCGGGTGCGGCTAAGTACGGGCAGTTCAAGGATTAGCTGCCGCTCACGAAATCATAATCTGCTCTTGCTTGTGCTACTGCATTTTGAGCTTCCTCTATTTTGGGCCGACCCGTCTGCCGTATCGCTAAAATGCGGGCGTGCGCCTGCAATGCTTCGGCGTGTGCTGTCTTGGCCGCGCTCTCCGCCTTGTTCCGCAATGCCAGCATTTCCTGCTCTACCTTCGCGACATCCCTCGGATCAATGGGCTTGGCGGGGTCAAACCTGAACTTCGCCGCAATAGATTGCCGCCATTTCATCAACCGCTCCACTCTCTTCGGGCCAAAGCCGGGCACGGCACTTATGCGGTTCGGAACAAGATCCAGCGCGGTCTCGATGCCATACGAAGCGAGCGTCCGTTTGCGACCGGGCCCTATATCGTCAATCTTCGCGTTTTGCCGTGAACCAACGCAAAATTGCTGGTCGGCTTTGGGCCATTCCTGCTTATACACCTTCCGATCATGGTCCTGGCACGCGAGGATCTCCAGGCTGCTGAAGTAGCCGCGATCGGCAACGGCCTCGAGCGTCTCGGTCTTAAGAACAGCCTTCGCCTGCTTGGCCATATTGGCCAGTTGAGCCCGATCTGAGCCGCTGTTCGTGACCTCATGCGTCACAATCAGATGGTGCTCGGTATCCACGGCGACCTGCACATTGTAGCCGACAACGCCGGAACCACGGCCGCTCGTCGCCATCGATCGGCTGTCGGGATCGGTCAGTGAGATTTGCTGGTCGGGCGACGCGAGCATCTGCTTCTCGTAGACGGCAAGCTTGCCCATTTCCGCCTTCAGCTTCGTCAGTTTCTCGGTGAGCCTTGTTACTTTCTCCGCCAGCGCCTCCGTCGGTTCCTGTCGATCGGCGGTATCAAGTTGGCTCAAATAGCGCGCGACGCTCTCCTCCAGCTGGGCGCGCCGCCGCTCCACTTTCGCCCGTGTGAAGTTCTTGTCCCGGTTGTTCACGGCCTTGAACTTACTGCCATCGATGGCGACGCTCGCCGTCGCGAGAAGGCCCATCTCACGGCAGAGTTCGACGAAGCGAGCACATACCTTGCGCAATGCCAGGCCATTGTCTTTGCGGAAGTCCGCGATCGTCTTGTGATCGGGAGCGAGCCGGCCCAATAGCCACATGACCTCGACATTGCGTCCGGCCTCGCGCTCCAGCCGCCGGCTCGACTGCACTCGGTTCAGATAGCCGTAGATATACAGCTTCAGCAGAACCGAGGGATGGTACGACGGCCGACCAGTTGCCGCTGGCTCAACCCCCTCGAAGCTCATCTCGGCCAAGTCGAGCGCACCGACAAACACATCGATCACCCGAACAGGATTACTCTCGTCAATGAAATCATCGAGGCATTCGGGCAACAGCGTCCATTGCCCACGATCCGCCTCTTCAACGAAGCGCCTCATCAATTCCCCCCGCAGAATCACGAGGGAATCATACCAGCGGCACAGCGTTTTCACACAGCCAGGGTCAATTTCGGACTGGGCGAGCGCAGTTGGGAGTTCCGCTTTACTTCGATGAGCCGACATCGCGAGTTTGACGGCCTACGTCCGAAAAGTGCCAAGATCGGACTCGTGCCTTGGCTTAGCCGGTGGCAAAGAATTCCGGCAAAGGCCGATCCAATAAACTGATTGGAGGCTCACATGCCATGGACCGCAAACTCCATTTTTGAGGCGCGGCGCAATTTTGCACTGCTTGCGCTATCCCCGAAGTCAAATATCCGACGTCTTTGCAAGCAATTTAACATTAGCCCAAACACAGGTTATCAAACCTTAGAAAGGTATCGAGCCGAGGGCGAAAATGGCTTGCGAGATCGTTCGCGGGCCCCACATCGGACGCCGTTGCGCTCTTCCAAGGACACTGAATTGGCTGTCCTTTCCGTACGCGCGGACCACCCGAGGTGGGGCGGTCGAAAAATTGCTTCACATCTTAAATTTTTTGGTGCCGCTGTCGTTCCCGCGCCGTCAACGATCACTGCAATCTTAACTCGCAATGGGCGACTGAAAACGTCCCCCAAACAATCGGCACACATCTGGCTCTTGGCGATGCTTCACAACGACGGCAATCCCGAGGAACTCCCGCGCTCAATCATCGGCCACCCGGATCGGCAGATACTCCTTCAACGACTCAAGCGCGGACACTTGGGGGATCGACGGCGTTCAATAGCCATCTTGGCAAGCCGAAATGGCCTGCAAACTGGCGCGATCTGCAGCGCGCTCAATCTTAGTCGACAAACCTACCGTCGCTACGTCCGTTTGTTCGACGAGGGCGGGGCAGCAGCGCTATTCGCTCCGCGCATCAGCCCCCTTCGGAAATTTGATAGGGAAGCGGTGAAGAAGGCGGTTTTCAGCCTGCTTCATCAACCGCCCAGCAATTTTGGCATAAATCGCACGACGTGGAAAATGGCCGACTTGTCCCGAATAATGAAGGAAACGGGCCAGCCGGCTGGGGACGACGTCATTCGAAAAATTTTGAAGGAGGCAGGATACCGCTGGCGCAAAGCGCGCGTTGCGCTGACCTCTAATGATTCTGAATTTTCCGAGAAGCTCTGCCACATTCAGTCTATTCTCTCCGGACTGAGAGCGGACGAAGCTTTCTTTTCGATCGATGAATTCGGGCCCTTCGCGGTAAAGGCTCAGCCAGGACGGGCGCTCGTTGCCCCAAATGAGAAAACACTCGTCGCGCAGTGGCAGCGATCGAAGGGCTGTCTAATTCTCACAGCTGCCATTGAACTGTCCTCCAATCAGATTACTCATTTTTACAGCACGAAAAAGAACACTGATGAGATGATCCGTATGATGCAGGTTCTCCTCGCTCGATATGGCAATCGTCGAAAATTCTATCTCTCGTGGGATGCAGCATCGTGGCACGTCTCTAAGAAGCTATTTGAATGTATCGATGAGCACAATTTTTTTGCCGGCTGTAAGGGTCCAACGGTCGAGACAGCGCCGCTTCCGGCAAGGGCTCAGTTCCTTAACGTGATAGAATCCGTTTTCAGTGGCATGTCTCGCGCGATAATTCAAAACAGCGACTATCAATCGGTGGATGACGCCAAAGCCGCAATCGACCGGTACTTCAGTGAGCGCAACGCCCACTTCAGAGATCATCCACGACGGGCTGGCGTGAAGGTGTGGGGAAAGGAGCCAACGCCGAGCAGATTTTCGGAATTCAACAATTGTAAAGATCCGCGGTTTCGCTAGACGGCGGCCTTGGACGATCTAATTGGCCAGATTTCAGAGCCTTTGGGATCCCCACCGGCGCGAGGCAATCGCCTCGCTTTCGCATCGTTCAGTATTTCCGGCAATTCCGCTTCGGGTCAATTGCGTCATTTTGGCTCTCGGCCGGCTAGTTCCGTTCTTCCCCTGTAAACGGACGTCATAATGGCCGGTCGTCATGTCTCAGAGGTGCCATTAACGGACTCATCCCGCAGGACGTTTTTGCTATTACAGATCAATGGCGCGCAAGATCGGCTCGACACAATATCTCCTGGGAAGGGACGGCCGCCACCGATTACTTGGATGCTTACTTCGACTTTTTCTTCATCTGTTCCGGTACAAGTGCCTCGGGAAGGAAGATCGGCTTGTCAGATGGCCACCAGGGCATCAGCTGAGGATGATAACCCTCCGGGTAGTATTTCTGCGGGGGGATTTCCGCATCACGAATAAATTGTGACTGTACGTCACGGCGCGTTGTTGGCGGCAGCGGCATGATCAATCCGCCTGATGTCGATACATCAAACTGGGGCGGCGCCATGTTCGGATACTTGGGCACGACGCCATCCCGCACCCAGATTTGGTCCTTGGTCATGTTCACGACTACCATGTCCGGCGCGCCGAACTGGAAGGGCCCCTTCCAATGGTGGCGCACTTCTGCCACGAGTTCGGGAATCACGTACTCGTCATAGGACACGTGAGTTGCCATAGCGAGGCGCGGCTTCACTTCATTGTACAGGTAACCAGCGGCGTAGGCGGGATTATGCCAGCCATCAATGGTAGTGCGGGAAGTCAGGGGCATGGTGCCCGACACCGACGAACTGATGGCCACCGTCTCCGGCTGAATTTCGGTGATCAGCAGGTCGCAGCCCTTGGCGTACGTGATTGTCAGGGAATTGGGGCGACCGTCTCCGGTGAACGCCACGCACATGCCGTTCCAATCAAGACGATATGCCGAGGCGCCATCGCTCCCATGGGATTGTTGCCAATGGGTAATCCTTACACCGTTCTTTTCGTAGGCCACACCGCCGTCATTTGTGTAGTCAAACTCGTTGACTTCGATGTCATAGCCTTTGCCAATCGGGCTACCGGCACTGAAGTTCTCCATGTGCCAAAACAACATCTCCTTCATATGATACACCATATGATTGATGCCGTGTTTCGGGGTCCTTCCGGAGGGGCCATTAATCCGGAAGGTTTCATGCCAGCGGCCACCCCAGGCGCCAAACACGAAGGCATACGGCACAGAAGCGAAATGATCCCAATGCAGATGGGTAATGAAGATGTCGTTGATCTGGTTCAGCGGTACGCGGGAAGCCAGATAGTTAGCGATGGAGCCGGGGCCGAAATCGAAGATGAAGCGGTCGCCATTGCCAAGCTCGACATAGATCGACGTGCCCATTTGGCCTGGTCGTGGCAAGGGCGAACTTCCCATGAAGGTGACGCGGATTTCTTCCGGCTGCACCTCTTCCGTGCCTGGGGTCCAGTTGGCTGCGCTCTTCAGCCACGGCATCGGTGCGATGCCGTCAAACATGAGCCCTTCCTTCCAACGTCCGAGTGGTCGGCCGGCGGTGGCAATATCCTGCAATATCTTCGGATCTGCCTGAAACCCCTTCTTCTCAAGCTCCTGCAACTGCTCTGGAGTGATCGAGAGGCTGGGCACCTGTGCGGGAGATACTGATTGTAGACTGATCATCGCCAGGACAATCAGGATTATTCGTGCCGGGATTTTCATCTATTCTCTCCCTTTCGTGATGGCACTCTTTCAGAAAACGGAAGAAGCCACGGAGAGTAATGTTTTGCGGACTAAATCGACCGCTATGGATCAAGGGACCGTTAGGTCAGCTTGTGCCAACACGAACATGCGAGATTTGCACGCGTCCGCCTGGATGCTGCGCGTGCAGTACGGCTCGGGATATCAGCGCCTGCCGACTCGATTGACGGGACCGCCACGATTCATCGGTGTTCCGCGCCGAACTCCAACACCTACGGCGCCGACGCCGGGGGTTACCACGGCTCGCGCGACCGGCCGCGGCCGCAGCACCACGCCGGGCCTTACGACGCACCCGGCAGGATACGCAACGTATTGGCAGTAGACTACGGCACTGGCCTGTTCAGTACTTGCGGCCACGAACCCAGCTGTCAGCAGCGCCGACAACGTGATCGAAAGCTTCATTTGGCGTCCTTCGAGATGTCTCGTCGTCCGCTTCATGGATGGCCTCCATTTTTTGCGGCCTGCATCCGCAAATCCCGACAGTGCACAAGTGCGTACCTTCGCCGAAGCTACAGTCTATGCGCGCATAGGGCTATGAGAAACTAACCTGGAGGAATCGCCGCAGCGAATAAGCGGCAGTGTGGCTGCCCTAACTGATTTGGCATTGCGGGCTTCCAAGCGGTTTAGAGAAAGCCTAACGTCGCGTTAAATCGAATTATTAAAGACATCACCTGCCTCCAATATCTTTGACCAGGTCATCCGCTGAACTGATATCCTTGCCGCGATATTTCACCGGGATTGTAGGAGCGCACTGATGCTGTTCCGTTTGTCCTCCATTTCCGGAGCCGTGCTGGCTTTCGTTTGTGCCGCAGGCGCGTTTGCCACGAATGTCGCAGCAGAAGATGTAACGACGGACATTGGCACGTTCGACAGGGAGAGCGCCGACAAGGCGTTCCCCACCAAGCCGCCTTACTCGCCGTATGCGGGACGCAATTTCCCGACACGGCCGTACTTCGGCGACACGCACACGCACACCTCTTTCTCGATGGACGCCGGCGCGTTCGGCGCTCGGCTTGGCCCAAAGGACGCTTATCGCTTTGCCAAGGGCGAGGAAGTGATCGCTTCCAGCGGACAGCGCGCGAAACTTTCGCGTCCGCTGGATTTCATGGTGGTAACGGACCATTCCGACGGCATGGGCTTTTTCCCGCAACTGATGGGAGGCGATCCGACCCTGCTGGCGACGCCGCAGGGCCGCAAGTGGTACGACGAGATCACTTCGGGCAAGGGTGCCCAGGCCGCCATCGATATCATTACAAGCTTCGGCAAGGGACAATTGCCCAAGGGCTTCCCCACGCCGGGAACGCCGGCCTATCGCAGTGCCTGGCGCGAAACGATCAAGGCGGCCGACGAAGCTAATGAACCGGGCCGTTTCACTGCTTTCATCGGCTATGAGTGGACCTCGGGCGAGGGCGGTAACAACCTTCATCGCAATGTCATCTGGCGCGACAACGGAGCCAAAGCGGGCCTTATCGAACCCTTCACCACGCAACCCCCGCTCGGTAGTGCAAATCCTCGTGACCTCTGGAAGTGGATGGCGATGGTTGAGGAAAAAACCGGCGCCGAACTTCTCGCGCTTGCCCACAACGGCAATCTGAGCAACGGCCGGATGTTTCCCATTATCGAAAGCTTCAATGGCAAGCGAATCGACCGCGAATATGCGGAGAACCGCGTGCGCTGGGAGCCGCTTTACGAAGCCACGCAGATCAAAGGTGATGGCGAAACCCATCCATTTCTTTCGCCTAACGACGAGTTCGCGAACTTTGAGCGCTGGGACAAGGGTAACCTTGATCTCACCGTAGTCAAAAAACCTGAAATGCTTGAATTCGAATACGTCCGCTCGGCACTGAAAAACGGCCTCAAGATGGAAGCTGAACTCGGGGTTAATCCTTACAAGTTTGGTCTGGTCGGCAGCACCGATGCTCATACCGGGCTTGCGGGGGTCGAGGAGGATAACTTCTTCGGCAAGACATCTTCTGCCGAACCAAGTCCGGACCGGGCGACGCATCCCTTCGCCAAAACCGACAAGGGCGTCATCATGGGCTGGGAGCAGACGTCATCCGGCTATGCTGCGGTATGGGCCACGGAAAATACCCGGGAAGCGATTTTCGACGCCATGAAGCGGCGCGAGACCTATGCCACCACCGGTCCGCGCATGGCCGTTCGCTTCTTCGGCGGGTGGGATTTTGAGACTGCGGATGCCAACAACCGCACGCCGGCGCGAATTGGCTACACCAAAGGCGTGCCGATGGGCGGAGAGTTGAACAACGCGCCAAATGGAAAGTCGCCCACCTTCCTTGTCGCCGCATTGAAGGATCCGATCGGTGCAAATCTGGACCGCATCCAGGTCATCAAGGGCTGGGCCGGAAAAGACGGCCAGACGCAGGAGCGAATTTATGACGTTGCGGTATCGGGAGGCCGCAAGATCGATGCCGACGGCCGCAGCAGAACAGCGGTCGGGAGCACGGTCAATGTCGCCAACGCTACATGGACCAACACGATCGGCACGGGCGAGATGATCACCGTCTGGGAGGATCCCGACTTCGATCCGGCGTTGCGCGCCTTCTACTATGTGCGCGTGATCGAAATTCCGACCCCGCGCTGGACGGCCTATGACGCAAAATACTTCGGTATCAAGATGCCGGCGGAAGCTACGATGACTACCACAGAACGCGCATACACTTCACCGATCTGGTACACCCCTTGATCGCTCGGCTGCTGAGGGAGCCATTACTCCAGTTCCTCGCTCTCGGTACAATGCTGTTCGCGCTCTACGGCTTGGTCGGCAAGCAAAGCGCGGAGGCGCCCGAGAAAATCGTTGTTTCCGCCTCGCGGATCGCCAACCTCGGCGACGGATTTGCGCGGACGTGGCGACGGCCGCCGAGCGAGCAGGAACTGCAGGGTCTGATTGAGGACTACATCCGCGACGAAGTTTTCTACCGCGAAGGCAGGGCGGCTGGACTGGACCGCGACGACGCCGTCATTCGCCGCCGCGTGCGGCAGAAGATGGAATTTCTCGCCGAGGACATGTCCGTACCGGAGCCGAATGATGACCAGCTTGCGGCCTATCTCGCCTCCAATCCGGAGCGCTTCAGAGCCGACGACCATCTCACCTTCCGTCACGTATTCCTGAGTGCAACGCGGCGCCAAAGTACCATCGACAGCGATAGCAAACAGGTTGCGAGCATCCTGGCTCGCGCCGACGCGGCTGTAGATGCGACGGCACTCGGCGATCCCTTCCTGCTTGGCGAAGAGTTTCGTGCCGTCTCGGCAACGAAGGTAATGAACCAATTTGGTGAAAGGTTTGCCAAGCGGATCCTCGCTATGGAAGAGGGCCGCTGGCAGGGACCGGTTGCTTCGGGCTTTGGGCAGCATTTCGTCTTTGTCAGCGAACGAGTGCCGGGCGGCCTGCCACCGCTCGATGATGTCCGGCCAGCCGTCCGCCGTGAGTGGGCGAATGCGCGGCGCCTTGAGGCGGAGCAGAAACTTTATGCCTCGCTGCGGGAGCGCTACGAAATCGTGGTGGAGGCGCCTCGGGAAAAGGCGGCGGAGGCCGTCAGCCGATGAATCGTTTCCGTTTTCTCTTTGCCGTCCTGACGGTGCTGCTGCCGCAACTTGCCTTCTCGGATGAACTTCGGCCTGGCTATCTTGAAATGCGCCAGACCAGCCCTGACGCCTTTAATCTGCTTTTCAAGATCCCCGCGCGGGGGGAAGATTTGCGGCTCGCGATCTACATCAAGCTGCCCGAAGGCACTCAAGATGTAGCGCCGCCCCGGGCGTCGTTCAGAGAGGGTGCCTATATCGAACGCCGTACCATTCGGCGGGATGGAGGGCTCGCCGGGCAGGCGGTATCGATTGAGGGCCTTTCGGCCACATTGACTGATGTACTCGTACGGATCGAAAGCCTTACCGGCGCAGTACAGACCGAGCGGCTGTTTCCGACGAAGACGACGTTCATTGTTCAGGCCACGCCAGGCGCGGGCGAGGTGGCTGCAACTTATCTGCGCCTTGGCGTCGAACACATCCTTTTCGGCTTCGATCACCTGCTCTTTGTGCTGGCGCTGGTGATCCTCGTTCGAGGCTGGGCCCGCGTCGCCCTTACAGTGACGGCATTCACCATCGCGCACAGCATTACGCTTTCCGCGGCGACGCTCGGTTTCGTGAACGTGCCGGGTCCGCCTCTTGAAGCAGCCATAGCGCTTAGCATTATGCTTGTTTCGGTCGAGATTCTGAACGCACGGCGCGGAAAGCCAAGTCTGACGGCGCGTATGCCATGGCTGGTCGCCTTCAGCTTTGGGCTTTTACACGGTTTTGGCTTCGCCGGAGCGCTGGCGGAGGTGGGATTACCTCAACATGCGATCCCCATTGCGCTGCTGTTTTTCAATGTTGGGGTGGAGATTGGGCAGCTCATCTTCGTCGCCGCAGTCTTGTCGTTAATATCGTTGTTACGCTATGTGGCCTCACAATTATTGCAGCCTGTGCGCATACAGCCAGCCCTTGACCGGCTGGATGTGGCCGTCGCCTATGCCATAGGCATCGTAGCGGCCTACTGGCTGGTTGAGCGCACTACGGGCTTTTTTGTGTAGCCGGGGGAGCGCGGTGTAAGAGACAGATGTCCGCTCCGGGTCTTGGCCGTGTAAAAACATCCTTCCCAGGGAGGTTGGAGAGAAGCCAGGACCGGTTCGATCTCAGGCTGCGATCGCAGCCATCAGCGGCTTGGTCCCGACGATGTTCATGACCCGTGTCAGATTATAGGCCAGCACCGAGAGCGCCATCTCGGCTGCTACTTTTGGAAGCGTTTTGGTGAGGAAGTGTGTCGCTCCCATGCGGGCCTTCATCGTGCCGAACGGATGCTCGACCGTCTCGCGACGCCGGCGCATGGCTTGTGGGTTTGAATCAAGGCGCTGCTGCACAGCGTCGAGCAGATGCTCATGCTCCCATCGCGTAATCCGCCGCTCTGGCCCGGTCGTGCACCGCGATTTGAGCGAACAATTTTGACAGGCCGAGGTCCAGTAGCGCCGTAGCCGCTTGCCGTCTTCCTCGCTCGTAAAGCGATATGGCAGTTGCTCTCCAGCTGGACAGCGATAGGCGTCCTGCTCTGGCAAATAGACAAAGTCCTGCTTGCCGAAGCGGCCATCTGACTTGGCGCCCGAGGTCTGCGGCTTGGGCAGAGTTACCGTGATGCCGGCCTCGTGGCAGGCGAGGATCTCCAGGCTGCTGAAGTAGCCGCGATCGGCAACGGCCTCGAGCGTCTCGGTCTTTAGAACACCCTTCGCCTGCTTGGCCATATTGGCCAGTTGCGCCCGATCTGAGCCGCTGTTCGTGACCTCGTGCGTCACAATCAGATGATGCTCGGTATCAACGGCGACCTGCACATTATAGCCGACAACGCCGGAACCCCGGCCACTCGTCGCCATCGAACGGCTGTCCGGATCGGTCAGGGAGATTTGCTGGTCCGGCGAATCCAGCATCTGCTTCTCGTAAACCGCAAGCTTGCCCATTTCCTCCTTGAGCTTCGTCAGCTTCTCGGTGAGCCTTGTTACCTTTGCGGCCAGCGCCTCGCTTGGCTCCTGTCGATCGGCCGTGTCAAGCTGGCTCAGATAGCGGGCGACGCTCTCCTCAAGCTGAGCACGCCCCGTTGCACCTTCGCCTTTGTGAAGTTCCTGTCCCGATTGTTCACGGCCTTGAACTTGCTGCCATCGATGGCGACGCTCGCCGTCCCTAGAAGCCCCATTTCGCGGCAGAGTTCGACGAAGCGCGCACAGACCTTGCGAAGCGCCAAGCCGTTGTCTTTCCGGAAGTCCGCGATCGTCTTGTGATCGGGAGCGAGCCGGCCCAGCAGCCACATCACCTCGACATTGCGTCCGGCTTCTCGTTCGAGCCGGCGGCTCGACTGCACCCGGTTTAGGTAGCCGTAAATGTAAAGCTTAAGCAGAACCGAGGGATGGTACGAGGGCCGACCAGTCGCCGCCGGCTCCACTCCTTCAAAGCTCATCTCAGCCAAATCGAGCGCACCGACAAACACGTCGATCACGCGGACGGGGTTGCTCTCGTCAATGAAATCATCGAGGCACTCGGGCAGTAGCGTCCATTGCCCGCGATCGGCCTCCTCAACGAAGCGCCTCATCGATCCCCCCCTAGAATCACGGGGAGAATCATAACAGCGGCACAGCGTTTTCACACAGCCAGGGCCAATTCCGGACTCACCAGGTCCACACGACGCTACGCGTACAGTGCACAGGCTCATCGCCGTCCTCGATAGAGATGAGGTTGTCCTTGCTCTCGATCGAATGCAACGGCGCCGAACTCTTCGCCTTGTGGAATAGAGGCGCGCCCGGGGGTGAGGAAGGCCCCGGACACTTCCGAACGACACGCGCCAGACCTAACTAACCGTTGCAGGTCGTATCCGACGCCTCCCTGCCCCGTCGCCCAAAGGACTACCCCGCCAAGCCTCTTGACAGGTTGCGGCCCGCGCCTAATTTTTTCGCCGGGGGCATCGCCCCTCTACCAAAAGGGAAAGCTGTAACGACCGTCAAAGGATGACGACGATGATGGACGAAAACATTGCCCGCTTACGAACCCATCGCAATAATATCGCCCGCTACCGGCGTTTGCTCCAAACCAAGCTTACTGATCTAGATGTGGAGCCTCAACAGGTTGTTCCCGGTTAGAGCGAGTCTGCTGATGGGTGGCATCGCGCCGATACTGCCATGAGGGCGATGCCAATTGTAGCGGTGAAGCCATCTTGGCAGTTCGGCGGCGCGTTCTCCTGAGGTGTTGTAGGCGCGGGCATAAGCCCACTCGCGCAAGCTGGTCTGAATGAAGCGTTCGGCCTTACCGTTGGTCTTCGGCGTGTATGGCTTGGTGCGAATGTGCTTGAGGCCGAGGCGCTGGCAGGCTTTGCGGAAGGCGCGCGATTTATAGCAAGAACCGTTGTCGGTCATCACCCGCTCGACCCTGACGTCCAGGCTGGCGTAGTAAGCGATCGCAGCTTTGAGGAAGGCCACGGCGCAACCCTGCCGTTCGCTCTTCATGACCTTGCTGAAGGCGATCCGGGAAGCATCGTCGATACAGACGTGGACGTATTCCCAGCCAGGCCCTTCGCCGCGGGCACGCAGGTTGCTCTGACCGGTTCGATCGCCGGTGATGCGATGGCCTACCTGGTTGAACTTGCCGAGCTTTTTGATGTCGATGTGGATCAGTTCGCCGGGATGTTCACGCTCGTAGCGCCGCACCGGTTCGGCCGGTTCCAGGTCGCGCAACCGGTTCAATCCCAGTCGCCGCAGGACACGACTGACAGTCGCCGGAGAGATGCCGAGTTCGGCCGCGATCTGCTTGCCCGTGTGGCGCTGTCGGCGCAGCGCCTCGACCGCAGCGCATGTGGCAGGCAGGGTTTGGCCTGGCAATGAATGGGGCCGTGAGGAGCGATCACGCAACCCATCAACACCTTCCTCCCGGGAGCGCTTGACCCATTTGGCGACCGTCTTCGCTGTGACGTTGAACCGGAGCGCGGCTGCGGCCTTCGTCAGGCCGCCCTCGATCACGCTCCGCACCATGGCCTCTCGACCTTTCGGCGTCAGAGGCGCATTCTTATGGGTGTCCATTCGGTCCTCCGGGGATTGGCTAAAGCTTCGACAACTTCAGCTTCCTCGTTCAGGACTGGATGGACAACCTCCTGAAAGCTCACATCTAGAGCGTCAATTTATTGAAAGGCGTCTGTCCGAGGAGCAATCGGATTACGAGCGTTTGGTAGATGGCACCTTCCCCATGACATTCAAAATTCCGAAGACTCCTGAAAAGCAGCCAACAGCTTACGAGGCGGTCTAGGGCTCGCCAGGAACGGACCTGCCACCGTTCGCGTTGATGGGGGCGCCACGCCCCCCTGCATGGCGCATTGGAATGGCGGCCCCAGCGTTGATTGCCCCCCGCAAGGTGCGACGGCAGCTATCGGGTGACGAGGGCAAGGTGCGTAGCGTCGTGGAGTATTTGGAGAGAGGACGAATTCGAAGCGCTAGCCGCAGCGGCTGCCGTCGACGTGCTGAGAAAGCGATATAGCGACATCGCAGCCTGCTACCGCCTGCTCGCAAAGGAGCGAGAATGGCTGATCGGCACCGGTGCGATTGAAAGCGAACCGCGGATCGAAGCCTAGTCCTACTCTACCTTCACGACGGCCGGGCGCCGAGCTGTTCGCCTAGCTGATGCGCTCGCTTTCGCCTCCTGGGCCCAACATCTAGAGGATTCGACACCGTCGCGGCGTCGCGCTTTCATGGGCGCCATGGGATCTGTCTCGAAGGAACGCCTGTGGGGCGCCACAATCGCCGCGGCCGAGCAGCGCGCGAAAGAACTGCGCTTGGCAGCGGACGTCGCTGCCTGCGAAGCATGGAATTTCAGGTTGCGCGGCTATGGTGGTCCCGCCCAGCCATCGCCGGTGATTGGAGACGCTCTCAATGCCGGGTTCCGCTATCTCGAGGTGAAGTGCGACGGCTGCAGCACGCATAGCACGGTTGACCTGACCATTATCCGCCGGCCGAAGGAAACGCCGGTCTGGCAACTTGAGCGCCGCATGGCTTGTCGCCCCTGTTCGGAACTGCGAGGCTCTCCCTACAAGCGCGGCCACCTGGTCCGACTGCGACGCTCCAATTCTACGACTAAGAATGACAGCGAACCTTGGTATCCCGGCGATCAACGGGAGAGCCATTAGGTCTGCAACTTACCGTGCGCCTTTCGCCTCTCGCTAAGATGAGTAATCTTAGGATGAGCAGCGCCGCTGCTCGCAACGAAAGGTAGGAAGGGGCCGGAGTGAAGTGAGGATCGACTGGGAGAATTCTAGCCGCGACTTTAAGAACACACGCGAGACTAGGGGGCTAAGTTTGCGTGAGGTCGCGCGTCACATGGGGTTGGACGATCATTCGATCTTGTATCGAGCCGAACGACACAAGCCCCTGAATGTAGAGACCTATCTTGTCTTGCGCGAGTGGATGGAAATCGATCCCTTTAGGCACCTTCAAAAAGAACCGCTCCAGTTTGGCGTCAATCGGGCCATGCCGGCCATTTGAAACCATCTTCAGTTCGCTGCCTTGCCCCAGCGGCAGAGCTGAAGCCCTTCCAAGGAGTCTTCAAGGTGGTCGCGCGGACGGGGGTGAAGTGCGACTTTCACACCATAGAGCTATGGCGGGAAGGTCGTAAGGTCGCGCAATTCGATCCAGAACGGTAAAGCCGCCTCAGTTGACGTCCGTAATCCTTCCCTTGCCGGCGCAGGCCGTGCATTTGACGGGATAGATTTTGCGGTCCGGTTGTACCGGCTGCATCACGTCGGGGAAGCCCGTTCCGTTGCAAGCAACGCACTTATGTTCTTTGATTTTAGACGTCATTCTGAACCTTTCAGGCCGCCTCAATTGGCGAGTTGCCAACATATATCCGCACTCTGCCGGGCGTGGTCATCCGCAGCCTACCTTCGAGATGAAAGACGTAGCCCAACGCGATCAATCGGGCACTATGTTCAGCGGGGATCGCGGGTGCAGGCCCATGTACACGGGCGTTGCCGACCGCGAGCAGGGAGGCAAACTCTTCATGGGTGAGCTTTTCATGGGTGAGCTTTGTCGCTTCAAAGGTCATGACCCAGAGCCTGGATTATTTTCAGCAATCCCGCTGGTCAATTTTGACCAAGCAGTAAAATAAAGGCCGCCTCAGTTCGGAACGATTCAGCGCAGGTCAATTTGAAACCGTATTGCGTGGAGTTCATATGCGTAAGTCTAGTTGGACGCCGTCGATCGTCCCGAACGACAACGATGCGACGGTCTATTTGGTCGCGGATGATTTCGGCCGATTAGGCCGGGCCTGGCGTGAAGCCGATTACGAGCCACGGATCTCGAGACCGTCATTCAAAACCTGTTAGCCGGCCAATACAGCAACCCGATCCGCGTCGTCGCCTTCAACACCGCCGAACGCTGGTCGGAAGATGTTTCCGAAGACGTCGCCCGCGAACTGCGCCGCCGCTGCGATCTGCAGCTGCGCGAGCTGCCAGCCGCGATCTCGGATTTCGTCGAAAGGCACGAAGGGCAGGATCGGCGTCAGTTGAGCCTTCGGCTGGTCTAATCAGACTCGCATTTTGCCTGCGGTTGCCTATTTATCCCGCATGCGTACGTGCGCGCTCGATCCTTGCATTCCGACGCGCGGGACCAAGTGGACTTCTGCTAGTCGGGACCGATGGCAATCCAGATGTGGTTCACGATCATGAAGGTGCAGACGACAACTACAGCGGCGATGAGGCGTCGGATGGTCTGGTCGGTCATGACTTACCCTCGGTGTCCCCTGGGGTGAACGACGACAAGGCGCGCTTATCTTGGAACCGTCAACTAGACCCGGCTACCGGGTGGTCGCAGCGCATCTGGTCGAGGTGATTTCGTCGAACGGCACGAGGACCGAGATCGGCGTCAGTTGACCCTCCAACTGGTCTAACTCAGCCTCGCATTTCCCCCCGCGGTTGCCTATTTATCCCGCATGCGTATGTTTGCGTTCGATCCTTGCGTTCCGACGCGCGGGACCAAGGTCCCCAATCGGCCGGTGAGGGGCTCGTGTCCAAGCGCGCTGACAGCCGCTACCATGCCGGGCGATCCGCGGACTGGATTAAGATGAAGAATCGGAAACACCCGGCGATAAACCGCGTGAAGGACTCGTTTTCATAAGCAGGGCGGCGCTGATCTATTTGCCTTGCGCGTGGCCTCATAAATCGCGATGTCCGCTTATCCCCCGACAGCGGCGATGCCATGCCGGCGGTTAAAGGTCACTCATCTTATGCAGTAGCTGCCCTTCCTCTTGGAAGGTTCTGTCCGTGCGGTAGTAGCTCTCGAAGAATTCGTCGCCGTTACCTGCGAAGAAGCCGTAGAGCCCATATTCATCGAGGTCTTTGAAATAGAAGCCCACATGGCTGACATGGAAAGCCGACATGTGAGCGGTCTCAAACACTAACTCGCCGTGCTTCGCTCGCCACAAAGGCTGCTCGCGCTCTCGCCAATGGTACTCCCGCATTCCCTCCTTGATGCGCTGATACAGGCGTGTGCCTCTCTCCAACCTCGCGTTGGCGACTTTCGCGGCTTCCGCGTTCTTCGACTGGCGCCATAGGAAGAACCCGCCCGCGATCGCCAGCACTATCAGAAATGACCAGTCCATCTCGCCCCCAGGCGCGCATTATCGCCGGGGGATTGCAGCAGCTCAATAGTGCAGGCCTACCATTTTCGCCCCAACGACTGGTACGGCAGGCAACGCTGGTAGGAACGATCCCGCCCTGAAGGTGTTGCGCGTCTGTGCCGAAGTGAGAGCGGCACACCTTAAACATCGTCGACTCCAAATGAACTTTGGAACTCGCGGTCCCTCGTAGTCCCCCCGGGGCCGCGTTTGTTCGAGGAGATTTCGGCGCGAATGGAGACGGCTCCGGGGTGAGCGGAGCCGTCTCCCGCTCACCACGGGGCGGCCGTCAGTGAGCGCGCCGACGCTAACCGGAGGCCTCCGACACCGCGGGTGCGGCATCTATGTCGCGGTCGGCGGCGGACCATGACTCCGCCGTCGGCTCCGTAAAAGTGAGCCGCTCTGACCCATGACGAAAATTTTGACCCGAGAGTGGGGGCTGAGGAGTGGAGCCAAGGCCCCTGGAGGCCAGCCCTTGCGTGTGTGACCAGCACAAAGGGCCGCGCCGAAATTACAGCACCGGACAGCCGTCTCTCGCTACAACAAAAGTTAACCGCGCCGGAACGCAATGACAGCACCGGACATTGGTCTTCCTTTGCTAGCGGGCGGAATTGATGAGGTACTGTCCTCGGTGCCGGTGGGTTTGTGAAAATCACCTCGATCGGCCGTTCTTGGGAGAAAGGGCCTGTGGTTGCGGCGGCGCCGGCGCACCTTGCCCGAACTGCAATAGAAATCCGGCCGATCCTGACGACGTCCCGGCGATGCAAGCCCGATCTAATCGAACGCTGCTGGCTGAACGATGCACGAATCCAGGACCTTGTAATCTTCACACCAGCAGGATCTGAGCTGTTCGCCTAAAGCCTCCCGACAATAGAGTTTCTGTCCGCCCCCACGCGGCGCGGGCGTCTGGCACCGCTGGCTAGTTGGGTGGGAATATCACGTACACGACGAGCACGACCACCGCCGCCGCGGTGATGACTTCCAGGACAATCGCAGAACGAGATCGCTGCATAGCGGAAGCCATGCCATTAAAGGAGCCTCAGCGAACACGGGTCTTGATGAAACGGCTCTGGCGAGGGGCTTGGGGGCTAATGTGCCAGAGCCGTCCTTGCGTTCTTTCGAGCGCCGAATCATCATGCCGGGATAAAGCGGCAAAATCGTGTGAAGGCCCGTGCGTCAACGCAGCTAACTCAGCTGCAACAATTTCACCTACAAAGGGCCGCGTCGAAATTCAGCCTTGCGCGCCATCGGCTACAGTCACTCAACTTGAGTGAAACGGCTGTCGTTCCACTCGGAGCACTCATACCAGCCCCTCCGAAGGAATGAGCCCTTAAGTCGGGTAGCGAACAGCCGACGTTTCCAGTTGGACTATCATACCAGCCATCACCGCCCGGCCCAGGCATCTTCGGTGATGAGATCGCAACGACGCGCTCCCGCCTTCACCAAATGGAATGGAGCAGCGTATGCAGAAACGTCGCCGCATTAAGCATGAAAAAAGCTTTGGAGAACGGTTAGCGGAAGAGGCTCACCGCTTTAGAGAGGCGGCCGAGGCGCTTCCTCCCGGCACGGCTCAGGAACTGCTCCTGAGGCGTGCCCGCCAGGCTGAACACGCAGCGCGCTTGAATGAGTGGTTAAAATCCCCAGGTTCGCAGCCCTCGAAACGGGATCGTTGCGCCTGATCGGATGAAGCGTTTTGAAATCTGGAAGCATTGAGTTTAGCGGGCACGCGATTGCCTGTCTCGTTCGTAACCGGTCTGAGACTGGAGCGGCCTTGCAGTTAGTCAGCACGAGCAGCCTTCCGGCACAGTTTACACTGGTCGTCGCCTCTGACCGCATCAGATGCATAGCTATTTGGCGAACCGAAACGATGATCGGCGTCAAATTCCTCCTATAATCGCCAGAGCCAAAAAATTGCCGCCTTGGCGGCATTCGTCGTGCTCGGCGCACGCAATGAAAGGAGAAGGGCCTCGAGCGGCGACCCCGAGACCCTTGTGACTGAGGAATCGCACCCTGGGGGAAGCGGTGCGATATCGGCTCAACCCGCCAGCCTCGATCGCGTTCCTAACGTCCAAGCCGACGCTCGACCCGCTTGCGGCTGCTGCCGACCTTCTTCACCGCCTTCTTCACCGCACCTGCCGACCTCTTCGTCTTCTTCGCCGTGTAGCGCACCTCGTAATCCTGCCCACCGGCGACCCGCGGCCGGTCCTGCTTGCGTCCGCGGCTTGATCTCTTCTTTGCCTTCGCCATCCCTTGCTGAAAAAGGGAAGGCTGATCGCTCCGGATCTCTTGTATCGGTCACGCATAATTCCAAAAACCACAGTGTATTCGCCCGGGACTGGCTTCGAGCGACCGTCTGGCAGAATGGCATCAAAGCCCGTCTTCTTGGATTGCGCCTGGCGCTTCTTTACTTCCTTACGGAGGTCTATCCGAAACTTCTCATCACGAATGAAGCTTTCGGCAGACACAACGCCCTGATTCCAGAGATGACTAATTGGCGCTGATCCGTGACCATCCTTTAGATGGATAAATTGCCTGGTTGTCGAAAGAAAATCGCATGGTTCAAGATTGGCACCAGGCGCCCCTGCCGGCGAGAGTTTGACTTGATCAAGATTGAGCAAGGTTTTGCGGGCATCGAGCTCCGCGATGAAATCACGTTCGCTCTTGCTTTTTGTGGATGGCACAAATGCCTTTTTTGCTAACAGCTTGAGGAAATCCGTTTCGACAGCAGCGTGAAACGCCTTGTCGACCACGAACCAGTCGCCGGCAAATAGAACGTAGGTATCACCTTTGTGCGTCAATTCATAGACGAAGCAATCGTACGATTTGCGCTTCTGCTTTCTGTCTCCCTCGCCATCGACAATAACGCGCACCTCATGGCTCGCGCGAAGTTCGGCCATGTCTGCAATATCGGAGATCTGACCTGCTTTGAGCTCATCAACGTAGTCTTCAATCGCAATTTGCACATAAGCCTGCCTTCGTCCCGATCTTAACCCAATGCCAAAATACCCAACCTCGACCGCCTCCTCAGGGCCCCAGTATATCCGGCAACGCGATGTGAAGGTCCGATGCATTTCCCTTCACCAATTTCCGCAATTCAGCGAAGGCTGCTGCTCCAGTTGCTCAAGAAGATTTCGTTGTCGGACGGGCGCTACGAAGTCGATAAACCCGAAGTCTTTTTTGTAGTCTGTAGCATGATAGAGTTTGAGCGCTATCTTGCACTTATCAATCACGTCGTCGGGCGACGTCTTTGTGTGCAGTGTTAGAGCGTCTTTACCCGCGAGGGATTTTGCGAACGAATTATCCTTAGGTGATCCTGCAGCCAGCCTCAAAAGATCGCGATCAACGTCGACTCCAAATCCCTGCAAATCAGCATCCCGACTGGCCTGAATGCGCTTCTGGAAGGTGGTGGCATCGAGCGTAGCAATGTCTAGGCTCCGCAAATTCGAACGGGCTACGGAGTTGAGAACGACCTTCAGACCGAAGCTTCGCTCAAATGCATCCGGATCGAGCGAATGATGCCCGGTCCCAAAAGTCAGGGCCATGATTCGCGTCGCTAGCCGCTTATCGTCAGGGACGACTTCCAAGAACAGTACAGCGGCACAACTTTGATTTACGAGGCGCCCAAGACCGCCTGTCGCAAAGCCACTGACAAAGTCGAACCAAGCCGGCGGCAATGCTGGCGCTTGGCCCACAAAAAGCCGTCCGGATTCGGACGGCCGCTCTTCGAGCTCGTGATCGTCGCCCCGGCCGCCATCAAGCGCTATTTATGATCGAACAGACGACCGATTTCGCTTTGGCGCAGAACGTCGCGAAGCGAATGGCCGTGAAGTTTGGCGGCGATCCGACCGTGTCCGACCGGGCGCGGGTCTTCCGAATGCCCGGCTTTCGGCACATGAAGGCCTCCCCGTTCACAAGCCGCATTCTCCAGATCGACCACTTCGCGCGACGCTACACGCTCGCCGAACTCGATGAACGATTGCCGCCGCTGCCGCGCCGCTTCGTCAATTCGAATGACAAGGGAATCGGCTTCATCGGAGTCGATAAGGCCAAACTACTTTTTGAACATCTGGACGTCGAATACCTGTCGGGGAACGCGAACTGGCAGCGCTTCGCGATGGCGCTGAATAGCACCTGCAACGCCAATGAAGACGTGGCCGAACTGTTCTTTGAATTCTGTTCAACTGGCGAGGGCTACGGCGATGAAGACACCGACGCACGCAATCGCCTGCGCTGGGAATCGTTCGACCCATCGCACGGGAGCGGTGTAGGAATCGGCACGCTACGCAGCATGTGTTTGGAATTCCGAGTCCCCGGCTTGGTCGTCTTCCAACTGTTCAACACCGCCGCAAGGGATTTCGACAATGTCTAAGCACGCCTTTCCGATGTTTGAACCGTGGCCGGTGGAAATCGCCTATGGCGGCCCCCGAAACCAAAACACGCCGTCGCAGAACGCGCTGATCTTCAAGGAAGCGCGACCCTATCGGCTGCTCTTCGCCGCTGGCGACTTCTACACGGCAAACGACTCCGATTATTGGGACGTGATGGAACCGGACGACTTACGAGCCGAGATTCGGCAGACCGATCCGGGTTGTCAGTACCTCAGCACGTCGGGTCAGATTGCGGGAATGGACGAACTGAAGATCACAAGCGGCATTCGATCAAGCGCGATGCCTTTCCAATGGATCAAGAAAGCCGACGACGCGCCGTCGTCTAACAATCTGATCTTGGCCGGCAATGGAATCTACAATGTGGAAACCGGCAAGCTGATGCCATTGACGCCCGACTACTTCGCCACGGGAGTTCCCGATTGGAATTTTGACCCGGACGCCGAATGTCCGATGTGGCTGGCGTTTCTAAAGCAGGTTTTAGACCAGTCGTTCCATCCGACTCTGCAAGAGTGGTTCGGCTACACGCTGACTCCAGATACGTCACTGGAAAAGATTGCGGCGCTTATCGGCGCGTCGCGCGGCGGCAAGGGCACAATAAAAAACGTGCTGGAAGGGCTCACCGGCGAGGCGCATCGCGGTTCGATCACGCTCAACGATCTTGCTGGCGACTTCGGACTGCAAGCCATGATCGACAAAAAGCTGATTATCATCCCGGATCGTCCGACGCCGAGACGTCGAAGCGCAACACTGCCATTGAGCGCATCAAGAGCATCAGCGGCAATGACGCGCTGTCGGTGAACCGCAAGAACAAGCCCTTGCTTCCGAACGTCCGAATCCCCGCGAAGCTGACTTATCGCCAACCGTCACCCTAAGTTCATCGACGACTCGTCCGCGCTGGCGAATCGCGAATTGGTGTTCACGTTCGAAACTTCATTCGCGGGTCGCGAAGACCTCACATTGCGCGACCGGCTGGCGGCCGAACGTCCGGGAATCGCTAATTGGGCCATCAAGGGGCTGGAGCGTCTCCGCGAGCAAGGCAAGTTCACTATCGGCGCGAAGGGCAAGGTGGCACAACACGAAGTAAAGCTGGCGCAGTCCCCGGCGCTTCGGTTTGCCTCTGAATGCCTTGTCATCACGGGCAAGCGGGAAGATATGGTCCCGGTGCCGCTAATCTTCGACGTCTACGGGGAATGGGCAGCGCGGGAGGAGCTAAGCCCGCGCGAACGCCGCAACAAAAACGACTTTAAGGAAGACATGATTGCAGCGCTGCGGGCGCGCGGAGTCAAATACGCGTCGAACCAAACCCGCTGGCACGACCCGTTCAAGCCGACAGGCGGGAAAGGCGAACGGATCAAGGGGCGCTTTATAGGCATCAGATTGAAGCAGGAATTTAGGATCTAACCGTAACGGGTCACCCGTTGTCACCACGCGGGTCACCCTCAAAATGCAAGAAACCCTCGTGCCGCAGGCATTTCTTGGATTTGTCACCTGTCACCCTACTTTTCCCGGTCACGACCCCATGGGAGGGGGCGCGCCGTGATCGCATCCCCTGTTGTTTCTATATCCCTTTTATTCCTTTAGGGTGACAAGGTGACAAATATAGAGAAGCCTTCGAAAATAGGAGTGAGAGCCTGTCACCTTGTTCCGAAATAGAGTGACGATGTCACCCTTCGCCGGTGACAGCCCCCGCTGCCCCAAAAAGGGCCGTACCCCCTTGCCCGACCCCGGCCGATAGCCCTGCACAGCGCCAGCGTGCGAAGCGCCTTTATCCTGCTGGAAGGCCCCGATCATAGCGCGGCCGCGCGACGACGAGTGTTCGCGTAACTAGAAATAAAATCAAATACTTGAAGCTTAAAATAATATCCCTGCTCGGGCGATCTTTCTAGTCGTCGAAGCCCCGCACAAAAACACCACGCACGAAAAGCAAAAGCATGGCGCGACCTTTGTCAGCATGGCTGCGCCAAATGATATGTAGACGTCATCCAATTGGCCGAAACGGGATCATCGGCGACGAGACGAAATCGACTCGAATCCTCGGAGTCACTTGCAAGAATTTATTTCTCTTACTCGCTCTCGGAAATTTTTCCAAACGATCTTTACTCGTTTCAGCGCTATGCAGTGAAAACCGGGGTACATACAGCCTACGGGTAGGGGTTCCGAATTTCCGCCTAGGTAATGGATAAGCCATTGACTTCGGTCAACAACATTCAATCAGCACGAAGTCTCTGCGAGAACTCACCCATCTCAAGGCCCGGTACCAAATGTGATTGGAAGTTAAGGACGAAACGATCGAAAGGCTCGCGGTGGGGAGCGTTAGGGGATGCCTGTACGGACCCAACAGCCGAAGTTCTGGCCAGCCGTGTTTAGTTGTCCGCCTAAAAGTAAGCCCGTGTTCGCTGATCGACATCTGGGAGCGGTGCTTCAGCGCCAGCAACATTGGGACAGTATCGTTGCCTTAGCTGCACCCGCACGACATTTTGGAGCAATCATTGAACCTTTCCAAACGCCTTAGGACCCATAAGACGAACGTTTGGGAGCACGACATGGCCATCTCCAGGCACTCACGCACGCTGCTTGCTTCCACTGGAGCCGCAGCTCTCGCAGGCACCTCGTTGGCGGCGCTGCTGGCATACAATATTGCAACTCTCGCCGACGCAGGCGCCAGCGCCAGGGACATTTCCCTCGCTGCTCCGGATGTCGCGCTCTGCAAGACATCGGGCGCGAGTGGTCGACCGGGCATGATGCTTCGTCTTGCGCAAACCGAAGTGCCGCGCGCGGAGATGAGTGCTGCCTCTTCTGCACCGGCATTCGCAGACACCGAGCCGCCGCTATGGGACGGCCTCGGCTCCATCACTTACAAGATCACGACCAAGAACGAAAAGGCGCAAGCCTATTTCAATCAGGGTCTGCGCCTGGCCTACGCCTTCAATCACGGGGAAGCGCAACGCGCGTTCCGCAAGGCGCAAAAGCTCGATCCCGATTGCGCCATGTGTTTCTGGGGCGAAGCATTGGTGCTTGGCCCCAATATTAATCTGCCCATGCAGGAGGATGCCATCGCGCCCGCTTATGCCGCCACACAGAAGGCGCGAGCTCTAGCAGGCAAGGTAACGTCTCGGGAGCAGGCGCTGATTAGCGCTCTCGCTGTGCGCTACAGCAATGACGCCAAGGCGGAACGTGCGCCACTCGACAAGGCCTATGCCGCCGAAATGGCGAAAGCCGCGGCGCGATTTCCCAGCGACAACGAAATCGCCACGCTTTATGCCGAAGCGGTGATGGATCTCAGCCCGTGGGATTACTGGAAAAAGCCAGCTGGCCGCGAGCCCAACCCGCAGAGCGTACCCATTGTGCCGACATTGGAGCGAGTGCTGGCGCGCAATCCAAATCATGCCGGCGCGATCCATTTGTACATCCATGCGGTCGAGGCCTCTGACCGACCCAAGCGCGCGGAGCCCTATGCCGACCGCCTGCGCAATTCGGTACCAGGCGCCGGCCATCTCGTGCACATGCCGAGCCACATCTATTATCGTGTCGGGCGTTATCTGGACGCTCTTCAGGACAATAAGGCCGCTGTCACAGTGGACGAAAAATATCTGGCTGACACCAACGCGCCTCCCGGCGTCTACAGGATGGGCTATTATCCGCACAACGTGCACTTCGTGATGGCATCCGCGCAAATGGCGGGCGACGGGAATACCGTAATTGCAGCCGCGGAGAAGCTGGGAACGCTCATTCCGGATGAGGCCGCCCGCGGCATCGCGCTGGTGCAGCCCGTCAAAGCAGCGCCTTATTTCGCGCACGCGCAGTTCAGTTCACCGGAGGCCATCCTGGCGCTACCAGACCCGGGTGATGCCGTCCCGTACGTCAAAGCGATCTGGCTCTATGCCCGCGGCGTGGCGCTGGCAGCGCAGGGCAAGTTCGAGGGCGCAACGGCGGCGGCCGATGCGATCGAGAAATTGGAGCGCGAGTCCGACTTCAAGCTCCTGAAGGAATCCAATATACCGGTACAGGAAGTGTTTCGTATCGCGCGCACCGTAGTCATGGGGCGCGTGGCACAGGGTAAAGGCGACAAGAGCGGCGCCGTCGTCCAGTTCGAGCAGGCGGCTAACTTGCAGGATGCCTTGCCTTATACGGAACCGCCTTATTGGTATTATCCAATCCGGCAGTCGCTTGCAGCAGCCTTGCTGCAGGCCGGTCGCTACGCTGAGGCGAAGCAGCAATTCGAGCTTGCGCTGCGGCGGGCACCCGCCAACGGCTGGTCGTATTACGGTCTGGCAGAGCTGCATAAGGCACGCGGCGATGCCGCCGGCATGCGCAAGGCCCAGGCTAATCTTGCGAAAACCTGGATTGGCGACCGCAAGCTGTTGCAGATTTCAAATCTTTGAAGCGTGACGCTCACCTTTCTAACGTCCAGCACGACCGGTGCTCAGCCGTCATGCCGCTGCCACGTCCGCGGAACGTTTGCTAGTATGAACAGGCAGTTACGCTCTCATAGGATCGGCCCCTCGTGATCGCTGCGGATCAATCCGCCCGGACACCTTCTCCTACGATCCGTTCTCGACCTATGGCTAATACCCGGCCCAATTTGGGTCTCCCTGTCGTGAGCTGAAATGGAGGGAGTTAAGCCTTGCCGAATTGAAAGGGTGGTCGAGTAATGAGCGATTTTTTCATGGAAGCATGGGGGTCGGGCGTGCCCGTCGTGTTAGTGCACGGTTCGCTGGCAACAGGATCCGACGAGTGGCAGGCTCAGCGACCGCTGGCCGACAGCGGCTTTCGTCTGATAGTTCCGGACAGGCGTGGTTATGGGCGAAGTCCCGCCGCTCAAGGTGAGGACTTTCTAGTCGATGCCGACGACATTGCCCGTCTGATGGGCAATGGCGCGCACCTTGTAGGGCATTCCTACGGTGGTCTCGGCGTGCTGTTCGCCGCCGCCCGCCGTCCCGAAGCGGCTCTATCTATTACATTACTGGAGCCGGCCACCTTCGCATTGGGCCAGCACAATGAAGCAGCGAGGACACTCGTCGGAAAGGTTCGATCTCTCTGGGACCAGAAGGCTCCGGACGAGGAATGGGTCATTCGTTTCCTGGAAATTGTGGGAAGTGATCCGAGCGCTCTTTCCCCCGAACTGATCGCCGCTGCAGTGTCGCTCGCACCCGTCTTCCGCCGCGGTCGGCCGATCTGGGAGGCTGAACCGCCGCTTCCCAAGCTGGCGTCTGCCTCCTTCCCTAAACTCGTGATATCGGGTGGGCATAGTGCAGGGTTCGACGCAATCTGTGACGACCTAGCGCAACGCATCGGCGCTTCCCGCATGGTGATCGAAGGAGCGGGCCACGAGATCCAGTTCACCGGAGAGCCGCTCAATCACGCGCTAACGACTTTATGGAGCCACTCCTCTCCTTGAATGCGAGAGTTAGTAGCTCTACGGCAGATCATTACCTTTGAAGGTACAGGACCGCTAAGGTTCATGTGGACCGCGAAGTGTTCAAAATCTAAGTCCTTTTACCGCGAAGCAGTTACGATGACAGCAACGCACGTCCGCAATGGAGTCGCCAGCGGACCTGCCGACTTCGGGCGGGGTGGTCCGCTAAGGGCCGATTGTGTTGAAAAAGGCGGCTGTTGCGACGCAGAGATATCAGTGATTCAGTCTGTCTAATTGGCAGGACTGAAGGTCATGATGGGGCATCGGCAAATCGAACAAGCTGCGTTGTTCTATGAGTTCTCGCTCGAAAGGCACATCCCGGCCGACCACCTACTCCGGTCGATCGATAGGTTCGTAGAGCTTGAGGACCTGCGACGGGAGCTGGCGCCGTTCTACAGCAACATCGGACGACCTTCGATCGATCCCGAACTGATGATCAGGATGCTCCTGGTGGGCTATTGTTTCGGCATACGATCGGAGCGTCGCCTCTGCGATGAAGTCCACCTCAATCTGGCGTACCGCTGGTTTTGCCGGCTGGGACTGGACGGGGCTGTCCCCGATCACTCGACCTTCTCGAAGAACAGGCACGGCCGCTTCCGTGAGAGCGATCTCTTCCGTCGCGTGTTCGAGGCCGTTTTGCGCCACTGCATCCGGGAGCGGCTAGTCGGTGGCGAAGGGTTCGCGGTCGACGCGAGCCTGATCAAAGCGGATGCCAATCGGCAGAAGGGTATCGAAGGCAGCAAGGGGCTTCCACCGGAGGCCGCGGGTCGAGCAATCGATGAATACCTTGCCGTTCTTGATGACGCCGCGTTCGGTGCTGCGACGGAGGTCACGCCGAAGTTCGTGTCGCCCTCCGATCCGGCGGCGCGCTGGACGGGAGCGCACGGCGGACAAGCTTACTTTGCGTATTCGACGAACTACTTGATCGACGTTGAGAACGCGATCATCGTCGATGTCGAGGCGACCACGGCGATCCGCCAGGCGGAAGTGTTGGCCGCCAAGCGCATGATCCAACGCTCGCTCGAACGGTTCGATCTTTATCCGGGCCGGATTCTTGGTGACAGCGCCTATGGCTCCGCCGAGATGCTGGGGTGGCTGCTCTACGAGCACGGGATCGAGCCGCACGTGACCGTCTTCGACAAGTCGGCCCGCACCGACGGGACCTTCTCGCGCGAGGACTTCACCTATGATCATGCCGGGGATATCTATCGTTGCCCCGGTGGCAAAACCCTCACCACCACAGGGACGCCGGTGAACGACGATGCGACGATCCTCTACCGTGCGAGCAAGCACGATTGTCAAGCATGCGCTCTGAGAAGCAGGTGTTGCCCCAACACTCCGGCCCGCAAAGTGCCGCGCTCGATCTACGAGGGCGCTCGCGACATGGCGCGCGAGATCGCAAGATCATGGGAAGGCCGCACTTCACGTCGGCTCCGGAAGAAGATCGAGATGCTGTTCGCGCACCTCAAGCGCATTCTCAAGCTCGATCGGCTACGACTAAGGGGTCCGAATGGCGCACGTGATGAGTTCACCCTCGCTGCAACCGCTCAGAACCTTCGTAAGATGGCCAAGCTGATCCCGATGCCCGCGTGAGCCTCATCAAGCCGACTCGTCCGCGGAACAGCGGGCGTTCACGACGAAACTACTGCCGCCTTTTTCAACGGAATCGGCCCAATAACCGACACTGGCGGAGGTTCAATCAGTCAACTCGTCGGCATGGCAAGTATCGACAATCTGCCATCCCCGAATGGCAAGCGACCATTGCGGCGCTGATGTTGGTCGCGCAAGACGGGCCACCATGTTGAGCGCATCCAGGCTGCAACCAACTCTTTCAATCCGCGAATAGCAACCGGTAGACGGATTTGAACCGAAAGGATTGCTTGCCAGCCAGTGCCGTGGCTTCGAACTCGGCACCGTCATCTGAATAGGTTCCAGTAAATCCAATGGTGATAGTCTTTCGTGCCCATGGATACGTTCCAGAAATAGGTGAATGCTCTCGGCTCGTCATTTCACCTTTCCACTTGCCGTCAGAACAAGTGTAGCTTCCGACAGTATAGTAATATCCGCCGCCCCCGCGCATCGTGCCATCACGCAGCACCATGACGTGTCGGTTGTAGGCTTCCACGCCGTCCAAAAATCTCGTCTCAGCTAGATAAAGTCCGTTCCTGATCATGATTTGATGCCGCGCAATCGCCCTGCTGCCCGGGGGGTAGATACAAAACTGCGCGTCCTTCAGCGGCTTTACAAGCCCGGCAGCCGATGAACCGCTCAATAAACTGTTCCAAGGCAATGTCCGGATTGAGTCAACCGCGTCGCTTTGACCGCGTGCTGCTCACTTCTGGTCTAACCCCAAAAGCAGACATAATCGCAGACCGTCGGCATGTCTAAAAAGTGCCAATAACGGAAGTCACGGACCAATCGCCGAGCAATTCCTGAAGTTCTGTTAAGTTCGTCGATAAAAATCTGAGTGTGCCACCGACCCGGCAGTCCATTCAGAGATGTGACGATTGGATTCAAGGAGCTTCCTAATCCTGCCAAACCCGACACGGCTGAACGATGCGGAGAAACATCTGTCGCACAGCTTTTCCAATCCATCAACCACCACGCGCCTCGAGATTCTTAGATGATGTCAGCCCTCGGCCGCAATGAACGAAGGGTCGCTTTAGCGGTCAGTCTCGGCAACACCATCCAATGCTTCTGAGGATGCAAGAGTCTGCCGGGAGCAAGATGCTGCCTCGGGCTTGGTAGCCAGCACCGTGTTGTACGGGTTGCCGAAGACAAATACCTTCGAAGTGCGCCAAATGATCCGCTCCAATTCCACGAATGTGCGCATCTTTAGCCGGTACTTCCACAACACCAAGTGTTGAATGAAGTTCCACGTGAGGCCCCAGGCCCAGAATGGCAGTCGCCGATAGCGGATCGGGTTGAAGCCGAGTCGGCGCATCTTGTAGACAAGAAGATTGGCGCCGACAAAATTGTAGCGCCAGTTTTCGAAGAAGACGGTGACGCTCAGGTAATCCTCCTTACGCCGACAATGATCCAACGACCCCGGTGAGCGGATTAACAGGCTTCCTCCCGGCTTGAGCATCCGCCAGCACTGCACCAGCCAAGCGTCCAAGTTTTTGGTGTAGCCGATCGATTCGAGCGCGTAGATGGCGTCAAAACTCTCACTCGGGAGATCGAGACTGTCGAAGTCGGTGACGATCACCTGTCCGCGCCCACCCAGTTTTGCAAATTTACGCCGGCAGATTTCCGCCTGTACGGATGAATTGGTCACGCACACAATCTCGATGTCTCGCCGGCTGGCGAGGTAGTAGGCCGCCGCGCCAGATCCGCACCCGAGATCCAACACTCGCATCCCTTCCTTCGGCTTCAAAAGAACGTATTCGGCTTCGTAGGGACGCGAAAACGCGAAGCGGGGGAAAACGCACGTGCTGTAGTTCGCTTGCTCGTCGCGATACGCGCCGAACACGTCATCGTATGTACGCTTCTCGTCGTCGTGCTTGAGAAAATCGCTCGGCTGCGGTGTCCACTCGATCAGTTGACGTTGCTCGAATTGATTCAATTCGTGGCCGATCTTGCTCGCGTCCTTCGGTTGAGTCACCAAGAGAAAAAGTACGTAATGAAAAATGTTGTATGCTACGAACAACGCGATGACGATCGCCGCGACCAACTGAAGCGCCAGAACAATGTCCAAGGGTACTCCTGTAACCTCTGAAAGCGATGGAGATTCTCACGTCAATGAGGAGCCACGGTCAAGCAGAACTGTGCGTTTCTTATGCGATTTTATCCTCTTCCGACGGGATCGACGAGCCGGCGACGAAAAATCGACCATTGACGCGATCGTGAGTTAGGTGACACCCCAATCCTAGACTGCAAGTCTAGAGGCGGCCTTGTTCTGCCCCGGATGGGGTGTCTACGGTCTCTTTCCGGTCCGTCGGAGTTCGCAGGAAGGCGAGGCAACCGCTAGGGCGAATCCCTTTGCGAGCGCGACTTTGGACCAGGGCGGTCATCGCGCACCTTATCTCTCTTGCAATCTGCTGGGTTGCTGGCAATTAGTTTTTCGAGGTTTGGCGCTGCGCCGCCTCTTAGAAAGGCCAACAAGTCCAACGACGGCGGCTCACCACCAGTAAGAAGGGAGAGACAGGCATGCGCTTGGCCGCGATGATGAGTTTGATGATTGAATAGATGCAGCAGAATATTCGCGAGAACCTGTGACTGTGGCATTCCGGATGTAGTTCTGTAACTGTGAAGACCTCTCAGTGCTGTTTCATCGTACTTTCCGATGACCTCGACCATCCGATTGTCTTCTGCGATACGAGCCTTGGTTAGTTCGATGCGGTCTTCATACAGGATTGCATTAAGATCGTTTGGAAGGTCGCCTTCACCGGTCAATCGTTTCAACCAAAGCCTGTCGGTCAGCAGTAGATGATTCAGCGTCCCGTGGAGGCTACCGAAGTAGACACCGGTGTGAAGGCGGCATGACAGTTCTGATAGGTCAAGAGCTGCCGCGTAAAGTCGGGCGTTAGCCCAACGGTTGTAAGCGGCAAGCAGTTTGAAGTGCTCTTGGGTGATCATGCTGTTACTAACCGACACGATCTGAAGAAATAAGAAGAAGCCGAGAAGAAGGTTCCGACCTCGTCCCTTTCAGTTTCGCGAGTGGCCTGTTTTGCTCTGGTCATTCTCGGACCTCGGCTCGGTCCTGAGCGATGTCCGCTTTCCCCCTGATTGTGTTGCAAAAGTCGATTTTCGCCGATGACCAAAATTCTGCGGGCCGTGGGCGCGACGTTCGTGTACAAGATGTGAGGGACCTCAGGGCCTCACGCAAAATTCACAGGCGACTTCGGTAACGCGATTGAGGTCATACGAATCAGCGATCGCTCGCTGCTTAGTGTTTTCGCTAAAAATCTTGAGCCCTGCAACTTTCGACTTTTGCAACAGTATCTGCCAAAAGCAGAAGTTTACCCCCAACAGTCCGTACAGCCTGCTACACGCCATCCGTCCACGTGGGCGCACCAGGCACCTCGCCGTCTTGGCACAACCCGTACAAAGACTGATGCTGACGGAAGCCGCGCAATTCGAAATGGCCGATTTCAACGACCGGTGTCGCAACTTCGGCGGCAAAAGCACCACTCATGAGCAGTGGCCGGCCAACATCCTTGCAGAGGAGTTCAAGCCGACTGAGGATGTTGATGTCGCGCCCGACGGCGGTGAAGTCGAGGCGATTGCCAGAGCCAATGTTGCCGTATGCGGCATCACCATAGTGCAGAGCAATATCGATGGAAATATGCTGCTGGACCTCGGGCGGTGAAGCCTGGAGCGCAGCCAGCGTTGTCTGCGCTGCAGCCAGGGCCAACTCACAGGCCCGCGCCGGATCATCGCCGGTGACTGGAAAGATCGCAATGACCGCATCACCGATATACTTCAGGATGTCACCTTCGCTGCCAATGATGCCAGGGACGACCAGATCGAAGAAGGCATTTAGAAGTTCAATGATTCTTTGCTCCGGAAGCTCATCTGTCAGTCGGCTGAAACCACGCAAGTCGGCGAGCAGCATTGCCGCCTTGATGTGGTGGACGTTTCCGCGCTGGACGGCGCCCGCCATAATCCGCGCGCACGGATCTCGACCTACATAGGTAGCAAGAAGTTCAGCATAGATCCGCCGGCCCGCCGTCACTTCGAGAACTGGGGCAAAGGTCGGCACTAGATAGCGAAAGAGTTCAACATCCGCTTCCCTAAACCCGCTGGGAGCGTCGCTTCCCCACGATATCGCGTTAACGATCCGATTCGAAAAGATAAGAGGCGCCATCACGTAATGGGTAATGCCTTGCGCCCGCAGCGTTGCGAGGATCGGGAAGCGCCGATCGGTGGCTTCGCTAAGGACAGTATCAAGCCACTGTCCGGTTTCGATAACGTACTGAAGGGGGCTATTCTGGTAATCCGATGTAGACTCGATACCATGTCGCGACGTTCGGAACTCGGTACTCTGTCCACGGCGCCAGATACGCGATACTCCCCGGAATTCTGGATGCAGCGTACGGACATGCACTGTGGCGCGGGCTATCGGCGCCCCGAGCACGGTGAACTTCTCGCAGAGCATCTCAAGAAGCCCACCGGTATCGGGCGCAAAACGTCCCTCCTCGCTTAGCCAGCGCAGAAGCTCGGCCTTGCGATCAGCAAGTGAGAAATCGAGAGCCTTGGTCACATTTCACCCGAAGTTTCCCAGGGCACATCCGCAACGATAAGTTCCTGTAGCGCGCTCGCAGCTCGGCTGGAAGTTTCGTGCTGGCAGTGTCATGCCGGGCCGTCGCCGACACAGGGTCCCACTCCAACGCCGATTGACACTCAAACGGGGTCTGCATGGCGGCCGCGATCGCGCTGCACATGCAGATCGGTTACACGAACGAGCACACCTCGTTGATATCCGGACGCGGCAGACGCTGAAGCAATCCCGCCGGATCGCCATAGCCGATGGCACAGATAAAGTTCGATTTGATCTGGCCACCGGGGAAGAATTCCCGATCGACAGCCTCGTTGTCGAACCCGGACATCGGTCCGCAGTCGAGCCCGATGGCCCGCGCCGCCATGATAAAGTAGGCGCCTTGCAGGCTGCTGTTGCGGAAGGCCGTTGTTTCGGCAAAACCGGGCTTGTCGATAAACCAGGATCTGGCATCAACGTGCGGAAACAGGCGCGGCAGCCAGTCGTAGAACCTGGTGTCGTAGCCGATGATCGCTGTCACCGGCGCGTCTGTCACCTTTTGCCGGTTACCCTCAAGGACGAGGGGCTTTAGTCGCTCCTTCGCCGCCGGCGTCGTCACGAACACGATGCGCACGGGGAAGCAGTTCGCACTGGTCGGGCCCCAGCGCGTCAGATCGTACAGGGCAACGAGTTGTTCACGCGAAACCGGCTTATCGAACCACTTGTTTTGAGTACGCGCTTTGCGAAAGATCGTATCAAGCGTGGAATCATCGAGTGGCGTCGCCATAAGATACCTCCTCGCTCTTGAAGCTACTTCAATTCAAGTTGCAGCTCACTACCTCATCGAGGCGTCACGCGCCGCGATACACGCCAAAGTACGGGACTTCGCTAGGCGGCGGCGTGTATCCTGCGTCCTTGGCCTTCTTGAGAGCCTCAAGCCCTTCGTCGAAGGTCACGAGCGGCGTGGTCTTGACGCTCTTAACCGCCCCACCAGCTGAGATCGCCATGGACAGCGCCGTGGCGCTCACATTGTCCGGCAGCTGACAGATCACCAGCACGTCGTAATCGCCGAACGTCAGCCAGCCGTCGACGACACTGCCGCCGAGTCGTTGAACAACAGGTTTGACGGCCTCCATGCGGTTCTGAGGATCTTTGAGCAGGGCTGCCCACCCGACAGGGGCGTAAGCCGTCTGCAAGGCATAAAGGGCCATGGAGGGTCTCCTTTCAGAGTTTGCCGCCCCCTTGCTCACCGCAAAACGCATTGCCGCGGATATCTTTGTTCCCCTCACAACGGCAAGCTCACGGCACCAGTGTTAATATTGAAAACAGTGTAGCACTTCGCGCCACTCCCGTGAAGGCACGCTCGAAACGAGAAGCCATCGTAATCGACAAAACAGTTATTGCGCCCACGCCGCGCTGGGATGCGATCTCGAACGGCCGCTTTGGGTCTTGGCCGTGTAAAAACATCCTTCCCAGGGAGGTTGGAGAGAAGCCAGGACCGGTTCGATCTCAGGCTGCGATCGCAGCCATCAGCGGCTTGGTCCCGACGATGTTCATGACCCGTGTCAGATTATAGGCCAGCACCGAGAGCGCCATCTCGGCTGCTACTTTTGGAAGCGTTTTGGTGAGGAAGTGTGTCGCTCCCATGCGGGCCTTCATCGTGCCGAACGGATGCTCGACCGTCTCGCGACGCCGGCGCATGGCTTGTGGGTTTGAATCAAGGCGCTGCTGCACAGCGTCGAGCAGATGCTCATGCTCCCATCGCGTAATCCGCCGCTCTGGCCCGGTCGTGCACCGCGATTTGAGCGAACAATTTTGACAGGCCGAGGTCCAGTAGCGCCGTAGCCGCTTGCCGTCTTCCTCGCTCGTAAAGCGATATGGCAGTTGCTCTCCAGCTGGACAGCGATAGGCGTCCTGCTCTGGCAAATAGACAAAGTCCTGCTTGCCGAAGCGGCCATCTGACTTGGCGCCCGAGGTCTGCGGCTTGGGCAGAGTTACCGTGATGCCGGCCTCGTGGCAGGCGAGGATCTCCAGGCTGCTGAAGTAGCCGCGATCGGCAACGGCCTCGAGCGTCTCGGTCTTTAGAACACCCTTCGCCTGCTTGGCCATATTGGCCAGTTGCGCCCGATCTGAGCCGCTGTTCGTGACCTCGTGCGTCACAATCAGATGATGCTCGGTATCAACGGCGACCTGCACATTATAGCCGACAACGCCGGAACCCCGGCCACTCGTCGCCATCGAACGGCTGTCCGGATCGGTCAGGGAGATTTGCTAGTCCGGCGAATCCAGCATCTGCTTCTCGTAAACCGCAAGCTTGCCCATTTCCTCCTTGAGCTTCGTCAGCTTCTCGGTGAGCCTTGTTACCTTTGCGGCCAGCGCCTCGCTTGGCTCCTGTCGATCGGCCGTGTCAAGCTGGCTCAGATAGCGGGCGACGCTCTCCTCAAGCTGAGCACGCCGCCGTTGCACCTTCGCCTTTGTGAAGTTCCTGTCCCGATTGTTCACGGCCTTGAACTTGCTGCCATCGATGGCGACGCTCGCCGTCCCTAGAAGCCCCATTTCGCGGCAGAGTTCGACGAAGCGCGCACAGACCTTGCGAAGCGCCAAGCCGTTGTCTTTCCGGAAGTCCGCGATCGTCTTGTGATCGGGAGCGAGCCGGCCCAGCAGCCACATCACCTCGACATTGCGTCCGGCTTCTCGTTCGAGCCGGCGGCTCGACTGCACCCGGTTTAGGTAGCCGTAAATGTAAAGCTTAAGCAGAACCGAGGGATGGTACGAGGGCCGACCAGTCGCCGCCGGCTCCACTCCTTCAAAGCTCATCTCAGCCAAATCGAGCGCACCGACAAACACGTCGATCACGCGGACGGGGTTGCTCTCGTCAATGAAATCATCGAGGCACTCGGGCAGTAGCGTCCATTGCCCGCGATCGGCCTCCTCAACGAAGCGCCTCATCGATCCCCCCCTAGAATCACGGGGAGAATCATAACAGCGGCACAGCGTTTTCACACAGCCAGGGTCACTAGCGGCGGTAGAGGCAAGCATGGACCGCCGTCCGATCTGCTTCTGTCAGCCGACATGACGCCGGCTTAAGCGCTGTTCTGGAAGTCGCACTCTTCGATCAACTCGTCGCAACAAGGCGACCACCTGGCCGTGATGTTCATTCGGGCAGCCCGGCTTGCCGCAATCCTTCTTCATATCGCAAGAGGTCTTCGGCCCGCCAAGGGCCCCGGTATTTGAGAGTGGAAACACGTAGCGCCGGATTGAGTTGCCGCAGTCGAGCCATTGCCCTGTGTGCTTGCTCCGGTCGTCCGGCCAATGCATTGCTTGCGGCGGCGATGCGTAATCCAGGTTGATAGTCCGGATTGTCCTGCAATGCCATTGCCGCCCAAGATGCCGCTTCGTCATAGCGGCCCAGGAGGAAATGGGCATACGCAGTCCCGGCTCGCATTCCCATCAGCCGCGGATCAAGCGGGCTGAGGCGCATGGCACGCGCGAGGCGCTCGATCGCCTCTTCCGGCTCGCTGAGATAGATTTTGGCCCAGCCACCGTAAAACCATGCCTCGGCCGAATTGGAATTGAGCACAAGCGCGCGATCGATTAAGGCGGCACCTACCCCAAGATCACGAACGACATACGCTAACGCCCACCCGCTGGCGGCGAGCGCAATCGCGTCATTCTTGCCCAACGCAACCGCCCGCTGAGCGAGCCTCGTCACTTCGGCAATCTCCTTCGCCGTGTCTGAAAACCAGTCATTGATCTTGGCATAGACGTAGCAAGAGGCGGCACGACCGTAGGCAGACGCAAAATCCGGGTCGAGCTCGATTGCGCTGTTGAACAGGCGCAACGCATCGTCGTTCGCTTGCTGACTAGCAAACTGATAATACCTGGCCAAACCGCGCAAATAGAGCGTATAGGCGTCGAGGCTCTCGGTCGGCTTGCGCTTGGCACGCTCGATCTCGGCCTTTTCAATCGCGGGCGCAATCGCTCCAACAATGCTCTCAGTCACCTGGTCCTGCAGGTCGAAGATATCGACAAGCCCACCATCAAACCGGTCTGCCCACAGATGTGTGCCAGCGGCGGCATCGACGAGCTGTCCCGTGATGCGCACCCGGTTTGCCGCCTTGCGAACGCTCCCTTCCAGCACATAGCGCACCCCAAGCTCGCGTCCGACGTGCTTCACGTCAACGACACGACCCTTGTATGTGAAGCTCGAGTTGCGGGCGATGACGAACAGCGCCTTGAAACGAGATAGCGCCGTGATGATGTCCTCGGCCATTCCATCGGCAAAGTACTCCTGTTCCGGATCGGAGCTCAGGTTGGCGAAGGGGAGAATGGCGATCGATGGCTTATCGGGGAGCGTGAGGGCTGGTTTCCTCGGTTCTACTGGATTATTGGCATCTTCCCCGCCTGCCGGCCCCTGCACTTCCCGCACTGGTCCGACGAAACGAAAGCCCTTGCGCGGCAGTGTTTTGATGAGGCGCTGTTCCTCACCGGAATCGCCGACCGCGCTGCGAGCGACATTCAGGCGGGTCGTCAGCGCTGCATCGGATACGCTGCGCCCATTCCAGATGGCGTTGATGAGGTCTTCTTTGCTGACGACACGCTCCCTGTTGCGGATTAGGTAATCGAGCAGGTCGAATACTTGTGGCGCGACGGAGATCACGTCCGCCCCGCGATGCAGCTCGCGTCGGTCAGTGTCGAATGCATACTCCTCGAAGAGATAACGCAAGCTGCGAAAACCCTTGGTTGGGCCTCTAATCGTCGGGAAGCGCTTTAGCAACGCCTGGAGCGGCCAAGAATAAGCCGCCGGTGAGGAAAATGTAAGGAGGATGTCAAGCGCGCCCGCCGGCGGCTTGGCACCGTTGTCTGGGTGGAAACAACGCACCCAGGAGGTGCTGCAATGAACACGACCTACAGTGCAACGGATTTAGCCCAGACGACCGCGACGCGGCGCGTCTCCAGCGCCTTCAAGAATTTTTGGGGTGCGTTTCAAGAATGGCGCAAATGAGAGCGGTTACGAGCCGATCTTTGCAACCTGAGCGATAAGGAGCTGATGGATATCGGCATTACGCGCGGCGAGATCGACTACGTCGCCTCGAACCGCTCAATCGACCCGCGAGGCGTCCGATCCCCTCCGATGGATGTCTGATATTCAGCACCAGTGACCAGCATTGGACACGCCCGCGCACCGTTCATCGGGGGCCGACTTCCGCATTGGGTCAAAAACGAGCCTCGGCAGGCTTGCCTAACCGGGTCGGCTAATCTCCCGATTGTGTTGAAAAAGGCGGCTGTTGCGACGCAGAGATATCAGTGATTCAGTCTGTCTAATTGGCAGGACTGAAGGTCATGATGGGGCATCGGCAAATCGAACAAGCTGCGTTGTTCTATGAGTTCTCGCTCGAAAGGCACATCCCGGCCGACCACCTACTCCGGTCGATCGATAGGTTCGTAGAGCTTGAGGACCTGCGACGGGAGCTGGCGCCGTTCTACAGCAACATCGGACGACCTTCGATCGATCCCGAACTGATGATCAGGATGCTCCTGGTGGGCTATTGTTTCGGCATACGATCGGAGCGTCGCCTCTGCGATGAAGTCCACCTCAATCTGGCGTACCGCTGGTTTTGCCGGCTGGGACTGGACGGGGCTGTCCCCGATCACTCGACCTTCTCGAAGAACAGGCACGGCCGCTTCCGTGAGAGCGATCTCTTCCGTCGCGTGTTCGAGGCCGTTTTGCGCCACTGCATCCGGGAGCGGCTAGTCGGTGGCGAAGGGTTCGCGGTCGACGCGAGCCTGATCAAAGCGGATGCCAATCGGCAGAAGGGTATCGAAGGCAGCAAGGGGCTTCCACCGGAGGCCGCGGGTCGAGCAATCGATGAATACCTTGCCGTTCTTGATGACGCCGCGTTCGGTGCTGCGACGGAGGTCACGCCGAAGTTCGTGTCGCCCTCCGATCCGGCGGCGCGCTGGACGGGAGCGCACGGCGGACAAGCTTACTTTGCGTATTCGACGAACTACTTGATCGACGTTGAGAACGCGATCATCGTCGATGTCGAGGCGACCACGGCGATCCGCCAGGCGGAAGTGTTGGCCGCCAAGCGCATGATCCAACGCTCGCTCGAACGGTTCGATCTTTATCCGGGCCGGATTCTTGGTGACAGCGCCTATGGCTCCGCCGAGATGCTGGGGTGGCTGCTCTACGAGCACGGGATCGAGCCGCACGTGACCGTCTTCGACAAGTCGGCCCGCACCGACGGGACCTTCTCGCGCGAGGACTTCACCTATGATCATGCCGGGGATATCTATCGTTGCCCCGGTGGCAAAACCCTCACCACCACAGGGACGCCGGTGAACGACGATGCGACGATCCTCTACCGTGCGAGCAAGCACGATTGTCAAGCATGCGCTCTGAGAAGCAGGTGTTGCCCCAACACTCCGGCCCGCAAAGTGCCGCGCTCGATCTACGAGGGCGCTCGCGACATGGCGCGCGAGATCGCAAGATCATGGGAAGGCCGCACTTCACGTCGGCTCCGGAAGAAGATCGAGATGCTGTTCGCGCACCTCAAGCGCATTCTCAAGCTCGATCGGCTACGACTAAGGGGTCCGAATGGCGCACGTGATGAGTTCACCCTCGCTGCAACCGCTCAGAACCTTCGTAAGATGGCCAAGCTGATCCCGATGCCCGCGTGAGCCTCATCAAGCCGACTCGTCCGCGGAACAGCGGGCGTTCACGACGAAACTACTGCCGCCTTTTTCAACGGAATCGGCAAAAAACAGACAGCGGCTAGCGTCAAACTGATCTCCTTCGCCCTTGAAAGCAAACATCGTTGGCAGTCGAAGACGTCTGCTAAAGGGCCAGAAGCAGCCTTTTCCCTAAGCCTGCCAAGGTCGGGCATGGATGATAACCCGAGGTCTCCTGCCAATGTTCTCGGCGATACCAGCCGCTGGCCTCTACCCGACCTTGGAGAACTGATCATTGGCTATCCGCGTGCTATGTTTCGCCATGTGGCCGTCGCTCAGCGACATCATCGATAACCACTCAACTGGTGTGGGATAGCGCGCGTTCTCGGCTGCCTATCACAAGTGAGATTCCGCCGAGTATCGCAACTGAAGATACAAACAGGCGAAGAGTAACTGCTTCTCCAAGCACAAAAGCGCCTCCTAACGTCGTAATAACCGGAACGCTCAATTGCACTGATGCGCCTTGCGCAGGCGTCAACCATGGGAGAGCCGCATACCAGATCGTATAACCAAGCCCAGAAGCAACTGCGCCAGAAAGGATCGCACAGGCGAGCCCGATAGCCGTGAGGTTCGTGCCGAAAACCACAACGCTCAGATAAAGACAAATTGCGATTGCTAGGGAACGCAGGAAATTGCCGGCCGTCACGCTGAGGGGATCCGCAATGCCACGGCCGAGCAACGAGTAAGCGCCCCATGCAATGCCAGCAACCAGCATAAGACACGCGCCCGTCACAGATGGTGCCGATTCACCGGGACTAACGAGCGCCGCCAAACCTGCGATAGCAATTGTCAGTCCGAGCCACTGTAAGGCGGGTAATCGTTCACCGCGGACGAGCCCATAGCTTACCATTGTTGCCTGAACAGCGCCAAACAGGAGAAGCGCCCCAGTTCCAGCTGAAAGGGAGATATATGCAAAGGAAAATGCGGCCGCATAAGCGAATAGCGCTACAGATGCAGGCCACGATCCGCTGGACTGTTTAGGCTTCCGACAAAGCGACAAGATAAGGCACATCACGCACGTGCCTGACGCAAGCCGTACAACGGTAAAAGTAGCCGGATCAATCGCAGCTTGGGATAGAGCGACTCTGCAAAGCACTGAATTTGCTGCGAATGCAACCATCGCCAGACCGGTCAAGGCAATTGTCCTGGTAGTCCGCTTCATTCGAGATTCGCCTAGTCGTTGGTTTTTGGAGCTATGAGAGCGCCGTTTCGAAACTTCAATAGGACCGACCACAGACCGTGTCCTGCCGCTGCTCGGCACTGCAATTTGCGACAACCCTGATGGCGCATCGAGCCAGCGCGATAGCCCGTCACTTGGCTATGGGCATCCTTCGGCTACCCGGCCACACGCCGAGACAGCGGCATGGTGTAAGTGGTGGCGGTCCCGATTATGCAATTTTCCCCGCTTGCATTGCGGACAACGGTCTCCAACTTGCAAATCGGCTTGTCATCTCGGACGTGTTCGACCTTGACGCTTGCCGTAATCGTCTCCCCGACTCGGACGGCTTTGACGAAACGCCAGTTCGTTTCGAGAAACACCGTGCCCGGTCCCGGGAGATCTTCCGCGACCACGGCGTTCATGAGACCTGTAGTGATTCCGCCTTGTACGATAAGGCCGCCGAAGGGCGAGTTTGCCGCCAACTCGACATCATAATGGATGGGATTCTTGTCCCCTGTCATCTCGGTGAAAATTTCGACATCGCGCATTGTGGTCGTGCGGCTCCTTTCCGCACGACTGCCCGGCACGGGTCGGCCGGCCAGCGTTCGTGTCCAAGGTGAATCGGTCGACATTTTTGTACTCCTATGCTGCGAGGGAGGGCAGTTGAGACAAGCTTGCTATGTGATTGACCTCCATGTTCGTGATGGCACTCAAATCATCATGTAGCTGCTTGATCCCATCGATGTCCCAACAGAACGAAGCGATCGCGTCGGTAACGCGCATGAATGGCATGGACAGCGCATCGCGCTCGTGTTGGTAGCCCTCTATCGCGCGACCGCCGTCGAGGATGCGTATCGCCAACAATTGCGCGTCACGAAGGGCATCAGTGATTCCGTGCGCAGTGAGGGGATCCTTGAAGTAGCCGGCGTCACCGACAAGAGCCCATCCTGCTCCGTGACATTGTCGAAGATAGCTCGTTGCTCCCCCAAAACCTCGAAGGCGGCCGATCAGTGTGGCCCGATCGACGTCTTCACGCAGCTTCGGAAAGCTCGACGCCAGCACCTGGAGAAAGCCGCGCATCACATCGCCGCGAAATGTCGCGCCCAATCGCGAATTTGGGACTGCCGCAAAGACGCAGCGGCCGGCGTTGGTCGGAATCACTCCTGCCGCCGCATTATTCGCGAAGTGCCAATGCGTCCCGTCGCGGTTTAGGTCTTCATAGTAGCCAAACACGATAGCCGAGGCGTTGGAGCCTTCGACGTACGCTTTGGCATTGACAAGCTGTGCGACAGTCGACTGGCGGCCGTCCGCACCGATGATGATGTCTGAGCGAACGCTCATGCACGCCCCGCCAGCATCTCTCAACAAGGCGCCAATGACCCGGCCGCTCCCTGCGAATTGCAACTCGGACAGAGCGACGCCGTGGCGGACCTCCGCGCCGGCTTCCCGGGCTGCGTCGACCAGCAAGGGATCGAGCACCGTGCGCCGCGGCGCAAACAGACAATCGACGCCATGATCCGGCTTTATGTCTACTCTAACCGCTTCGTCGCCGTAGTGGAACGTGGTCGATCGAATGGCGGGTGTTCCGGCTGCAAGGACAGTCGGAATCAGTCCCCAACGCTTGAGCTGGAGCACAGCGCCCCGCATCAAGGCGTGCGTCGATAGTGTGTCGGAGCCGTAGGCCTGTCGGTCGATCAGCAGGACCTTGGCCCCTGACCTTGCTAAGAGAAATGCTGTGGCGGCGCCCGCACAGCGCGCGCCGATGACCACGGCATCGTAATGGGAGTCGAGACTGTAGAGCCCGTTCATGGCAATTGCCCTCAAGCAGCAGCGCGAGCTAGGTTCTGGTCCAAATGAGCGACGAGATCCGCAGCATCGTCGCCAGCTCCATCAATGAAGGATGATTTTCGCCGCCGCATGAAGGGCAAGCCCAGGACATACATTCCCTGCGCTGGGACAATCCCTCCATCGTGACGGATGCGCCCTTTGCGATCGAGCACGGGGACGTCGAGCCAAGAGTAGTCGGGGCGATATCCTGTCGCCCAAATCACCGTACGAATACCAGCGGAGATCAAGTCCAAGCTGAGCTTGGTCTCCGACCCAACGGTTGTCGGCTCGTAACGATGGGGAGCGGGAAATCGATCCGCAAACCCGTTTGCGTTTACCCAACTATCGATGCTGTCAAGAAGTCGGTTCATCTTCAGATCCGCCAGCATGCAATGGTTCGCGAGGGATCCGGAAAAGCGTGCCTTCCCGTCCCGCAGACCGACGAGTCGACCCACGAGCTCGACGCCCGCCCCGTGCAGGCTGTTGAGGTCTACCGTGACGCGATCCGGCGTTCCGATGAGCTGCAGCGACGGCAGGCGCCGCGCCCTTTCGATGTCTTCGAGCGTGTCATACCGAACATCCATGGCGCCGATGGCATCCATCCACCATTGGATATCGCGTCCGCGATAGGTTCGCGGCATCCGCACGTGCTCTCCGACGCAAAGTACAACGCGACGGCCAGCTGCCTGGATCTCTCGGGCGAGCTGAATGCCACTGGCCGAGGCGCCGATAATCATCACGCCGCCATCCGGCAGGTGGCCGGGGTTTTTGTATTGCAGCGGTGTGAGGCTGGTCACCTCGGGGGGCAGATCGGCACTGAGCGATGGGATTGCGGCAAGGTTGCAGGTTCCCGTTGCTATCGCTAGCTTGCGGCAACGCCATGATCCCTGGCTGGTCGCGACCTCATAGCCTCCATCAGCTTGCCTTACCCGAGTGACGCGCGTTCCACTCACGATTGGAGCGCGCGAAAGCTCGGCATATTGCTGCAGAAAGCGCACGACTTCCGGCATAGTCATGAAGCCGTCCGGATCATTGCCGGTATAGGTGTATCCTGGCAGCCGGCTTTGCCAGTTTGGCGTCAGCAGGCGCAGCGAGTCCCACCGCTCCGTCAGCCATGAGTTAGCGACTTCGCCACGCTCGAGGACCATATGGTCGATCGAGCGGGCGGTTAAATGCCTGCTCATGGCCAATCCCGATTGGCCGGCACCGATGATGATGGTGGTCGCGAACCTCACGACACTCGCTCCTTTTGTCAGCTGCCGCTGTTAGTTAACGGTGACGAAGACGTTCGTCGGGTTTGTGATGATGTCGAATACGGCCGAACGCTTCTGCGATTGAGCCACGAGCGCTTTGATGTCGTCCTCGCTTGCATTGGCGCGAATGTCGAAATGAACGCGGATGGCGCCGAAGCCATTGCGCACCTCGTCGTCGATGCCGAGGATGCCCTGAATATCCATGTCGGCCTCAAGTGATGCCTTGACCGAATGCAGCTGTATGCCGCGTCGCTGGGCGACCGCGGCAACACCCGCTGTTAGACAGCTCGCAAGCCCGGAGAGGATAAGTTCGACCGGGGTCGGAGCATGGTCTTCGGCCGCAAACACCTTGGGATGATCTGCCTCGACCGCGAAGGTCCTGTCGCGTGACTGCTCCGCCCCGAGCCCGAAGAATTGGCCAATCTTTGAGCGGCTGTGTGTCCCGTCTAACCATTCGCAGGTCGCGCGCCATTTGAACTGTGCGGCTTCCGGCGCCTTCTCCAATGCTTCGCGCGCGCCAAGAAGTGCAGTCACATTAACGCCGTTGTCTACCTTTGCGAGGGTCGAAGTGTCCGTAGTCATCGTCTCATTCTCCTTTGTCGTGAGTAAGTTCCAAACGCTGCTGGATTGCTGCCGCAGCAGCACCTTCCGTGGACGGTAGGGCAATGCTCGTGTAAGATCCTTGGTTTAGAACCTTAATTGTTCTGAACCGGCGATCGTGTCGTGGAGCTTTGATGGGCGGCAATAAGGTTTGCTTCGGCCGATTCCTTCTTGATCCCGAACGGCGCGAGCTTTCGCGGGAGGGCGTTCGGGTTCAGTTGGGCAGCCGCGCGATGGAGATCCTTTGCGAACTCGCTTCTGCAAAGGGCAACGTCGTTTCTAAGGACCACCTGTTAGAGCGCGTATGGCCGGGGCTGGCAGTGGAAGAAAGCAACATTCACGTCCACATCTCAGCACTTAGGAAGGCACTCGATGACGGGGCAAGCGACCAAAGCTTTGTCGTTACGGTTCCGGGCCGCGGGTATCGATTGATTGGTCTGCAAGCCGAGTCAGGCAGCCTTGGGCAAAAACCCAACGATGCCGATGCCAATCCGTCACAGATGAACCAGGAGATCAAGTATTGCCGCACACCCGAAGGTGTTCGTCTCGCCTTTGCGATTGCCGGCAGTGGGCCCCCTCTGGTCAAAACGGCAAATTGGTTGAACCACCTCGAATATGATTGGGAGACCCCTGTGTGGCAGCACGTCGTTCACGGGCTGGCGCGAAAGTACACGCTTATCCGATACGACGCGCGGGGCAATGGCATGTCCGACTGGGATGTCGAGACGGTGTCCCTCGAAGCTTGGATCAGTGACCTTGAAACAGTGGTCAATGCAGCTGGTATTAATCGATTTCCTCTCCTTGGAGTGTCTCAGGGATGCGCGGTGTCCATTGCGTATGCTGTTCGACACCCGGAACGAGTTTCTCACCTTATTCTTTATGGGGGATTTGCGCTTGGCATGGCAAAGAGGTCGCCGGAGCAAAGGGAACTCAAAGCGGCCATGACGACGGTGATGCGTTACGGCTGGGGATCAGACAATCCGGCCTTTCGACAGATGTTTACCGCGCAATTCATGCCCGAGGCCACACCAGAGCAAGCTGCCTTCTTCAACGAACTGCAACGCCGAACGACGTCACCCGAGTGCGCAGCGCGCTATTTTGAAGCCTCCGGAGAAATTGATGTCACTGAGCTTCTTGACAAGGTGACTATGCCGACGCTGGTCATGCACGCGCGAGGAGATGCGAGAGTGCCGTTCGAGTTAGGGCGCTCCATGGCCGCCGGCATTCCGCGCGCCCGATTTATCCCGCTTCAGGGTCAAAACCATCTTTTTCTAGAGCATGAGGCGGCTTCTGAGCGGTTTTTCGAGGAGATAGAGCTTTTTCTGAAACGCTGACGCCTCGAGGGCAAGGCGGTACTGCGTTGCGACGAAGGCTTCTCTTAGCTTGGCGGAGGCGATTTCAGCGGAGTTTTTCCGCAGCAGTATTCTCCGACCTTTTTTACCACAATCGAACCATTGCGGCACATAACCCGTCCGTTTGCACAGAGCCGGCCTTGTTGTACCGGCTGCACCGCTGTCCTGATCGCATTCTTCAATCTCTCCGAAGAAACGGCATGAGCAGTTCAGGCATCCCCCGCGTGCAAACTGCCGGAGGTTTGTCGCTGCGCAGTTCCACGTATAGGCACACAGCGTTCCGCAGCGCCGATGTAACACCTTCCTTGCTGTGATCGGCGACCACGGCGCATAGTTGGTCTACTGCCCCGCCGATCTGCTCGATCTTGCGCACACCCCGCTGCGGGTGACCCAGCCGCCGGTTGAGCATGGGGCCTAAAACCTGCTCTCGAAAGAACGCGATCATTCCCATTGCTTCGAACAGCTCACCGCGCTGCAACTTCGTCGCCCCATAATGCAGCCAGATCCAAGCGCGTTCTTCGAACCAATCGGGCGACCGTTCTGGCCAGACTATTGCTGCGCTGTCTAGGATGGCCTCGATTGCCGCCGCATTGCGCGCCCACAGAACAACCGGACGCTCGACAAGCTGGGTCAGATCGGAGCGGACAACGAACTTCAGGTCGACATGAAGAAGTTCGGGTCCATAGAGGCAGATCAACAGCCGCGGCTCGCCCACATGCTCACCCGTAAAAGCGGCAAGTAGATCACCAAAGCGCTCCGCGACAGCGCGCTTTTGCGTCGTCACCTGTGCATAGGCATCGTCTCGAACGACGGGCACTAGGTCCAGGTCGGACAGTTCATCGAAGCCGCCATGAACCATTGAGCCGCCTGCCAAAAGCGCCTCAAAACGATCGTCCTGCCTCACATTGTCGACGAGCCGCTCAAGAAATGCAGCATGTTGGGAAGGAAGCGTGCTGGTCACATCTGTCTCCAAGCCAGCCTCAGAATGCCAGCGAGGAAGTATGACGACAAGCCCTACGCGATCTGCGACTCCTCCAATGGGGTCGATGAGATGTCAGCTTTGGGTCTTGGCGTGTATCACACAGCCAAGGTCCAAAGCGGAAGGCGCCCGGCGAGCGAATGTCCTTCCGCTTCGCCCCTGAAAGCTGACATCCTTTCGGACCACCCTGCGGAGCTTAACCTCCGCAGGGTTGGGATCACTTCATTCAACTCAATAACAATCGAGCATTTCTTACTCTGGCGCTGCTGGGGGGCCTAGGGTATTGGGGCGGTTCAACCTGAGGGCGGCGGCAGCTATTTTCTTTCTACCTGCAGGGGCACCTCGCCCACAGTCAACTGCCGCGTTGCCTCGCGCGGTTGCTCACCCTTGGTGGGTTTCCAAGTGGAACGGGTCGAGCCACTCGTCATCTTGAACACCGACTATACCCCAAACGCTTTCAACTTCATGCTGCCGCAGATAGTGGCCGATTACGTCAGCGGGACGAGTCAGCTCTCGAATCCCAAGGTGGACGCCTGAGTCGCCGAGTCCAAATGGAAGTCAGTGAAGGCAGCTACTTCTTCCGCCTGATCCACTACCTGTTCGACGCCCTTAGGCCGAGCTAGAATCAATCCGCCGAGTGATCGATTAAGACCAACAAACCGACGGCCTAAGGGGAGTTCCTGACGCATGAGGTACAAATAGCTCTCGATTCGTGCCTTCCGCTGGTCGTGCAACTGATGTAACCTGATCACGAGCTGCCGAGCGGGACGTGCCGAAGTCCCAATTTATTTTGCCGCAGCGTTTATGCCGTCGGCAGGCGCGCATCAAAATTGAACTGACATCTGAATGTATGCGGGTCCCGTGCGGCTCCGCAGGGCTTCGCATCCCAGCTGTTTGGGGAGGCCGCAATGAAAGTTCCGCGCCGTCAATTCCTGCATCTGGCAGTGGCCGCTTCCACGCTCCCAATATCATCTCGGTTTGCTATCGCGCAGAGTTACCCCTCCCGACCAGTGCATCTGCTCGAAGGCTTTGGCGCCGGCGGAGCGCCGGACATTGTGGCGCGATTGATCGGGCAATCGCTATCGGAGCGACTCGGACAGTCATTTGTCATCGAGAATCGCAGCGGCGCCACCGGCAACATCGCGACTGAGGCGGTCGTGCGGGCATCTCCGGACGGCTATACGCTGCTGTTGGTTACCGCAGCAAACGCGATAAATGCAACCATGTTCAGCCTTAACTTCGACATCGTCCGCGATATCGCGCCGATCGCATGTATCGTTCGTGTGCCTCTCGTCATGGAGGTCCACCCGTCAGTCCCCGCCAAGACAGTCGCGGAGTTCATCGCCTACGCGAAGGCCAACCCCCGCAAGGTCAATATGGCGTCAGCCGGGACCGGATCTACGACGCACTTGGCCGGCGAAATGTTCAAAACAATGGCCGGCGTCGACCTCTTTCACGTGCCTTATCGGGGTGCGCAGGTGTTTCCTGCCCTTCTCACCGGCGAAGCGCAGGTCTATTTCGGCCCGCTACTCTCATCGATCGAATATGTCAGGGCCGGCAATTTCCGCGCTCTGGCCGTAACGACGGTCGCGCGCTCGCCAATCTTGCCGGACGTTCCAGCTCTGGGCGAAACGTTGCCAGGTTACGAGGCGAGTTCATGGTACGGCATTGGAGGTCCAAAGCGCATGCCGGAAGAAGTGATCGAAAAACTGAACAAGGAAGTCAACGTCAGCATCGCCGATCCGAAACTGCAAACGCGGCTCGCCAATCAGGGCGGCACGACTCTTGGCGGGTCGCCCGCCGACTTCGCTAAGCAAATCTCCGATGAGGTTAAGAAGTGGAGCAGAGTAATTCTGGCGGCCAACATGAAACGGGAATGAGCAGTCGACGAGAACCGGACATGGTGTGCTGTTGCGCCCCGGTAGACTGCCGCTGCGTTCAAGGGCCCTCCTCACCCGGTGGGAGGTCGATATGGACATAGCGGATTGGCTACGCCGCCTTGGGTTGGACCGGTACGAGCGTGCATTTCGAGACAACGACGTAGACACGGAGACGCTGCCGAATTTGACGGCAGACGATCTGCGTGAGCTCGGCGTCACCTCGCTGGGGCACCGCAAGAAGCTGCTCTCGGCGATTGCCACCTTGCTCCCAGAGCCTGACAGAGAGATGTGCGACGATCGTGCGCCGGTATTGGACGTTAGCGCTTCACCGGCTGCAATGAAATCGGCACGCGCCGAGCGCTGCCATCTGACTGTGATGTTCGCCGACCTTGTCGGATCGACGGCTCTCTCGGTGCGCCTGGATCCGGAGGACATGAGAGAGATCCTTTCGGCCTATCACCAGACCGTAGCATCGGCCGTAACCCGTTTTGAGGGATACATCGCGAGATTCCTGGGAGACGGTGTTCTTGTCTATTTCGGCTGGCCGCAGGCGCATGAGGATGACGCCGAACGCGCTGTCCGGGCCGGACTTGCAATTGTAGAAGCCGTGGAACGGCTAGAGCGAGCAGGGGGCGCTCTTTCCGCGCGCGTCGGGATAGCGACAGGGCTGGTCGTGGTTGGCGATCTCATCGTCGAAGGAGCCATACAGGAAGAAGATGTCGTCGGTGTAACACCCAATCTGGCAGCACGGTTGGAGCAACTCGCAGAGCCTGGCGCCGTGGTGATCTCAGAGAGCACGCGGCGCCTCCTTGGCAGCTGGTTCACAGTCTCTGATCTGGGCCCGCAACAGATCCGAGGGATTGAGGCCTCAGTAACGGCCTTCCGCGTTCTCGGTGAAGCGACAGCGGAGGGTCGCTTCGAGGCCTTGCGGAGCGCCAATGTTGGCCCGCTGATCGGCCGCGAGCACGAACTCGCTCTCTTACTCGACCGCTGGGAGACGGCCAAGAGCGGCGAGGGTCAGGTCGTTCTGCTGTCCGGCGAAGCCGGCATTGGCAAGTCCCGGCTTGTCCTCGCGCTTCGTGAGCGTTTGCGAAACGAACCTCGGTTCCGCATCGGGTACTACTGTTCGCCCCATCATGTGAACAGCGCGCTCTGGCCGGTGGTAGCCCAGCTCCAGCGGGCGGCAGGGTATCTCCGTGAGGACGCACCTGCGTTGAAGTTCGAGAAGCTCGAGCGGCTTCTCGGCCGAGCCGGAGAGTTTTGCAAAGACGCCGTCCCGCTACTAGCTGAGCTTATCGGGTTACCGCTCAATGGAAGCTACCTGGCATCAGGCGGCACACCGCAGGAGAAGAAGGCACGTCTCTTTGGAATTCTCTTGGCCCAGATGGAAGGGCTTTCGCGCCAGAGACCGATGCTCGTTATCCTAGAGGATGCGCATTGGCTCGATCCAACATCGGCAGAGCTGTTCGAGCGCATAGTGGATAGGATTCGAGTTCTGCCGATCCTACTCGTGGCCACCTTTCGTCCTGAGGAGCAGACGCCGTGGACGAACTTCCCACACGTCACGTTGCTTAGCCTCAATCGCCTGGGGCGGCCCGCATCCCGAAAGCTCATTCAGATGTCGGCGGGCGAGTGGTCGCTGCCGCCGGTCGTCATCGAAGAGATTCTTTCCCGCACGGAGGGCGTTCCGTTGTTCGTCGAGGAATTGACGAAAGTGATTCTGGAATCCCCGATTTGGAAGGCAACGACGGGTCGCGGCGATCTCGAGCTTTCTGGGCCACTTCCGCCGCTCGCTATTCCGGCCACGCTGGAAGATTCCCTCATGGCGCGTCTTGACCGTTTGGCTCCAGCCCGTGAGGTCGCGCAGATCGCCGCCTGCATCGGTCGGGAGTTCGATGAGGACGTCGTCAGAGCGATCGCGGGATGCCCCGAGAGCCAATTAGCCGAGGCTCTAGACCTGTTATGCCTCGCGGGAGTCATCCAACGACGCGGGACACCGCCACATCATGCGTACAGCTTCAAGCACGCGCTAGTCCGCGATGCCGCATACGCCACCTTGCTCAGATCATCCCGTCAGCAGTTGCCTGCCCGAATAGCGCAAGCCATCGAACGCTTGCGTCCCGAGATTGCGGCGGCGCAGCCCGAAATCGTCGCTCATCATTTCATCGAATCTGGCTTGCCCGACCGCGCGACAATCTATCTGATGGCCGCCGGTAGGCTGGCAAAGGCGCGGCACGCCGTCTCAGAGGCTGTATCTCAGCTCGAGATGTGTCTGCGGCTCACAGCCTCTCGCCAAGGCGACGCGGCACCGCCCGACCGGCGCACCGAGCGCGAGTGCCTCCTGATGTTGGGCGACCTGGCCGGTGTTGATGACGACCTGGATCGAGCGAACACCTATTACGAGCGTGCCATGGCACTCGCCGATAACGATGCCGACCGCGATCGGGCGCGCAACTGCATTCACCGTCCCAAGTACGCAGAGCGGGACGGCGCGCGGCTCGTCTTTTACGAGCACGGCAGCGGCGAGCCTGCGATCGTATTCATCAACCCTATCGTGTACGGACTGGCGACATTTGAGCCAATTCTCGAGCGGCTTTGCCAGGAATTTCGTGTGATCACGGTCGACTGTCGGGGTGCTGGACGATCTGACGCTCTGGTACGACCTTATTCTACCCTGCAACATATGGAGGACCTCCGAGCGATAATCCTAGAGGCCGCTGCCGCTCCGATCGTCGGCGTGGGCATCTCTCGCGGTTCAAACCTGCTTATCCAGCTCGCGCACAGGCACCGGGAGCTCGTCGGAAAAATCATGACTGTGGGCACTCCGCTCACAGGACCGCTGCCTGACGGGCTCTCGGCATGGAATCCGGACTACCTGGCCGTTCGTGACGACGCTTTTCGTCGGGGCGACGTTGAGGAATTGATTCGCGTGCAAATTCGGTACGTATTCAGCGAGCCAAATACCTGCGAGCTGCAGCGGATCGCATTCGAGAGCCGCCGCAAGTTGCCAGACGAAACAATCCTCAGCTTCTACGATCCGGATCCGGGCATGGATATCGTGCCGCTACTGGATTCGATCGCTGTCCCGATGCTTATCGCGCACGGCGGCGAAGACCAGCTCATCAGGTGCGAGACCAGCAAACTCATCGCGTCGCGTGTTCCAGGAGCGCAGCTCCATATATTTGCTGGCAAGGGGCATAGCCCGATGTTCTCCGCCCCAGACGAATTTTGCGAAGTGCTCTGCAACTTCATTCGCACCGGACGCGCAGAGCGTACCTCCTGGCAGCGATCGAGCTCTGGATGATGTCCCAGATCCCGCCGCGGCTGACCACCGGCTGCTGAGAGGCTGAGGAGTTTGTGGTCCCTGCCCGACAAAGCGGGGCGCGAAAAATTGGGCGGGCGGGGGATGCGTGCGGGTGTCGACCGCCGAGGAGAGATGCGATGAAGCGCGGCAAAGTCCTGCAATTTGCGCAGTGGTACTACTGCGCTCGAAGTGCTCGGCAAGAAACTGAAGTCGACCAGCAAGACGCGCAAAATGCTGCTCGCCTCCGGGCGCGGAAAGCACGTGGGCCGCGCGGCGATACCGGCTGATCAATGGGGTCGAAAATCGCGCGCCAAAAAAACGGCGAAGCCGGGCGTCCAATCTGGTGGGAACTGTTTTAGCGGCAGACGATTGAATGACGTCCCCACCGCGCAGGAGGCTGCCATGCACCTTCACACATACCGGGACGAAAATCGCTCAACGCACCTCGATCTGATCGGTCAGCACTGGTCAGTTGACCTAGTCACCGTCACGGCTGCCAGCATCTTGGTGTTGGGCTTCGCCTGTGCCGTCGTAGCCCTGAGGGTCCGCTAGGCGGGATGTATTGGGCCGCCCCCATTATCAGCGGGCCCCCGCCCGCCGGCAGCGCGGCTTCGGCTCAATCGCCCAGCGCGTCAGCCTGCACTGGCGGCGCGCGCAAGGGGGTGGCGGAGCGCCGAAAAAATTTGAAGGCCGGTGGGTGCGTGTTGTTGCCAGTTAGGGAGTTAGCTCTGATTGGATTCCGGCAGCTGCGATCTCGAGCGCCTTAGCTTCGGCACTCATCCAAGCTCGCAACCGACCAACGTCCTGGTTTGCGCCGTAGCGTTCGAATCTAACGGCCCACCACAATCCCTTTCCGTGACCGATCGCGAATAGTTCATTGTAGAGCTTCGGATTTTTAGTTGCCCATGCAGGATCTATCTCGCGTAGGTCCTCCGCAGAATTCGCAATTTCGCGATCGATGCGTCTGAGCTCCTGATCGACTAACATTTGATCGTGGGGCGACAATTCACTCATCGTTGCGGGCTTGCCCTGCAAGTACTCCGCAAAAATGCGCTTCATTGCAGCGATACGAATCATCCGCGCGCCTATTAGAGCAGCACTGGCTTTGCGCTTTTCCCGCGTCTCTAGATCGCCCCTTTTGATCATGAAAATTACGAGATCTTTTATCGCTGTGGCTATTTCACCCAAGCTCAATTCTGCGGCCTTCAGAACGGTTGGTATCGGAGATAGGAGAGATAGGACCAAGAAAATCGAGGTCCGCCGACTAAGAGTTGTCATCATAGCGCGCTCCGATTTTAGCGAGAGTATTTGCGTCGCCGCGCTTGTTTGCAAATAACCCCGTAGCATCATCCTAAAAACAGTCGGGTTGCGGGTAATTGTCCTCGGTCTTGGGTCCTGGCAACACGGACGGAGTCGTTGCTTCAGGGCATAGACGGATTGACGAAACCTCGGTGTGTCGAGGGAGGCAGCCGATATGTGGCAGGCGCTCGGCTCAATCGCCGGACCTGACAAGCTACTTTTGCCAACTATTGCCTGCAGAGCGGCTCGCGTTGTGCAAGCGGTCGGATGTCCGGGGTGGGTGAACTCAGAAGTGTGAGTGCGCAACTGGGAAGTCCGCTTTGCCCTCAACAATGGGCATCGTCAGCCAGACCTGTCAGGTCCGAAAAGTGCCAACAGCAGACCCCGCGCGGTTGGCCGCCACATAAGAAATTGGCGCACAATCGCAACAAATAGGCGTTCAAATACAAGATAGATCCGATCAATCGCTAAGGCATTGTCGCCGAAGTATCGAATGACTGCGGCCTTCTCAGCTAAGGACCATAGCCCCATATGGATCGGTACGATTTCCTTGTCCTGGCTTCATTCGCTTCGGTTTTCGGCCTGAGCATCGCCGTCATATGGCTGATCGTTTGGTGATGACGATCAGCCTGCCGAGCCACATCACGTCGCGTTCTTGTGACACAAGACCGCCTCAGTTGGCTATGACTGCCAGCAAACCCTAGCCACCTCGCCCTCCCTTCGGCGTGTTCGTAGATTGGGGAGAAGCAACGGCTAAACGAAATTGCCGCGGCGTCATACCGGTCCAACGCTTGAACGCGTGGTTGAAAGAGCTGACCTCGCGATATCCCAGTAGCCATGCAATTTCGGAGACCGGCAGATCGCGCTCGGCAAGGTAGCTCTTTGCAAGAACTGCTCTTGTCTCCTCCAATAATTCGGCAAATGCCACACCCTCTTCGCGGAGCTTGCGTGACAGCGTTCGCGTGCTCATGGCTAGCCGTTTGGCGACGTTCGATATACTTGCTCTGGCGTGTGGAAGCAGCTGCGGCAGAACTCCCTCCACGGCCGATCGAAGAGCCCCGCGCTCCTTCGGATGGTCGGCGAGTGCTGCCTCTGCGTATCGCCGCAGCAGATCGTTCAAATAGTTGTCACGGCCAACAATGGGGAGGGATGCCACTGGCGCTGCGAAAATGATCTCATCCCTGTCTGCGCAAAATTCAACATCGCACCCAAAAAAGCTCTTGAATTCCGCAGGCGTCTCATCACGCCGATGTCTGATCCTCAAATGGCGCAGCGCCAGCCTAGTGGCTGTCACTTGCCGGCAAATCCGCACCATCGTCACCAGCCAGAACTCGATCTGGTGCCGGTCTGACTTCCTGTCGATATCGACATAGTCGAGTGCAATCGAGACCGTTCGGTCATCCTGTCCCACCTGAAGGCGGACTCCTTCATTCATGACCGTGCAATATCGCTTCGCGTTCAGCAGAGCGTCGGGAAATCGTTCCGATGATGCGATCACATAGTAAACCAACCCGATCTCGCGGAGATCGAAACTGCGGGCCAGGTGAAATCCGAGGAGTCCATCCTGAAGTTCTTCGGATGCCAACTCCAGGATCCTGATTTGCTTGGGGACCTCAAGTCGTATGGCGTCATCATAGACCTGCTCGGGCCTTGCCCTTGCCTTTGCGATAACGGCCGCAGGGTCCTTACCAAGTTCGCGCAGCCGCGCGCATGCGAGCCGTGCGATAGCTCCGGTGGCACTTGGTATCGAGTAAAGCCTCGCGCTTTGGCTGGAGGGCATGAAATCGCCGATTTGGGTCTATTCGTGGTGCCTTGCGGCTCTAAGATCAAATGATTGGCCCGTCGAAGCGCCGTTCCGCGCGCTCGTCCGCCACAGAGCCCGTTAACCGCGCCGCGAGCGACAATGCTCAGATGCCAGCAATTATTGCAATGAGCTCTCGCCGACGCATCAGTCCATGCCCCTGCTATGTATCACACTGGAGCGCAGAGCCTTTACGGGAGACATCCAAGAGATCGAATGTCCGCTCCTGGCAAGAACTTTCTGACGTTTTGCAGCATTGGTCGGGTGCGGTCACTACAACCACCCGATAATTGACGACGACTCCGCTAGAAAACGCAGTTATTCTCTGGCGGTTTTTCTTTACCTATTCCCGCTCAGACATTTGCTTTTTTAGATCATCAATAAAATGCTGCGCGCCTTCCTGCGTGAGCAACTCACCTGATTTATCGAGCACGTTCGCTTTTTGGCAGAGACTTTTCAATTCGTCCCGCTGCGCCTCGGTCATCATCGGCTCTTCCATGACACTCTCCTATTTGACGTCAGCCTTTTCGCGCATCTCGTCGATCAACTTCGATGCTTCGGCTTTCGTTAGATTGTCGTCGTAAAGCTCGGGGGGGCCGGCCTGCTCGCACAGGGTTTTCAGATACGACGCCTGTGCGCCAGTCATCGGGTGATCGCCGGAGACCCACTCGTCGGGATCTTTCTTCGTGTTGTCGGTCGGTTCCGTCTTTGAATTACTCATGGTGACGCCTCGTTGTTGAAGCGGCTAACGCATCTGTTCGCTAGATGTTCCTGCGGCTTACGGGCGTATGATGGAGGCGGCCCGCCGCACATTATCGACGCCATTGTTCGTGAGACGGCTGTGCAGCGAGCGGAGGAGTTGATCCAGAACCGGCGGCAACGACGCCGCTATCACTGAATTAGAACGCGCCGATCTCAACAATTCATGACGCCCGCTCGAACCTTCGCGGGCTCGCTCAGCACACATCTGCATATGCTCAACTGAACAATCAGAATTGGAAGCTATATCATGTCTCCTGAAACCAAGGCACTTCTCAAGACAACTTGGGCCATGGTCGTCTCGATTGGCGATCCCGCAGCCACTCTGTTTTACGACAGACTTTTCACACTCGATCCATCGCTGCGTCGACTGTTCCAAAACGCGGACATGAAGGAACAGCGTCGAAAGCTGGTGCAAGCTTTGGCCGCCGTCATTAACGGTGTCGATAACCTCCCGTCATTAGTGCCGACGCTGGAGGCGCTTGGCAGAAATCACGTTCGATATGGAGTAAGAGATCAGCACTACGATATTGTTGGCGCAGCATTGCTCTGGACCCTGGAGCAGGGCCTGAAAGAGGCTTGGACACCCGCAGCGAAGTCCGCATGGGCCGCTGCTTACGGCACCGTAGCAGAGGTCATGCGCAACGCGGCGGCTAGTGAGTTGGAACGGGCTGCGCATGCATAGCTGCAAATACTTGAAAAGGAAAAACAAGAGCCGGCGGACGCCCCTGCCAAAAATATGGTCTAAAGTGCTGGCCCGCGAAGTATTGCCGATGCGACAGGTCAATGATCTTTAATGAGCGGCACCGCGCCACCTTGATCATTGAATAGCAGACGTCGGCTGATCACTTGCTGAGCGTTTCCGAGAGCATCGCTTTTAAAAGCGTCTTGAAGGAGACACTCGCGCTCGCCCTTCAACAGCTTTTGATACAGGCCAACGTGATCATGGGCCATTCGTTGAGCCGAAAAACGCCGCTCAAACTCGTGCCGGATTCTCCGTCGGTCCAAAGTCAAAAGATGGGGTAATCTCTTGATGGCCTCGTCCATCGACTGGACCACGACACCTGTCTTGCCGTCCTCGATGATTTCACACACCGAGCCTCGATTGAAAGCGAGAACCGGCGTTCCGCATGCCATAGCCTCTATCATTACCAAGCCAAATGGCTCCGGCCAATCAATCGGAAATAGCAAACCGGAGGCCTGACTCAGAAATTCCGCTTTCTGATGCTCGTTGATTTCTCCAATGAATTCGATGCCCGGTTTATCCAGCAATGGAGCGATTCGTTCGCGAAAGTATTGTTCGTCCACCCGATCGATCTTCGCCGCTATTTTAAGTGGAATACCGGCAGATCGTGCGATCTGAATGGCGGTTTCTGGACCCTTCTCCGGTGCAATGCGACCAAGAAACGCAAGATAACCGCCCTGAGGACGCAGGGTCAGCTTAAGATCCGTTCCAGGGAGCCCGTGGTAAATCGTTGCCGCGAAGTTTGCGTTTGAAATTGGGATTCGCTGGCTCTCGGAAATTGAGATCAAACGCATTTCATCAAAACCAATGTAAATCGGCTTGTTATCAGGGAGATCCTGCCGGCCGTGAAGAGTGGTCAGAACGCGCGAGGACATGTCCCGGAAAAGTGGAAAGTGCAAATAGTCTATATGGAAATGAAGAATATCGAATTGGTGTGACTGACGCCGCACCCGGTCGAGCATGAGCATGTAGTACGGAATGACATCATATACTTTGGGGTCCAGCCGCAGAGCGGTCGGAACGCAGCTCACCAATTTTGCTGAAGTTACGGAGTCACCGCTGGCGAATAACGTAACGTCATGACCTAACTTGACCAACTCTTCCGTAAGGTAAGAAACGATCCGCTCAGTCCCACCGTAGAGCTTTGGGGGCACGCTCTCCATCAGGGGGGCAATCTGAGCGATCCTCATCTCCTTCTCACCCATGCACTAAAATTGGTGTGTCTAGCGAGGGACCCAACATTCAATGTTGCTTTATGTTCCTAATTGTCAATGTGCTTTATGTTCCTAATTGGCGAGCGTGTTCGGCATCCACTTTCAGGAGCAATCCTTCGTAAATCGAAACTGGCCCTCACCTCTTCCCCCTCGCGGTCGGCGAATGAAGATAGAAGAACGCGCCCAGACGATCTTTTATCAGGAAATGAGACTGCGATAGGCTCAGATCCCATGTTGAGCGCAATTAACACTCGCTCGGCCCGCAGCTCACGACAGAACAGCAGAAGTTCGCCGCTGGCCATCAGGGGCTTATACGAGCCCTCTGCAAGAGCAACGTGATTGCGCCGGAAATCGATCAGCCGACGATATAGCCAATAGAGCGAACCCTTATCCTTTCGGTAACTGTTCACATTTTCATCACGAAAGTTGGCAGCTATTGGCAGCCAGGGGTCAACGTCCGAAAACCCGGCCCACTTGGTGCCATCCCATTGCATCGGGGTGCGGCATCCGTCGCGACCAATACCGATGCCTGGAACGTTCCTTTCGAACGGGTCCCGAATCTGTTCGGGCAGAATAGCCGCCTGCTTCATGCCAATCTCCTCACCATAGTAGAGCGTCGGTGTTCCCCGCAATGTCATCAAAAGCATTGCGGCGACGCGGGCCTGGTCGGGCCCGATTCGAGTTGCGAGGCGCGGACGGTCGTGATTGCCCATCAGCCGTGAGCAATTCAGAACGGTGATGACTCTCGCCAGCCAGGGAGCGATGAACACGAGCCAGATCGCGAAGTCGGTAGGGCTGGAGCGAATGGCCGTGGCACGGATCAGGCGGGACCCTGTAAAGGCGAGCAGCAACTTCTCACTTGGGGCCTGTAATGTCCTGCGGGTTCGCGCTGGCCAACAAGGGCATGACACCCACGCTCTGCAAGCCTATCTCGGCCACAAGGACGTTCAGCATACCGTGAGGTACACCCAGTTATCGCCGACAAGGTTCAAGGACTTTTGGAGGGGCTAACGGCCTTCAAGCGCTCTGATAGCGCTTTCTTTGGAGCATTCATAAACCTCGTCCGCTTCCTGCGTCCTTCCGTCCCAGAAGTAGGTCAGACACGTTGGGCGGCAGGGAGCGATTGGCAAGTTGCTGTCTATCCAATCCGCTGAACACAATTGGTGTCCCGGGGAAAGTCAGATCACCATTGGCCAACAAGAAATCAAACGCGGGGGCCATGACGGCGATTGCCACGTCGATCTTCTTGTCCGCATATTTGGCGTGGAGGAAATCCCGCAGGAGCGTCCGGTAAGAGCTTGAGCTAAATCGCGACAAATCCATCGCTTCGTGATAGACCTCAATCGGCTCGTTGGAATTGGACCGAAGGGTTCGGACTAATTCGGCCTCTAGTAGCGACAGGCCGGGCAATTCCACCCGTTCGTCGAAAAGGAGAACGATATGCCGTGTTGCGGCCGACACCGGCAGGCAGCCAGATATCAACATGGCCAGGCCCGTGCATGCGAAGATAAAGGCGGAGCGCGGTTTCATGGGGCGGGCCGCATGGTTTGCCTGTCCTGTTCCAAATGGACAAGCATCGATAATATCACTCGGCTTAATATTCAAACATCATAATATAGGCCGCTCGTTACGACCGCACGGCGCTAATGCTGTGTTTGACGGGGGACTTCGAGGACTTGGGTGACGTCAGGGCTCCTCAAGCCCGTCAGCGCGGACACACTCGCACGGCATGCCCGCACCGCACCGACAGCCAAGCTCTTCAGACCAAGCTCTGTTGGGATGGTTTCCACAGACCCAACCGATGCCAAAGCAAACCTTGCACTCAGGATCAGGCACGCCGCCGCGCAACCCTATCGCCTCGCAGAAACTTCACGCCTTCGAGCGTGAATTGCACTGCCGTTGGCTCGCTCGGCAATGCTGATGATGGCGATGCCCTAAAAGAGAATGGGACAGTCGTACTGAAGAATGGGGTACTTGCGCACACTGCGAGAATTCCTTCAACCACGAACGCTGATGGCCTCTTGGTCGATACATCCACTGCAAGGAACGTAGTGTTGCGCGAACCTTCGCCGTAATAGCTAGGAATTTGAAGACACTGACCGTTCAGCTTGTACAAATTGGAGGGGAACGCTAGGCAGTCGTATCTGCCACCGACAGGGCATGACACCTTTTCCAGTTCGCCCACATCAGCGATGTAGTGACCCTTTAGGTAGCTAGCATCGTCAAGCGGAGCGGCGTTAGCTTGCGAGGCAAGAACTCCGAATACCGCAGCAAATAGTAACCTCGCCATCCTATCTCCATCATCCCAATCAATAGCGCGGTTTCGTCATGCGCCAATTGGTCTGCAATCGCGCGAGCCGGAGCCGTAATGAGGGCAATCGAGTGATAGCGCGAATGGACCATGTTGAACATCACACCAATGATTAACGCGCCACGTAGCCATCTTGGGTTTCTCATCTCAAGACGGCTGTAGCCTCAATCGACCGCTCGGGACTATTCGCCAACCTTTTTCCCTTTTTCCAAGATCGCCTGCTCGACTTCGCATGCTAGCTGCGTCAGATGGGCCGCTAGCCGGTCGAACAGTTCGCACTTCTTCACGAGAATTCGCTCGCACTCGGCAACGTCTCTTAGCCTTTCCAGATGAGCCAGTATGTCCTGCATCGTGCCCTCGTTATTTACTTGTCTTACCGCACCCATTACGCGGCTGCACCAGTTGCGGCGAAGCCTACGAACGCGCTGCCGCTGCTTTCTTGAGCGGCTCAATCAGCTCCTGGGTGGAGAACGGCTTTGTTAGAAATGCGATGCACCCAGCGTCCAGCGCAGCCGCGCGAACAGCAGGGTCCTGATTGCCGGTGATGTAGATGACCGGGACAGGTACCCCTGCGGCTTTCAGGTGAAGCCCCAACTCGATGCCTGATCCGTCGCCCAAGTTGATGTCGAGAATGACGCAAGCCACCTTTTCGAAATCGGTGTGGTCTTTGAAAGCCTTTGCAGACGAAAGCGGGATAGCTTCGTATGCATGGAGCCAGAGCAGCCGCTGAAGTCCCTCCAGCATTCCGGGATCGTCATCGACGACTACTACGATCTTCCGATCATTCAAAAGCTCGATTTCCCTTATCAGATTGTGAGATGGGTGATTTAGCCGTCGCCTTCAGCGGCTACAACTACGGAAGCGTCCATTTTGGACACCCCCGCCGCTCCTTAGTGGTGACCCGGCGTCAAATCTTTCGCTTGATGTATAATGAAGGGAGGCAGTCTTACAGTACGCCAAATGAGGAGGGTCGCATGTCTGGGACATACTCGATCATGCACCGTTCGGAGCGGCTCGCGTTGGCAAAAGCGTACATCGCGCTTACCCATGTGATGGTCGATTCTGTGTTCGGCGGGAAACCTGCCGATCACTCCCTGCTGCTAATCGGCTCCGCCATCATGGTTGGCCACGCAGAAAACAAACCGATGAGTGCGACGAAGATCGCGCAGTACATCGGTCTGCCGCGCTCAACGGTAATCCGCAAACTCAATCAGTTTCTAAGGGACGGCGTGATAGCTCGCCACGGCAACGTGTATCTGTTGTCGAAAGAACGTGCCCTCAATCAGACGAAGTACGTCACCGAAGCGATGCGCATCTTCCGTACTGCAGAGAAAGGTTTGAAAGCTTCCGAACTCGGCACTTGGTAGCGCCGCGACCTTATCGACAGACGATGATGTGCCCGTGCTTATCCAGCGGGGGTCTGCGCGGCCCATGATGGGCTGTCCGCAGTCCTCCGTAGTCCCACGGAGTTCTCGACCGCACTGAAGGGCTGTAGGCTTTGTTCAGCCAGCGCGGCTGAGGAGCCATTCCGGGGGTGAACCCGTTGTGGCATGGCCCGACGTGTGTCGTCCTAAACGTTATGCGTCGGGCCACATCTGGTCTGGGCTGACCTGTACCCACACACGTCTCGCCTCACGGGATCAGCACGGCAGGCATCGGCGCAGATGGCCTCAAGACGAGCCTGCGATCCTGACACTGCGTCACCGCCGACAGTGCTGCGAGGATAGCCATGGCAAGGACAAGGCTGCGCATGGCCTAACGATACAATATGAACCCCGTCTGGAATATGAAGCAGTTCGCAGTTGCATCATGATCGCGGGCTAGGCTGCAGCGTCAGGTTCGTCAGCCAGCTTCGCGAGAGCTTGAACGTCCAGAATGACGATGTGTCTCTGCGTCGTGCCTTCGAATTTGAGGATGAGCCTTCTGCGAAGCTCCGAGATCGCTCGGGATACCGTTTCAAGCGTCAATCCGAGATAATCCGCGATGTCGCGACGAGACATAGGAAGGTGCATAACGCCTGCTGCTGTTGAACGAAAATGCATCTCAAGCAGAAAGGCCGCCACTCGCTCAAGTGAGGTCTTGCGACCTAGCAGCAGTATCAGGTTCTGCGCATGGACTAGGCTGCTGGTCGTCATGTCGAGGATGGTGTTGAAAATCGCGGGATCGTTCTGCGCCACGTTATCAAGGCTCTTGCGCTTCACAAGGCGCACCATGGTCGCGACAATGGCTTCCGCCGTGAACCGATGAGTTGCGCCGTTCTCCAGTCCGAAGATGTCTCCAGAGAGATGAAATGCCCCGATCTGGCGGCGACCATCTGGTAGAAGCTTGTGTGTACGCACAGCCCCTTCAATCACTTGGTAGATGTACTCAGCCGGTTCTGCTTCTCCAAAAATCTCGGCTCCTCTGCCGTATCTGAAGTCGCTCACACTGATCCGATCGGAAGCAGCGCTAAGTTCTCCGATCAGACGAGGCTTTTGGCCTCCCGCGTTGCTGTACATCCAAACCTCTCACATGAGGGGAGAACGGCTCCGCAGCTGCCATGTTCCTAGAGCGAAGAGCGACCAGACAAGGAAGTTGATCCGCGTGTCGATTACGAAAGCAGAACTAGGTTAACGAAAAACCCGACACGCAATGTCGGGCTGATCGCAAATATACTTCTAGGATCGATAATGCGGACAGCAGACCAGCATCCGCCCGCGCCGTCTGCGCACAAAATAACAGAGGAACAAATGGTTGGACCGGCACATCGCGGGTGGCTGATGAACCAAAGTCCGTCCTTCCGATTGACGTGAATGGAGGTGGATTGACGTGATTGGAGGTGCGCATGTCGAACTTTGTGACCCTGTTGGTAGAAGACGATGCGTTGCAGCGCGAGGTACTGGCCGATGTATTAAAGGATGAAGGGTTCGAGGTGATCGAATGCACGACCGCCGAATCTGCCGAACTGATCATCGCGTCAACTGGAACCGAATTGCAGGCGCTCATCACTGACCACAACCTAGCGGGCAAGATGTCAGGTGCAGAACTCGCCCACTACGCCGGCGCTGGTAGCACCGCGCCCCCAGGAGGGATTGGCCCATGGAACGTCTGAATCCTGCCGCGGGGCAGGGCCTCCTCCCCAGCTCCGGTGGGCATTTCTGCCCGCGCGGCGGTGAGCGTCAACTGCATCAACCGAGGACAACACGCATGCCCTTTCTGGCTGGAATAGTGTTCGTCGTCACAGGCCTCGCCTTTATGTTGTTCGGCCTTTTCCTGTTTTACGCGTTCCTGCCGCTGCTGTTCGCTTTCATCGGCTTTGATATCGGCGTTCTCTTGGGCCGATGGTTGACAGGAGGCATCGGCTTGATTGCGATCGTACTGGGAATGGTCGCCGCGGGGATACTTGCTGTCGCCTCCTATTCGCTGGAGCCTTACCGGCGAATACTGCTGGGCTCGTCCAGCGGCGTCCTGGTGGGACTTTCACTTGCTGCTGGCCTCGGTTTGGAGGGGTGGTTCGTGGGCTTCCTCAATCTCTTTCTGATACTCGCGGGCGGCCTGATCGGCGGAGTCCTTGTCCTTTATTTTTTCGACGTTTTCGTGGTTGCTGCAACCGCCTTTGGCGGTGCGAGCCTTGCGGCGGCTGGGGCGCACCTTCTTCTGCGCGGCGGGCTGTATGACGGTATCGGCGGATTTTGGTCGAGCGTGCTGATTATGATCATGGCCGCAGTCGGCGTGGCCTGGCAGCTCAGCAATATGTCAAAATGGGTTCAATGGCTGCCGGTGCCACCGGATATTTCCGGCACTTCAGCAGGGAGGCAGGACAAGACGCCGAAAGCATGAGCGAAGCGCTTTGGTCAGAAGCGGCTTTGCCAAGTTTGCTTATGCCTTTGCGGCGGATTGTGACGAGGGCAGCTCTGTTCGCCTTGGCGATGACAGCGCACTGAAAGCGGGACCGCGAGTGTTCAAGGACCTCACCTTCGCCGACACATGCGTAATTGTGAGCGCCTTCGCGGCCGCGGCGGTTGTGGGATTCCTTCACTTGGTCGGAGCCGGGTCGGTACTGATCTTCGCTATGACCGCGGTTGCACTGGCGGGAATCGCTTATGTGATCGGCGAAGCGACCAACCAGCTCGGTAACCATCTCGGCGCGTCCGCCGCCGGTATTATCCAATCGGCGCTGGGCAACCTACCGGAACTGTTCATCTGCATCTTCGCGCTTAAAGCGGGATCGGTGGCGGTGGTGCAGGCAGCGCTGATTGGCTCCATCATTGCCACGGCTGTGTTGATTCTCGGCGTTGCTCTGATGGTGGGCAGCGTACGCCACGGTCTGCTGAAGTTCGAAAGTCGGACGCCGCGCATGATTGCTGTCTTGCTGATGCTGGCAGTCTCGGCGTTGGTGCTGCCAACGCTTGCCTACGAACTACATCTGCCGGCTGCGCGGCACGAGCGCGAGCTTGCCGTCGTTTGTGCATTGGCGCTGTTGCTGGTCTTTACCCTCTCAACACAGGTGATGTTGCGGAACGGCGAGCGCAAGGTTCCCCCCGAAGCACGCGCGCGTCCCCAGGTTTGGCCGATAGGCCTGGTATTGGCGGTCTTGGCCATTTGCGGTGTGATTACCGTCCTGCTCTCGGATTGGTTCATCGAGGCGCTTAGGCCAGCAACCGAACAGCTTGGTATTTCCGAGGCGTTCGCGGGGTTTGTTGTCGTCGCCATCGCCGGCAATACGGTCGGCGTGGTGGAGATACGGCTCGCCTTCCAGGGCAACGCGGACCTGGCAGTCAGCGTAGCGCTGAACGGGGCACTACAGGTCGCGGTCGCATTGATCCCGGTGCTGGTCCTGGTTAGCTTTTTCTTTTTCGACGGGGCGCCTTTCACGCTCACCATTCCGCCGGTCATGGCCGCGGCACTGGCGCTGTCGGTCCTGGTGGTAACACTAGTCTGCGTTGATGGCCGGGCCGACATTGTTGATGGTGCCTCGCTCGTCGGACTCTATGTTCTGATCGCGGCGATCTTTTGGTGGGGCTAGTCAGCGGCAGTGTCCCGATGAATGGAGCGGATCCCCCCGGCTAGCGGGAGGCACTCATTGTCGAAGGTGAGCGAGAACGCGGAGGATGCGATGCAACGCTTTGTCAATGCCGTCGAACGGGTGGGCAACGTGGTGCCCCATCCGGTCGTCATTTTTCTGATCCTGATCGGCGGCCTCATCATCATCTCGGCTATCGCGAGCCTATTCGGTGCTTCGGCAGGCTCGGTTCGGCGGGGACATGTAAAGGCCGACGATATCGCGCACCTTGTTGACGAACAGCGGATCGCTCGACAGCTTGAATGTCTGGCTCCGGTGCGGCTGCAGGCCGAACGCCATCCACATTCGGCGGATCGTGGGTGGGAGAAGCCAGTTTCCGCAGCCATTGAGCGGATCGCCCAGTGCGTCGCATCGACCGGCGTGGTGCGCAAAGTCTGCTCGATCACAGCAGCAACCTGATCGTCGTGGAGTAGGCCCATCGGATGGCCAGGTTCAGGATCAAAGGACAACGAGAATCCTAATTCTAGGAGCGATTCAATGGCAACGTCTACAGGTGGAAATCCCGTCCTCTTGATCAAAAAGATTGCGGGCGTGCTTTTGCTGATATTGGGATTGTTATTGACGGCTACGGGTGTAAGTCTGTCGTACGATGGACTTACAGCTATAGGCGCGTTCTTGCTGGTGGTCGGTCTGGTGCTCCTTATTCTGAAGATTGTGCGTCGCAATCAGCCCCTGAATTAGTGCGGATTTCAAGCCTTAGCCGGACGCGCGATTGTTCGGAGAGATTCGTAGATATTGTACGAATTGGTTCAGGTGGTATCGAAAGCAGAGACTGGGCATCTTCCGCCAGCTGAGCAAGTGCAGCGACTGGTTGGCCCCGCGCTCGCGTCAAAGACAGCGACCGGGAGAGATATCTCAGGTCATCTAGCTCTCGTGCGAGTATTCGGCAATGGCGTGGTCGGGAGGACGGTACCATCTCTTCCGCCGTGGATGCCGACATTGAGTTCACGATCATGAGTGTCTCCAAACCCTTCATAGTATTTGCGTTGGTTTGCGACCTCATCAGGCCTGAGGCCGCTCGCGCGATGGTTGGCGCGAACGGTGCGGGCTATTCCCATTCAATTCGCTTGCGGGCGTCGAGTTCAGCAAGGACGGCAGAACGAAACGCGGGGCAATCGCCACCGCTAGCCCGCCGGCTCAGATGTGCAGTTATCCAGTCGGTTAGGCTCTCAAATTGAGATAGCATGTCAAATCAACGTTCAACGGTGTTCAACATACGGCGAGACTAGGCCATGAGGTGCTCGCGACAAGCTGCTGGACGAATGAGGTCCGTCGGAATCGGGAGGCGCGGGCGTATGGCGAGAGCGCGATGGCATTCATTCTCTACCTGCGGCCTTCTCCTCGGAACACTGTTTTTTGCCGCCTCTCTGACGCCGTCACTGCTGCCGCGAAGTTTTCTGACGCAGGGCGTTGTCTCGGGATGTTCTCTGACGATCGGATACGGCGTCGTCGTATTCGGCCGTTGGCTCTGGGCCTATATGGAGCTCCCTCAGCCTAAGGGCCGCCTCATGCGGGTTGTGCGGCTCACCGCCGCGATCAGTTGCACGGGGATTGCGCTCGCCTCCCTCTGGCAGGCGGCAGGGTGGCAGAATTCGATCCGAGAGCTAATGGAGATCGAGTACGTCGAAACGGCGTATCCATTCGAGGTCGCCCTGATTGCACTGGCGGTCTTCGCAATCCTGCTGGCGCTAGCGCGGTGCTTTCGGCTGACGCTCCGCTTCGTAGCTATAAGAGTTAACCGCCTTCTGCCGATGCGGGTTTCCCACATCATTGGCATCATCGCCACGCTTGCGCTGTTCTCATCGGTTATCAATGGACTTCTCTTCCGGGTCACCCTGCGCGTCGCAGATGCGTCTTACCGGGAATTCGACAAACTGATCGAACCGGAGACGGGGCCACCAACGGACCCTCTGAAGACCGGCAGCAGCGCTTCCCTGCTGGCTTGGCATGAGCTCGGGCGGGCGGGACGGGAGTTCATCTCCTTGGGAGCGACCCGCGAGGAGATCAGTGCTTTCTCGGGCAGGAGATCGCTTGAGCCAATTCGCGTCTATGTCGGACTAAGATCGGCAGACACGCTGGAAGCGCGCGCCAAGCTCGCTCTGGAAGAATTAAAGCGCGTCGGCGGGTTCGACCGATCCGTGCTTATCGTGGTGACGCCGACCGGCACCGGCTGGGTGGACCCGGCGGCGTTGGATAGCGTCGAATATCTGCACCGTGGTGCCGTCGCGAGCGTTGCCCTGCAATATTCCTATCTCGGGAGTTGGCTGTACCTGCTTGTTGGAGCGGACTACGGCGCCGATGCTGCACGCGCGCTCTTCACGGAGGTTTACGGATACTGGACCACGCTTCCCAAGGACAAACGGCCACGACTCTATCTGCACGGTCTTAGCCTTGGCGCCAAGAACTCCGAACAGTCGACAGATCTGATTGAAGTACTTGACGACCCGTTCGCCGGCGCACTGTGGAGCGGCCCGCCTTATTCAAGCAAGCTCTGGCGTTTCCTCACCGACCGCCGCAATCCCGGATCGCCAGCTTGGCTTCCCCGGTTCCGCGACGGATCGTTCGTGCGGTTCATGAACCAGGGCGGAGACGCCGCCGGCCCATTCTCGGCTCCTAATGCCTCATGGGGGCGGATGCGGGTCGTTTATCTCCAATATGCAAGCGACCCGGTGACTTTTTTCGAGTACCGCAGCCTCTATTGCGAACCAGATTGGATGACGCCGCCCCGCGGCCCGGACGTGTCGCCGCAATTGCGGTGGTACCCGGTCGTAACTCTTCTTCAACTGGCGGCGGACAAGTTCGTGGCGACCGCAGCGCCGATCGGCTACGGCCACGTCTACGCCCCGGCGCACTACGTTGACGCGTGGATCGAGGTGACGGATGTTCGCGACTGGTCCCCGGACGAGATCACGCGGCTGAAGCAACACCTCTCCAGGCCGTAGTCCGCGACCGCTGTTCCAACACGAGCTACGGCGGAGACGGTTTTTTAGCACAGCCATCAACGAGCGTATCAGATGAACGAGCGAGTGGCACAGCGACGGCTTCCGCTGCTTCCTTGATCAGCGCGTATGGAAGGCAGCTAACGCCACGATCATAGCGAAGGGTCGATCGGTCAAGTTACACGAGTGGAACTGACCAGGCGCTTCTACTGGGCAACGGGGCGAAGCCGCTGCTCTGTGGCGCCTGGACCTAGGTGCGAACGCGCCGGCTGCCAAAGTGCGGATGCTTACCGCCGCGATGACGCCAGTACCGGGGGTTTCGCGGGGTTAGCGGGGTTGCATTTGTATTTGGCGCTGCCCTCTTTGGCACAGATGCGCCGCGATCCTTCGCGGATAAGCCGGCATCATTCGACTGAGCCAAGGAAAGGCTTGAAGGTGCAGCAACCGCTACCGAACCGCTCACGATCAATGCACTGCATACAGCCCGTATATTCATCCTCACCTCCATCCCATGAACAAATTGCATGTACGCTGGCACCGGTTTCTTCCAGTTCACCGCATCGGTCCAGTTCCTTTCCTGCTCACCGCGGGCCCAGTAAGTCCAGTACTTGAGCTCGCGAGCCCTTAGTGAATGTCAGTCCGCCCCGCCGCTCGCGCCCACGTAACTTCCTCGCACGGTGCCTGGGCCGATTCGCGAGTTCCTGGCCAAGACAATCCAAGGCAGGGTGCCAGCGTGTGACACCCTTAAGACGAACTCCTAGCGCCGCCTCCGCTTAAGTAGATACCCTTGCCCATCTGATCGTCAAGTAGAAGCCGCTCAGCTCGTTGACTGTCGATCGAGCGGTCGATCGGATTCAATCTCGCCGCCGGCGTAACCAATTTGACGCTGGGTCCGAGAGGACGGCGATGAGCTCGTATTGGCGGATCTTGGGCGAGATCGATGCGGCTCGAGTCAGGCCAATGGGAACATTCCCGCCCGTTGCTCAGGGTTTCGTCGGATGTTGGCATTGCGGGCTGGAAGCTACCATCCGGCGCGTGCCAATCGAACCATCACCGCTCAGGAGGATGGCATGACAGCCTATGACAGCCGAACCGGCATCGAAGCTCTGGGTCCTCCTCCCCTCTGGGTCTGCGCGCTTCTTGGCATCGTGCTGATTGCCGCCGGCATCTTCGCGCTCACTGACGTCGCGTTCGCAACCATCATCAGCGTCAAGCTGATCGGGCTGACGGCGATCGCGGCCGGCGCATTCGAGATCATGCATGCTTTCTGGACCAAGGGATGGGGCGGCTTCCTGCGGCAGGTCCTGCTTGGCGTGCTCTATCTCACCTTCGGACTCGTGCTGCTCGTGCAGCCAGCGTCCGGCGCCCTGGTCCTGACCTATTTCCTCGGCGCGCTGCTCATCGCATCGGGCGCCATTCGATGCCTCCTGAGTTTCGCCCATTGGCGACAGAACGGCTGGATGATGCTGATCAGGTCTTATTTTCCCCTTGCTCGTGCTGCCTTGGCGGCATCGTTGGTCGCGGTAAGCGCCCAAGCTATGCCGTTCTCGCCTCATGACTCTCAGCTTACGGTGCCGGACGTGACGCTGGTGGCCGCGGAATGCCCTGCGGGATATACTTTGCATCCGCGACTACACCGCTGCGTTACGGCGCCAACCTGCCCTCCGGGATCTACCTTGCATCCGCGACTACACCGCTGCGTTACGGCGCCAACCTGCCCTCCGGGATCTACTTTGCACCCGCAACTCCACCGCTGCGTCACACCTTGATCGTGGTCGGGAGACCAAGCTAATCCAGCGCAGAACGCCCCTCGAACCCTTGCTTGTCAGGTCGTAAAGGTCATCGTCTGGCCGTAGCGCATCGTGCCGGTCCCAGCCTTTGCGGCCTTTTCCGAAAGCGCTGGCTCTGGGCGGCCATCGCCTTGTCGCTTTTTCTGCACGCGGCCGTTGTTTACGTACCCTTCCTGCAGGAAGCGTTCTCGACTAGCGGCCTCGACGCCGGCGATTACGCCAGTGTTCGCGTGCCCGAGACGGTCGCAAGTTCTGCACTGTAGCCCGCGAACTGAGGAAAGTCATCACACGCGCGATGGGCGGTGACCGAAGCGGCACCGCCTCGGCACGTCCAAGCGCCACAAAGCGGCCCGACAACGCGCGAGCATACGACCGCAGATGACGGGAGAGGCAATGAGACCCAAGTCCTTGCGCAAGATAGCTTTACTTGCGGCATTAAAAGCGATTTTCATCTCGCTCTATTCAGGTGCAAGCATTCGCTAGAACGCCCTCGTTGGTATAAGCGCCGGCTGCCACAGCAGAGCACAAGCTGCGCCCTGCTCTGATCACGTGATGCTTGCCGGTCTGTAAAGCGCTTTCACCGGATGCCGATCAACCTCGCAATGGGCGCGATGTTCACGACGAGGTGCAGTCGCCACGCGTAGCGTAACGCGATGTCGCTTATCCGACGATCTGAGAGAAGCGTGCGCTACTCGGGCGACACGCGGTCCGGATGGCGCCCCATCGCCTGCCGGACGCCGACGGCAGGGCACGGATCGGCCCAATAAAAAACACAACCTGCCGACGAAATCACCCGATTCCAAATATCTTATCGATGCTCCTGCAGTCTCAGAGCACCATGGTCGCGAATGGCCGACGAACAAGACCACAGATATTTATCTCTCCGCAATCAATCTGCGACGATCCCCCTTCAACACCTCCGATATGCGGTTGTTTCCGCGGAGTATGGAAGCTTCCGGCGGGCTGCAGAAGCGTTGTTGACGCAGCAGTCAACTCTGAGCCGCTGCATTCGGGAACTCGAGGAATCAATAGGCGTGATTGTGTTCGAGCGATCGAGCGGCGGCGTCTGCGCCACGTCGGCTGGCCGGGATTTTCTCCGAACGATTCTCGAACAAATGGATGCGCTGGTTACGTCAGCCAAGTCTAACGGACGCGGCGAGGCTGGGCGGTTGTCTGTGGGATTCTATACGTCGCTGTCGGCCGGCAATTTACGAGCGACGTTGGTAGATTTCAGGCAGCGGTGCCCACAGGTCGCACTTGGCATGGTCGAACGATCGCGAATGCGCCTCGTCACCGCCTTACGCAATGGTGCAATCGACGTTGTCATCGCGACCGACGGGGGACACGTCTTTGACAGCAACGCCTTGCCGCTGTGGAGCGAGCGCGTCCTGGTGGCCTTGCCTGACGGACATCACCTGGCTGGGAAGAAGGCGATCTACTGGACCGACCTGCGGAACGAGACGGTCCTTCTCAGCCATTACGACCCGGGACGAGAACTTGAGGATCTCTTGTTGGCGAAGCTGATCTCGACAGCAGACCGTCCCAAGATCGAACGCCATGACGTTAGCAGAGGTATCATCAAGACCCTCATATCCATAGGATTCGGTGTCAGTCTGGTGGCCGAATCCGACATCGGCGTTACTTTTGCGGGCCTGACTTATCGCGAGGTACGAGACGGCGCGGGGCCGAGTCAGGTCAATTATTCAGCACATTGACAATCCGGCGCTGGCAAACTTTCTCAAATTGTTGAGCGAGCGCTATCCCTTGCCTTGCAAGGGCTGACCCTTGCGGCGGGCCTTTGCAAAGGCTCGGTCGGTTGCCATGAATCGCGCCAGCATTGGCGCGACCAGCTTTGCGGGGTCCAAGATCGATTGGCCGGTTTCTCGGGCAAGCACGTCGGCGTAGGCAGCAAGGTCGCGATGGACGTCGGCCGGCAGTTCCACGGTGAGCTTTACCGGCTTATCATCGGCAATGGCGCCGAGCTTTAACTTCACCAATTTCTTCAGCCTCTGTATGGTTCGAGCACGAGGTCGCGATTGACGATTACCCGCACCGGAAAACCCGGCCGGATTGTCAGGGTCGGCTGGATGTTGAGATTGCGCCGAACGATCTGCTGACCGGTCTGGTTCAGGGTATCCCCTGCCCCACGGCGAAGGGCCTGCAGAATGGCGCTGTCTCCGTTGCCAGCATCCGAGCCGGACCCAAGCTCGGCTCCGACACCAAGCAAAGTCGACAGCAAGGCCGCCTTGAACAGCTCGCCCCAGTGATGATCGACCTCGTCGTGAAGCCCAGCATATCCCCCGGCGTCGGCACCCGGCTGGCGCTCAAGAACGATCGATCGGCCGTTTGGCATGATCAGGCGTGTCCAGACCAGGAGCACGCGTGACTGTCGCACTCAACAGTCGCGTTGGCAACTTGCCTTCAATGCCCGGCATCTTTCCGGACTACCCAGCGCCGATCGTTCGCAACGCGCCCGACGATCGGGAGATCGTCATGGCTCGATGGGGCATGCCGTCCTCCCAGCAGGCGCTCCTGGACGCCACCAGGAAGCGAGCCCAGAAGCTCGAGGCCAAGGGTAAGCCGGTCGATTTCAAGGAATTGCTTCGGATGGAGCCGGACAGTGGCACCACCAATATCCGAAACGTGGGCAGTGCGCATTGGAAGCGATGGCTCGGGACTGAGCACCGTTGCCTGGTCCCCTTCACGTCATTCAGCGAGTACGACACGATCGATGGCAAGAAGGTTCCGGTATGGTTCGCTCCGGACGAAAGCCGCCCACTGCTGGCGTTCGCCGGCCTCTGGACGAACTCGACCAGCGTCCGCAAGGCCAAGGAAGGAGAAGTCACGATCGATGTCTACGCCTTCCTGACTTGCAAGCCGAATGCCGAGGTGGAACGCGTGCACCCGAAGGCGATGCCAGTGATCCTGACGACAACCGAAGAGTACGATGTCTGGCTGCGCGCCCCTTGGGACGAGGCCAAGGCGCTCCAGCGGCCGTTGCCGGACGGGGCGCTGAAGATCGTTGCGACCGGCGAAAAGGAAGATCCCGCGCTAGCCGCCTGAAATATTGCACGCAGGCGGACGGAACACGTGGAAAAGCAATAGCCATGCAATTCGGAATCCCTGACCTGTGTTAGCAGCCCGGGAACGGACGGCGGGGCGAGAGGATTCGGCCCCGTAGGAGCGATTTCGAATGCTGATGACGAAGGAGAGGCAACCAGCCATCCGGACGCTACGCGGCTGGGCGATTTCGGTGCTCAGCGAGGCCGGCGCCATTCGCGAATGCGAGGAGCACGGGTGGATGCAGGACCGCGCCGACCCGCATGCCCGCGACCGCGCATTCCAGATCGCTCGGACCGATCCGCCGGCCGGCGTTTCGTCCCAAGTGGCTGCCGTCGCGATCGCCGAGGTGCTGGACTCGATCGGCGACACCTGCCCTGAATGCCCCCCGGCGGATTAAGGCTGACTTGGCCGCGACTTGGCTTGCGGTGCGCTGTACAATCCGCCCATGGTCCCTCCCGATCCGGCACACAGCGTTTCGACAACGTCTCACCGCAAGATCATCCATATCGACATGGATGCTTTCTACGCGTCGGTCGAGCAGCGCGATAATCCGGACCTGCGGGGCAAGCCGGTGGCAGTGGGCGGTTCGGCCGAGCGCGGCGTCGTCGCTGCCGCGAGCTACGAAGCCCGCCAGTACGGCGTTCGCTCGGCCATGCCGTCGGTCACCGCGAAACGGCAGTGTCCGGACCTGATCTTCGTCAAGCCACGCTTCGAAGTTTACAAGGCGGTCAGCCGACAGATTCGCCAGATCTTCGCCGAGCACACGCCAATTATCGAGCCACTTTCGCTCGACGAGGCCTATCTCGATGTCACCGAAAACCTGCAAGGCATCCTGCTGGCCAGAGACATCGCGATGAGGATCCGCGAGAAGATCAAAGCCGAGACCGGCCTAAACGCGTCGGCGGGCATCTCTTACAACAAGTTCCTGGCGAAGCTCGCCTCCGATCATCGCAAACCCAATGGGCAGTATGTCATTTCGCCGCAGATGGGACCGGCCTTCGTCGAGACGCTACCGGTCGAGAAGTTTCACGGCATCGGGCCGGCAACCGCTGCCAAATTCAACGCGTTCGGGATTTGGACCGGCCTCGACATTCGCAACCAGTCCCTCACCTTTCTGCAGGAGAACTTCGGCAAGTCCGGCACCTATTACTACTGGATTTCGCGCGGCATCGACGAGCGCCCCGTACGGGCCAATCGTGTCCGCAAATCGGTCGGCGCCGAGAACACTTTCTTCACAGATCTCACGGAATTCGACGCAATGGTCGCCGAGCTCCAGCCGCTGATAGATAAGGTCTGGGGACATTTGCGAGTTGGCGGGCACCAGGGGACGAACGGTGACACTTAAAGTGAAGTTCGCTGACTTCGAGATCATCACGCGCAGCCGATCCGTGTCTGCGGTGGTCGCGAACCGCGACGATCTCGCGCGTCTGGCGATCGGCCTGCTGGAAGACGCCATGCCCCTTTCAAAAGCGGTGCGCCTCCTGGGAGTGTCGCTGTCTTCCCTGCAAGGCGAAAACGACACGGAGCCGCAACTGGATTTCGGGATTTGAACCGGAATAGGCAGCGCCGGTAAGCCGCGCGGTGCGGACCTCACGAGGGAAATAGGGTGTATCCCTGTCGCAGAGATCGCTTACGGCTAACAAATCCCGTGTCGATGCAAATTTGCAGGCACTCCTTACATAACCAACGCCAATTCCGCGTACCGACAAAACGCATTGTACCGACAAAACGCATTGGCGAGCTCGAGGCGTCCGACATTCGGCCTCGAATAAGCGTGGTGACGCAACCACGATGCAGATGCACTTCGCTCGCGAAACCGCGACGTTCAGTTGTTGGCGCTGTAAAGAAACTCCATCCCGCGCGGAGCACCCGCGTGACTGGAAGTCGTCATGGAATAGATGACAATGGGAGCCCGCCGGTCATCGCCGCGATGAAGGCAGCGTTCCAGAACCGCCAGAATTGTGTGAAGTACTCGCGCTGCATATCCATCGCGAACGCAAGCGGTGAGAAGACCTGCCCGCTTGGCGCCGCATTATTGCGGCGCACTCCCATGGTAGCCGCAAGCGCATCGTCGAATTGCTTGATCGATTGCTGGCCCGCATGCATCAGGTCTTCGAGATACTGAGTTGGATCGTTGGGCGACGGGGGGGCTGTTCATGCGAACCTCCACAATCAGCAAGCAGTGTTGTCCGCCTGTTATTCCTGACATGGATCGTCGCTCCCACAACCCAAATCGACAATCCAAGTTCCGAGGACCTCTCTGTTCGATCTCTGACTCGCATCGGCCGGCACGACGCAACGGATGACGATGTCGCCGCGGAGGCTAACATACTAAACGACGGTCTCGCCTAACGGACTACCGTCGCTTCGAATGACGTTTCCGCGGCAGGAATCAACGCCCCCAAGCAGGAGCAGTGACGGGCGCACACTATCTTGAGCCGTCGCGCGCCCATTGGCGCAGGTCGCGAGCCGGAGCTCCGCGTCCTGAAGGCTTCCCGTGAGCTTTCTGGGATCCCAGCCTTGCTCTCAGTGAAAGCTCGACACTTCAAACGCCGGTTCGATTTATTCCCTTGCGGCCTCCGAACTATTGGACAACACTTACAAAGCAGGAGGCGCTCGTCTTCCGGTCTGTTTTTCTCGGTCGGCGATTCCTATAAGCCTTCGAAAAAGAACGACCAAGAGGGAGTAGTGCCATGCGTCAGTGGATGATGGCTGCTGCCTTGCTGCCGATGCTCGGCGGTACGGCGCTTGCGCAACAGACGGTCAAAATCGGCTATATCGATCCGCTCTCGGGCGGCGGTGCCAGCATCGGCGAGGTCGGCTTCAAGACCTTCCAGTTTCTTGCAGAAGAGTTGAATGCCAAGGGTGGCATCCTCGGCAAGAAGGTCGAGATTGTTCCCTTCGATAACAAGACCAATCCTCAGGAAAGCTTGATCCAGGCGCAAAAGGCGATCGACGGCGGCGTGCGCTACATCACCCAGGGCAACGGGTCGTCTGTTGCCGGTGCGCTGACCGATTTCGTGACAAAGTACAACGAACGTAATCCCGGCAAGGAAATCCTCTATTTCAACTATGCCGCCGTGGATCCGGTGCTCACCAATGCAAAGTGTAGCTTCTGGCATTTCCGATGGGATGCAAATTCCGACATCAAGATGGAAGCGCTCACGAACTACATGAAGAGCGCCGCGGATATCAAGAAGCTATATCTGATCAACCAAGATTATTCGTTCGGCGAGTCGGTCCGTTCAGCCGCAAAAACCATGCTGAAGACGAAACGACCGGACATTCAGATCGTTGGCGACGAACTGCATCCGTTGCTGAAGATCACCGACTTCGCACCGTACGTTGCGAAGATCAAGGCGTCTGGTGCTGACAGCGTCATCACCGGCAACTGGGGGCAGGATTTTGCGCTGCTCCTCAAAGCAAGTGCCGATGCCGGACTGAAGGTGAACTGGTACACCTACTATGCGGGCGGGACCGGCGGTCCCACCGCGATCAAGCAGGCGAACCTCAATCACCAGGTGTTCCAGATCGCCGAGGGGATTCCGAATCTCGGCAATCCGTCAGCAGACGCTTTCGAGAAGGCTCTGCGGGCGAAGTATGACTTCAGCCTGTTCTATCCCCGGGCCGTGAACCAGATGCGGATGTTTGCGGCCGCGGCGGAAAAGGCCAAGTCGCTGGATCCGGTCAAGGTCGCTGCAGCGCTCGAAGGCATGCAGTTCGACGTCTATAACGGTGGTGGCAAGGGCACCATGCGCAAGGACGATCACCAATTCTTCCAGCCGATGTATATCGCCTCGTTCGGTGAGCGCACGGAGAAGGAGCCGTTCGACGAGGAAAAGACCGGTTGGGGCTGGCGGCAAGCTGCAAAGATCGACCCTGAGCAGACCATGCTCCCGACCACCTGCAAGATGGAGCGCCCGAACTAACCGTCGTCTCCGCGCAAGCTTCCTCGCTCCGGCAATCGCCGGAGCGAGGTTGGTTTATCTCTCGGGGGTGGTGTCGTGCTCGAACTTTTCGTCATTTCCACGCTGAACGGCGTTTTATTCGGAATGCTGCTGTTCTTGATGGCAAGCGGCCTGACCGTCATCTTCAGCATGCTCGGCGTTCTCAATTTCGCGCATGCAAGCTTCTACATGCTCGGCGCATTCTTTGGCTTCCAGATCAGCCGATGGGTTGGCTTCTGGCCCGCGCTCTTTATTGCCCCGTTGCTGGCAGGAGCGCTCGGCGCGGCGGTCGAGCGATTTGGGCTGCGACGGGTTCACCGTAACGGTCATGTCGCAGAGCTCCTGTTTACGTTCGGCCTGGCCTTCGCGATCGAGGAGATCGTACAGATCATTTGGGGCAAGAGCCCGGTCGATTTCCGCATTCCGGCGTCGCTGGATTTTCCAGCCTTTAGAATCTTCTCGACCAATTACCCGGCCTACAAGATGTTTATGCTGCTGGTCTCGATCGCGATCTTCGTTGGCCTGCTCATCGTCCTCAAGAAGTCGCGCGTCGGCCTGATCGTTCAGGCAGCCCTCACCCATCCGCATATGGTCGGCCATCTCGGCCACAATGTCGGGCGCATCTTCATGCTGGTGTTCGGCGTCGGTACGGCGCTCGCCGCCGTCGCCGGCGTGATCGCAGGCCCCGCGCTGGTGACGCAATCGAACATGGCGGCGCTGCTCGGACCAATTCTGTTCGTCGTCGTGGTCGTCGGTGGCCTCGGTTCGCTACCGGGCGCCTTCGTTGCGTCGCTGCTGATCGGCCTCGTCCAGACCTTCGCGGTCTCGATGAATGGTTCACTTGCCGGCGCATTTGGCCCGCTTGGTCCGGACTATGCGCAAACCTGGCTGTCGGACATCTGGGGCGTAACCGTCGCTCAGATCGCGCCGATCATGCCGTACGTGCTGCTGGTGCTCATTCTGATCTTTCGTCCGATGGGGCTGCTGGGGACACGTGAAACATGACCGAATTGGCTTCAAGCGTAGCGCCGCCTCATCCGGCCCTCAGCGAAAGGCTGAAATTCTACGGCGTCTGGGTTTCCGTAGCGCTGCTGCTCCTGGTGCTGCCGACGATTTTCAGCTCGGGCGGCGCGCTGACGACCTTTAGCCTGATCGGCATCTCCATCATTTTCTCCCTCTCCTACAACATCCTGCTCGGCCAAACCGGACTGCTTTCGTTCGGACACGCCGTCTACTACGGCCTTGGCGGCTTTCTGGTGATTCACGCCATCAACATCATCAGCGCCAACAAACTCCCGATCCCGTTGCCCGTGGTTCCCCTGGTCGGAGGCCTGACTGGATTATTCTTCGCTGCACTGCTTGGATGGGTCTCGACCCAGCGCAGCGGAACGGCGTTCGCGATGATCTCGCTTGGCGTCGCCGAACTGATCGCCTCGTCGGCTCTCATCCTGCGCACGTTCTTCGGGGGCGAAGCCGGCATCTCGGCGAATCGAACCAAATTGTTTCGGCTGTTCGACTGGAGTTTCGGACCGCAGATTCAAATCTACTATCTTGTCGCCGCATGGACGCTGCTGGCGGTCATCGCCATGTACGCGCTGACGCGCACGCCGCTCGGCCGCATGTGCAATGCCGTTCGTGACAATCCGGAGCGCGTTCAGTTCGTTGGCTATGACCCCCACGTCATTCGCTATTTGGCCTTTTGCTTCGCCGGCTTCTTTGCTGGCATCGCGGGCGCACTCGCCGCGATCAATTTCGAGATCGCCAACTCAGCTTATCTTGGCGCCGTGCAGTCCGGCACCGTACTGTTCTCGACTTACATCGGTGGCGTCGGATACTTCATCGGGCCGATTGTCGGCGCGATATTCGTTACAGTGCTGTCGTTGAGCCTAAGCGATTTGACATCTGTCTGGCAGCTTTACTTCGGACTGTTCTTCATAGCGGTCGTGACGTTTGCGCCGGGTGGCATCACAGGACTTCTGATGATGCACCGACCGCTGCTCAAGGGCGGCACATTGGGCAAGGTATTGCCGTCCTATTTGATAGCGCTGATTCCGACGCTCGCCTTGGTCGCTGGCCTCGTTCTTGCGATCGAAACTATCGTGCATCACACCGTGAATCCGGGCGACGACCCGAATATCAAAGCCTTCGGTATGAACTTCAACGCCTCGAGTCCGATCACGTGGGCAATTGCTCTATTCCTGATCGTCGGCGGATTTTTCGTTGCGCGAGAGACTTGGCGCAGGCTTGCGCGCGCCTGGGACGACGCGCTGACGGCGGCGCATGAAAGAGGATACCACGCATGACCGCGCCTGCCATTGAAATCAAGGACGTCCAGAAAAGCTTCGGCAACATCTCGATCATCCGCGACCTGAACTTGAGCGTGGTACAAGGCGAACGGCACGCGCTGATCGGCCCCAATGGTGCGGGCAAATCGACAACGTTCAACCTCATCAGCGGCTACATCAGACCGACGTCGGGAACCGTCACGCTTCGCGGAGAGGTGATTTCGGGCCTGCCACCCTATCAGATCAACCGCCGCGGCCTGTCGCGCAGCTTCCAGGTCACCAATGTGTTCGCCAACCTGAGCGTATGGGAAAACCTGCGTTGCGCCGTGCTCTGGACCGACGGTCATCATTACTCGTTCTGGAAGAACATCGATAATCTGAAGGAGGTCCGCGACCGAACGGCGCAGGTGCTGTCGGACATCGGTCTCACTGCACGCCGCGACGTACCGGCCGGGCTGCTGACATATGCCGAACAGCGCGCGCTGGAGATCGGCATCACTATTGCCGGCGGCGCCGACGTCATCCTGCTCGACGAGCCGACCGCAGGCATGAGCCACGCAGAAACGGAGCGGGCAGTTTCGCTCATTCGTCGCCTCACCGAGGGCCGCACATTGGTGATCGTAGAACATGACATGAGCGTCGTGTTCGGACTGGCCGACCGAATTTCGGTGCTGGTCTATGGCCACATCATTGCGACCGGAACGCCGGACCAAATTCGATCGGATCCCAAGGTCAAGGAAGCCTATCTTGGCGAGGAGGCGGCTTGATGCTCGAGGTCAAGGACCTGCACGCCTACTATGGCAAAAGTCATATCCTCCAGGGCGTCGATCTGCGCATCGATGCCGGCGAAGTCGTAAGCCTATTGGGCCGGAACGGTGTCGGGCGTTCGACGACTGTCAAGGCGATCATGGGCGAGGTACCGCCTCAGGGAACCATCAGGTTCAAGGGGACCGACATCGCCGGGCTTCCAAGCTTTCGCATCGCCCATCTCGGCCTCGGATACGTCCCTGAGCACCGTGATATTTTTCCAGGCCTCACCGTACGTCAAAACCTGATGCTCGGGATCAAGGACCCGCGCAAGCCTGGCAAATGGCGGCTCGACGATATGCTGCAAATGTTCCCTAACCTCGCGGCGCGTGCGGACACCACCGCCGGCGTCATGTCGGGCGGCGAGAAGCAGATGCTGACGATGTGCCGCACGCTGATGGGTGACCCTGAACTGATTATGATTGATGAGCCGACTGAAGGGTTGGCGCCCCTCATCGTTCATCAGGTCGGCGACCTGATCGCAGAAATCGCGCGGCGCGGAGTGGCTATCCTGCTCGTCGAACAGAAGCTCTCCATCGCCATGCGGATATCGCACCGCGTTTACGTGATGGGTCACGGTCGCATCGTTTTCGAGGGCACCCCCGCGGATCTTACACGCAACGCCGCGGTCAGAAAGGAATGGCTGGAGGTTTGAGCCGGGCGTGGGTAGCCCGGTCAACAATCGGAGCTGACCCCACCGCCATGGAGAAGAGGAGCTCGCCTTGAGTGCAGAGCCCGACTGTAGACTGCGGTTGAGGCTCAGAAACGGATCGGACGATACCATGGACAGATTGTCAGCTCTCGATGCCAGCTTTCTGTACGGCGAAACACCGGAATCACCGATGCACGTTGCTGGCCTGGCAATATTCGATCCGCCTCCCGCAGATGCCAACGTTTTCGTGGCGTTTCGTGACCATCTCAAGAGCAGGCTTCATCTCGTTCCTTTCTTCGAGCGCAAGCTGGCCCTGGCGCCGATCCAGCTCGATCATCCGGTCTGGGTCCATGACAACAATCTCGATCTCGAATATCACTTCCGCCACGTCTCCTTGCCGAAGCCGGGAACGCGCGAGCAGCTCGAGACCCTGGTGGCTCGACTGCACATGATCCTGCTCGATCGTAGCCGACCGCTTTGGCAGTATTATGTGATCGAGGGTGTGGAGGGCGGCGGCTTCGCGATCTACATCAAGATGCACCACGCTGGCATCGACGGCGGCGCGGGCATGGCCGCGCTTCCTATCATATTCGCCACCTCACCCGATCCGGAGCCGGTGCAACTGCCCTCCCCGACAACCAGGGACAGCAGGCCTCCCGAGCTCTTCCAGCTGATCCGCGATTCCTACGACAAGTTCTTCACCCAGCAGCGGGAGTTCTATCAGTCGTGGACCGATATCGGCAAAGCGATCGCGAAAGTGGGACAACGCGTTACGGAAGATTTGGCAAACCCGCCTCGCATGCTTCCGATCGCACCGAAAACCCTCTTCAATGCGTCGCTATCGGGGCCAGCGATCATTTGCAACCTGCACCATCTCGCTTCGTGAAGCGAAGGCGGTCGCCAAGCTAACAAGGTCGAAGCTGAACGACGTTGTCATGACGATCAGCGCCGGCGCCCTGCGGCGCTACCTGGAAACAACGGACGCACTTCCCGATGGGCCGCTGATCGCAGCTGTGCCGGTTTCACTGCGAAAGGCGGGCAACTCAGACATGAACAACCAGGTCACGGCGATGCTGTGCAACCTGGCTACCGACATTGCCGACCCGATACGCCAACTGGAGGCAATCGTGGCCTCATCGACCGATTCCAAGAAGCGGCTCGAAGATATTCGCGACGTCATCCGGACCGACATGACCTGGCTGGGTGCACCAATCATCATCACCGGCTTGGCACGATTGATGGGACAGGCCAAGCTTGCCGAGCAACTCCCCGCCATCGTGAACGTCCTGATATCGAACGTGCCGGGACCTAGAGAAACGCTCTATTGCGCTGGCGCGAGGATGATCAACTATTTTCCGGTCTCGATTCCGTCGAACGGCAGCGTCCTCAATATCACCGTTCAAAGCTATTTGGACAATCTCGACTTCGGGCTGATCGCCTGCCGAACCGCCGTTCCCGACATTGAAAAACTGGTGGATTTCCTGATCGACGAATTTGGGCGCTTGAAGAAGGCAGCGAGCGGCGGTGAGCCAAAGGTGAAAAAAGATCGAAATAAGGGAAGCGAACGCCGCCCGACGGTCGGCCTGAATTGCAGTCGCTGGTCGGTCTCCGATCGACGCGTTATCGCTTCCGCAACGGCCCATGAGAGGTCGAAATGAAACAGTCACAACGGAGGACGCCATGGCTGATAGCGCTTATAAGGTTATCGAATTGGTCGGCACCAGTACCGACTCCTGGGAAAAGGCTGCACGCGCAGCTGTAGAACGTGCTTCGCAAAGTCTGCGAGACCTTCGCGTGGCCGAAGTCGTCGAACTCGACATGCAAATCACTGAAGGCAAGGTCGAGGCCTACCGGGCGAAGGTCAAGGTTTCCTTTAAATACGAAGGCGAGCAGTAGCTTCCGCTCCGGCTGCAAACTTCGCCTCCGCTCGAATGTCACCTGGGGATGTCTCTGGACAATCTTCCGGCAATCGCCGCAGGCCATGAACCCAGCACCTATGCGAAGCCGGATTTGACGCAGCCTTGATCGAGGAACTTCATGCGGACGGAGCGGTCGCATAACGATCCGCCTGACCGACAATGAACTTGGAGATCGATGAAGATTGAGGAGCTGTTTAGCGTCCGGGGCAAGATTGCTCTAGTGACCGGCGGCGGCCGCGGCATTGGGGAGATGATCGCGCGCGCTTATGTCGAGAATGGCGCCAAGGTCTATATCACGGCCCGGAAAGCGGAAGCCAGCGATGCTCTCGCCTCCCAACTTTTCGAAAACCGGCGAATGCATCTCAATCACAGCCGATATTTCCCGCATGGACGAAATCGATCGTCTCGGCACCGAAATCGAACGGCGCGAGCGGAGGCTTGACATTCTGGTCAATAACGCCGGCGCGCTGGGGAGCGGATTTTCAATCGTCTCCCGAGTCCGGTTGGGACAAAGTCATGGACCTCAACGTCAAATCGGCCTTCTTCATGACTCAACGTGTTTTCAAGCTGCTGGCAGCAGTCGGCTCGAAGCAGGACTACGCCGCGTTATCAATATAGGCTCGATCGAGGGCATGCGGCGTCTGAAAGTCAACGACCGCCTTGCGCCACTAGCGGCCCTTCCTGGAAGTTGCGTGTTGCTCAACAGCCCGGTAATGCGACCGCGGTTGTCTGCCTTGCGGACACTACCCTACAGCACGTAGCGAACGTCAAGCTCGCGGCCAACCCATTTGACGTCGACAGCTTTGCCTTTGTAGGGTAAAGCTTGAAGTGCGAGCGATGACGAACAGATTTTGAACGCGACAGTCCCGCACCCATTTTTGAGGTGCGTGCGCCTTAGTTCACAGTCCACCACGCGGCACGAAGAAGCAGAGCTCGTCCCCCGTGCTCTTGTTTATGAACAGCACGGGCAAACGATCTGGGGTGTCTTCAGCCTTGATGATGTCGGGTGGGATGACTTTCCATTGGCCGTCTTTGAGGTATTGCCACTGGTCCGAATGGTCGTCTGCGACGCGGAAGCGTGTTTTGAAAACATCGCCGTTATCGCAACACGATTTCCACGGAACGCCGAGCCGGTGTTGAGCGGCGGGGTTCATTTCCTGTCTCTTGAACCATTCGTGGTGCGCCATCGACGGATCGTGAGCGTCAGCACGAAAGGACATCAGAAGAATACCGAACATCGTAAGTACGCGACCGAACGCTTTCATGGCAGCCTCCATTGTGGACTGTCACTAATTTTAGCATCCGCGAATCACACGAACTCTCCGGCAACCAAGGAAACCAGATTCTAAAGAAAGTGGCAGCCCCTTTTTAGCGGCTGTTAGCGCTTAGTAAGGCAAAAGCTCGGAAGCTTTTGTCCCAGCCAGGCTGTGGAAGTTCTTGCAATGACCTATGACTGTACCGGCGGCATGACGCTCGATCGAAGGTGAGTACGACGACAGCATGGTGGTTGCAGAAGTGAGAAGGGCAACGGCCGCAATCGCGGATATGATCAGATTTTTCATGGGAAACCTCCGGTTTCCTTCCACGAAGGTTCGTTCGACAGCTCGATGCAAGGTTCAAGGACCCATGGGCGCTGCTGAACTATGCACGTTGCCTCGCATTGCGGCTCCCCATTGAGATAAAAGAGGAAATCATTTCGATGGAACCTGCTATTAAAAAAACTCGATCACGTTTGGATGAGTGGACTCTTATGGACCGTAAAACCACATCAAAACGCGAGCTTGATGCTGGTGCAAGTTCAGGCTGGAATAAACGCTGATGAGGTGCACGCCGAGTTCTTCTCAAACCATCGGTCATGCAGCTCCGGCGGCGTCCTCTTTTTCAGTACCGCGTGCCACGACCTTCACGGCCTCGTCCGGCAGCGGTCGCTGCAACGCCTCGCTTCTTCCCATGGCGCACGCATCCGAACATCGCGTTCTTCATAGGTGTGGTCAGGATCACCGGCATCGCTTTGGGATGGATCGCCTCGACGATCGCGTTTGGTGCGGTGGGTCAAGAAGCCGTACACAAGATGCAGCGCCGGGGATCGGCTTGGACTCTGTGCCGCGGTCGCCCTTGTACTCGGTCCATATACCGACGAAGGTCGCGAGCGGTCGATCATCACCGAGCCCGAACCAGACGATGTCTTTCTTTTTGGTCTCGGGGTTCGGCTCTGGCGCGTACTCCGCGAAGCTGTTTCCGGCTTGAGCCAGCCTCGCCAGTGCGGCGAGAACGTGTTGCGGATGTTCGTGACCGGTGGCCCACAGTGCGCGGTGTGGCGGCATGCCCCAGCGCATCATTGTCATCTCGCGCTCGCCGCCCGGGTTGCGCGCCACTGGCGCCGGATAGTCGGGGAAGATGCCGGGCAAAGGCGGCAGGTTGCCGACGTAGCGGTTGACGACGCGGAAGGCGGCTTGGTTGATGGTGATTGAGTAGATATGAATTGCGGCGTTCTGCTGATTGCCGGCGGTAAAGCTGTCGCCGTCGCCATGGAACAGGACCACCCTGATACTACTGTCGGCCTCGGCGCGCTCGAGCGCGTCGATCATACATCGCACCTGTCAGGGCGTTCTTCTTGTTCAGACGCTGCAGCGTCAGGACCAGATGCAGTTGTCGACTTCCGTCTTTACATGCTGGCTTGACGCTCTCCGTCCAACTGCTCAGGCGACCATACGCTCGCGCTTGGGCGCGGCGACGCCGTCGAGGAAGCCCGTCAATCGCTCGCGAATGATGCGCTCGGCATCGGCCATGATGCGGTCGATCAACTCCTTGACGGTGGGCACGTCGTCGATCAGCCCTACTACCATGCCGCAGCTCCAGGCGCCGGCATCCATGTCGCCGTCGATCATGATCTTCGGATAGACGCCGGCCACCTCGTGGTGGATATCGTCGATCTTGAGGTTCTTGCCCTTCTCGCGTTCCTTCTCGAGCAGGCGTTAGACGCCCGCGTTGTTGAGCACGCGCTCGGTGTTGCCAAGGGCGCGCATGACAAGCCGCGTGTCCAGCTCGCTTGCCGCGACAATCGCCTTCTTGACGTTCTCATGAACGGGCGCCTCCTTGGTGGCGACGAAGCGGGTGCCCATGTTCATCCCGGCTGCGCCCATCGACAGTGCGGCGACGAGGCTCCGGGCGTCCGCCATCCCGCCGGAAGCCACGTTCTGCGGGCCGCGGTGACGGTCGACGCCGACCAGGATCGAGAGCCATAGGCCTGATGATCGTCGCTATCAGATCGTTGACCCGCGCGCGCTCGGCCGCCGCACAATTCGCGAACGCGCATCCTCTCATCGTCGCGGCGCTCTTCCTAACTATCGCAATCGGCCTCACCGGCCTCGCGGTGCTCGGTGCCATCTCACTCGTGAAGATGCTCATCGCGATATGACAGAGCAGAAGCACCGCGGCGGAATACGTGCATCATCAGGTTGCCGTCGCAGGGCGTCGCGGACCTTCGCCGCGACGCCCGTAGATGCGGCGTGCGCCGACGCGTGGCGGCGGCGATTGAAGGTCGTCAGGGCTAAGCAGACTCCGTCTCGCAGCTATCTGGGCTTATCAAGCCGCTGGGTGCTCTAGTTCCAGCACGCGCAGTCCAGCGGGTGTAATCTCGTATCTGCCATCTGGGCGGCGTACCAGCCACCCAGCTCTGACCATCTCCTGCGCAGTCTGCACGCTACAAACAGGATGACTGCCGCCGGGGTAGTAGAGCCTGTCAGTTCGGTCGATAAGGTATCCGTACAGCCGAGCTTGCCGGAGCGCTCTAATTCTCGGCTTCTCCATACCCTCACATAGTCACCAGCGGCAGGAATTGCGACTCCACGCTCTGCCGATCCGGCCTGACGTCGGCGCCTTTTCCTGGTCGCTCGCATTGCATGGGGGCACGCCGCGGCGCCGCCGATAGTGTCCTAATTCCCACAGTGCGAGCGCAAAAGCGTCTCTCGGTCGGATTTCGAACCGACTGGCCGGACCCATTCGTTTGAACTTATTCGCATTTCATTAGTAGCCGTTTGGCGGTCGAAAAATGGATGCACTAGGTATCGCCCTGACTGTCATTGGCCTCGCCATCGTTTGCAGGGGACTCATCTTCCCGCGCGGATTCTCGGAGAAGCCCAACGAGGAGAGCACGGCAATCGCGGAATTTGAGCGCTCCCAAGTAGGTGGATCTGGGGAGATTCCCCAGGGCGAAGCCGCAGGCGTGCCTCAGCATGTGGGTGATCCATTCGAGCGCCACCTGCTCGAAGATCTAAATGCGATGGAAAGCCGGGTGCGGAGCCCGGTTCTCTTGCGTTTGGGATCGGGGTGGCTGTTGTTCTTGAGGACTGGATTGACTGAACGAGCCACGGTGCGAGCAAAGATCGCAAGTTGGCTGAGAAAGCAGAGCAAGGCGACCTACAGGCCATCCAACAGATCTCGGACCGGTTGGACGGAACTTGCCGAAAAGCTGGCAAGACGAATGAAAATCGACGTGGCGATCTACGGCCGGTCGCGACGGTCGAAGGTTGCATTCCTCTTCGATACTTGAAAAGTTGCCCGGGACGCAGGCGCCCGGGCAAGTTTTGGGGAGGAGCATTGAGATCAGGCGACGTATTCGTTTGACTTGAAGGTCAAATGTTTCACGCCCTCGGGTGCATCTGCAATTTTGCGGATGCCGCCCCAAGTTTGTTTGTAATTGGGAATGATGAACTCGTTCACTCCCGCCGAGACCACGTTACCCTGCACACCGGTCGGATATGCGAACAGCATGAAAGTCTGCTTCCGCTTCGCCGTTGGCGTCGGTTAGGCGACGGATCAAACAGGGCCTTCACCGCCGTTGATTTCCTTGCCCCCTGCGCGCCTTCAAAGATCGGTACTGTGTCGACCTTGCAACCCGGATCGAAGATCCGCGCCACCGCGGCAATAAGCATCGCTCTGCCCACGGTCTCGTTGTAGGAGGTTTGCTCGGCACCAAGACACGTACGTAGCCAAGTGGTCACGCGTGATTTGCCGTCGTGCTGAAGGTCCGACAGATAATCGATCACCGGATGAAAGGCTCGATCGCCGGCCACGGCCTCAACCGCCTGCGCCGTCGTCTGGGTGTTGACGGCGATGCCCTCGCGCTGCAGCCATTCGGTCGCGAGCAAGTCGTCATACGACGACCAAGCGCGCTCAGACCATGGGGCCAGTTTGATGTCCCACGGAGGTGCGGCCTTGATGACGGTCTCACGCGAGAATTCGTCATAGGCGAGAACGCCGAACCAGGCTGGCGCCTCGCGGAGCGCTGTGATCGCGTTGGCAAGCAACGGGCGCGGCGCGCCTGTGCTTGTGACCAGCAGTCGGCTTTTCCAATCGCTCATGCCGTCACCCACATCGAAGTGGCGACGGCATCCAGACACCCTGGTGCGATCTCCTCGGTCCGGGCCACGGCTTCCTGTGACGTGATTAGGCCCTTCTGAAGAGCAAGGCCGATTAGAATGACTTCCTCGTCGATCAGCTTTAGCCGGCGGCTCGCGCAGCGAAGCGCAGCCAGTAGGTACTCGGCGTCCGGGTCGCGCGACGGCGGTTTGAAGTGCGCGTTCATCGCGGTCCCCCCGCGAATACAAGGGCCGCAATTGCGGACGCAAAATAGTATGCGAGCGCAAATCGTCGGCGAAGAATCCGCGCTTGAAGTTCGGGGACTGTGTCGGTAGACTCTTTGGGCTTATGGAAATCGGCTTTGTGCTTGGCGCGTCCTGGCAGGGGCGCCCTTTCGCTTTTCGGATCAGGTGGTCTGCGCATTGCGCACCTCCATTGAGACGCGCGGCTGAGACAAACATAGGGAAATATCTGGATTTCTGGCTGTCTCAGTCCTGGCTAAGCGCTTGTATTCCTTGAAATGCGACAGTCCTGCCGGGTCCACCAGCAAATCAAGGCGCATCAGGTTTCTCATTTTCCTGGTCGTTGGAGTATCGCACCAGACGCATGGCCTTCCACTCGGCACAAAAAGATGCCGTGCCCGAGGGACACGGCAAGTTTCAGGGAGGGTGAACCGAGAAACTCCCGGTGCATGCGTGAACCGTTGCCCGCGGATCGTCGGCCGGAGCGCAATCCGAAACTCAGCGACCGCTTACACCGCGATCACCATTTCAGTGCGGCCGTGCGCACGGGATGATCCCAGAGCGCGGTCGTCTCAGTGTCGAGCAGGCTCACCGTGAGCGAGCAGCCGGCCATATCGAGCGAGGTGACGAAGCTGCCGACCAGCGAGCGGGCAATGCGCAGCCCTCGCTTCTCGAGCATCCGTCGCGCCGCATTGTACATCAGGTAGAGCTCGATCGTGGGCGTGCCGCCAAATCCGTTGACGAGCAGGAGGGCCTCGGCCCCGTCGCGCGCGTCGAGATCCTGCGCGATGGCCGTCGTCATCTCGTCCGCGATCGCGTCAGCTCGCTCCAGCTTGACGCGGCGACGTCCCGGCTCGCCGTGAATGCCAACCCCCATCTCCATCTCGTCCTCACCGAGCGAGAAGGTCGGCGTGCCCGCGGCAGGGACCGTGCAGCTCGTCAGCGCCACGCCCATCGAGCGGGTGCGGGCGTTGACGCGCTCGCCGAGCGCAACGCAGCCCGCCAGATCAGTGCCCTTTTCGGCGGCCGCGCCGACGATCTTCTCGACGATGAGCGTACCGGCCACGCCGCGGCGCCCGATGCTGTGGGTCGAGTTCTCGACCGCGACGTCATCGTCGGTCACGATGGTCGCCGTGCGGCCCTCGGCGATCTCGGCCGCCATCTCGAAGTTCATGCGGTCTCCCGCATAGTTCTTCACGATGAACAGCACACCGGCCTCACCGGAAACAGCCTGCGCGGCCTCAACGATCTGGTCCGGCGTCGGCGACGTGAAGACCTGTCCCGGACAGGCGGCGTCGAGCATGCCATAGCCGACGAAGCCCGCATGCAGCGGCTCGTGCCCGCTGCCACCGCCCGAAACGAGCGCGACCTTCTTCGGGGTCAGCTCACGGCGCCGCACGAATTTCCGCTCCGGCCCAAGCGCGACGAGATCGGCATGCGCGGCCGCAAGCCCGTCGAGGCTCTCCGCGAGCACGCCGTCGACCGAATTGATGAACTTCTTCATTGTCTCCTCCCCGTTTCCTCCCCACCGCCTCACGCCTATTTTTCCTGCATGATGGCTATCAAGCGCCGCGCGAATTCCTGGAGCAACGTGTCGAGCTCTGCGTTCCGCTTGGCATTGCCAAGATCCGGCAAGTGCAGTGTCAAGGTCCGTTCGTGCGGTCCTTCGGTCAGCCGGCCGATCCGGCGCGGATGCGCGCGGGCATAGGCGCGAAGAAAGGCGGCCTTCGCCTGCGGCGGGAAGTGGCAGACATCGAAGATCGTGTTGAGATGCTGCACGGGTATTGGCACCGGGTAGGCAGGATTGCTGATCTGACTGACGAAGCTGCGGTTCTTCCCCATCGCATGGGCAAGACGCAGCCGCATGCCCGACGGGCGGCTGTCCAGCACCTCCTTGAAGATGCGCTTGTAAACCGCAACAGCGCCGGCGTCGGCCGGTTCATCGATCGCCGTGTCAGCCAACACCGCCTCCGCTGCTCAGCCGGTCGATCGTCTGCTTGATCTGCGCAAGCGCCGACGCGTTCACGGAAAGCTCGCGCAAGCCGCAGTTCAGCAATGCGGGGAGACAGCGCGGATCGCCCGCCATGTCGCCACAGAGGCTGACACTGATCCCGGCGCGCCGCCCGTGCTCGGCGGTCCGCGCGATCAGTTCGAGCACTGCCGGATGCAGCGGGTCCATCAACGGGGCGAGCGCTCCATTGGAACGATCGCAGGCAAGGACATATTGTGCGAGATCGTTCGAGCCGATCGAGAAGAAGGAAGCCTTGAAGCTCGTAATCGCCAGGGCCGCCGCCGGGACTTCGACCATGATTCCCAGTTCGGGAAGCATTGCGGCAATACCGTCCGCCTGCAAGCGCTGCACGACGTCGGAGAACAGCTTCCGCCCCGCCTCAAGCTCGTCCGCCGATGTGACCATCGGAAACATGACCCTGAGGTTTCCACGCACGGCAGCGCGCGCCAGCGCGCGGAGCTGAATGGCAAAGATCTCGGGCCGGGCCAGGCAAAGCCGCAAGCCCCGAACCCCGAGGAACGGATTGGCTTCGCCGTCCAGCGTGAAGCCCGGCACCGGCTTGTCGCCGCCCGCGTCAAACGTGCGAATGGTGACCGGGCGCCGGTCGGCCCAACGCAACACTGCATCGTAAGCCTGAAACTGCGTCTCCTCGTCGGGCAGGCCGCCCCGCTCCGTCAGCAGAAATTCGGTGCGCATCAGGCCGATGCCATCGGCATATTGCGCGTCGGCGTGCTCGAGATCGTCGACTCGCTGGATATTGATGAACAACTTGATCCGCTCGCCGCGCCACGCTGCCGTGGGCCGACGCAGGATCGCACGGGCGGACGCCCTGCTCTTGCGATGGCTTTCGCGCCGCTTCTCGAACAGGCGGACCTGCTCGGCGCCGGGATCAAGTTCGAGCGTCGCGCCTTCGCCGTCGAGCAACGCGGTGGCTCCGACGTCCGGAATCGCGCCGAGTTGCACGACCATGGGGATGCCCCGCGCGCGCGCCAGCATCGCGACGTGGCTGGTGGGACTGCCACGCAAGAGCGCGAGACCGCCACCGCCGGACCAGTCGATCTCGAGGAATCGCGAGGGCGGCAGATCGTCGGCGCAGACGACGGCGCCATTTGGAATCTCCAGCGCCTTACCTCCACCGCCTCGCAGAATGTTGATCACGCGGTCGCGCAGGTCAGCAAGATCGGAGGAGCGCGCCTTCAGATATTCGTCCGCCGCCGAATTGTAATCCGCGATCTGCGTATCGAGCGCCGAACGCCATGCGACGTCAGCCGCATCCCCCTCTCCGATCGACGCGAAAATAGCCTCGATGAAATCCTCGTCCTCCAGGAGCGCGACCTGGAATTCGAGAATTTGCGCGGCCTCGCCGCCGGCGATCCCGGCCAAATCCGCGATCTGCCCGCTTGCCGTGTCAATCGCAGCACGAAGGGCAAGCGCTTCTTCGGCGAGATTACCCGCGACACGCTCGCCGCTCGTATCAGCGTCGACCCGGACGAACGGACCATGGGCAAAGCCGATCGAGGCGGTTCTGCCGCGGTAGGCCAGTCCTGTCGCGCCACCCTGCATGCTGCTAGGCCCCCTCCGGAAAATCGGTTGCAATCAGATCGACCAGCGCCGCAACCGCGGCTTCTGCGTCACTGCCGGACGCCTTGATCTCGATCATGCTGCCGTGCGCCGCGCGCATCGCCATGATCTTGGCGATGCTCTTGGCGTTGATCCACTCGGTTGCGCCTGCGACCCGCACGGAAATCTGGGCCTGGAACTTCTTGGCAAGCTTGGTCAGCTTGACCGCCGGGCGCGCGTGCATGCCCACTGCGTGCACCAGCCGCACATTGCCGGTGAAAATCTGTCCGTCCGCTTTGTCCAGCATACCTATATTCCATCTTCGCTTCGCCGACGTCTCAGTCGGCAGAGAGTTCCTCGGCCACGGCCTTCACCTGGGCCAATGAGCTACCGCCTGCCGCCTCGGTCGCCGCCATCACGGCCCCCTCGACGATCGGTGCGTTGCATACGACAACGAGATCGCGCCGCGCGGGCTCCAGCATTTCGACCGCCATTTCGCTGTTGGTTTCGGCACCGCCGAGGTCAACGAGGATCGCGACGCCTTTGGCGGACCAGGCATCATTGATGGCGTCGATGATCAGCGAGACGCTGGTGCCCAGTCCGCCGTCGGGATTGCCGCCGCAGAATGCCACCTTTACCTCGCTGCCGACCATCTGCCGCACCATGTCGGCGGTGCCCTTGGCGATGTCCTTCGAATGCGAGACGATCACGATACCCACAGTGTCGGTCATTGCTGTCCCTCCAGGCTAGCGCAGACCGCCTGCACGAGAACGCAGCTCGAGCGTGCGCCGGGATCGATATGGCCGATGCTGCGCGGTCCAAGGAACGACGCCCGCCCCTTGGTGGCCTGCATCGGCGCGGTCCGCTCGACCGCTTCGGCGGCAGTGGCTCGGACCCGCCCAATCAGGTCCGGCTGGCCGGCCGACGCCTTCAGCGTCTCCAGGACGGGAACAAGCACGTCGAGCATCGTCTTTTCACCGGCCTGCGAGCGGCCACGCGCACTGACCGCGTTGACGCCGCTACCGAAGACGTCGGCGAGATCGTCCGGCAAATGTCTGTCGTGCGAGAGCGCTTCGCCGGCGGCGAGAAAGAAGCTGCCGTAAAGCGGCCCCGACGCGCCGCCGACCGTCATCACCAAGGTCTTGCCGATCATCTTCAGCGCCTCGTCGAGCGGTTGCGTGGAGATGGCGTCGAGCTTGCCGAGCACGGCTTCGAAGCCGCGCTTCATGTTTATTCCGTGGTCGCCGTCGCCGATCGCCTGATCCAGGCTTGTAAGCTCCGGCGCGCTGGCAATGACCTGCTCTGCGGCCACCTTGACCAACGACTTGAACGTCTCGGGTTGCAGCGACATCGAGTTTATCCTTTAGTGCATCATCGCGGGGATACGTTGCCCCGCGCGATCGAAACAGAGCGGATGAACCAGACGCAATTCGACCTCCTGACCGGCCTTCAACGGCTGCTGATGGGGATCCGCCAGCGTCACCAGTATCTCGCCCTTATAGTCCAGGTGAACGTGATTCTGCTCGCCAAGGTGCTCGACGCGGTGCACGCGACCGACCATCCGCCCGCCATTGCGCGCGGCAACCTTCAGATGCTCGGTGCGGATGCCGACGGTCTCGGTTCCGGGCGGCACTGCTACGTCGGACAGCAGGCGGGCAGGAAGGAAGTTGATCTGCGGCGTCCCGAGCCGCGAAGCGACATAGCTGCTGGACGGGCTTTCGTAGATCTCCCGCGGCGTGCCGAGCTGAAGAAGCTGGCCGTCTTTGATCACGCCGATCCGGGAAGCCATGGTCATGGCCTCGACCTGATCGTGAGTCACGTAGAGGATGGTCGCACCGAGCTCGAGCTGAATCCGCTTGAGCTCGAGACGAAGCTCTGCGCGAAGCTTCGCATCCAGCGACGAAAGCGGCTCGTCCATCAAGTAGATCGAGGGATCGCGAACCAGCGCGCGGCCGATAGCCACGCGCTGCATCTCGCCGCCGGACAGACGGGTGGCACGGTTGTTCAGCTTGCTTGCGATATGCAAGAGCTCCGCTGTCTGTTCGACACGCTTGCGGATGATGGGCTCCGGCACGCGCCGCGCGGGCGAGCGTAGCGGAAACGCCAGATTGTCGTAGACAGTGAGATGCGGATACAGCGAATATTGCTGGAAGACAAAGGCGATATCGCGCGATCCCGGTGGATCAAGCGTGACGTCGCGCCCGTTGATCATGACCGAGCCGGCGTCGGGACTCTCGAGCCCGGTGATCAGCCGCAGCGTCGTGGTCTTGCCAGCGCCGCTCGGCCCGAGCAGAACCAGGAACTCCCCGTCATTCACCGCCAGCGAGAGTTCGCGCACCGCCTCGACCGCACCGAAGCGCTTGGTGATGTTACGCAGGGTGACGTCAGCCATGGCGCGCGCTCCCCTCATTGGCGGTCCGGATCGCCAGGCCGCTGCCGACATCAAACAGCGCGAGGCGTTTGGAGTGGAATTCAAGACCCACCGTTTCGCCGATCCGCACCGACGCGCTGGAGGGCAGCCGCGCCGCGACGCGGCCATGCGTCGTGTCGACGGTGACGATCTGTGTGGTGCCGAGATATTCCGCGCCGAACACCTCGCCGCGAACGGGCGCCGCGTCGACGAAACGGATATGCTCCGGACGGATTCCGAGCGCCAGCGGGGCGCTCGCGCGATCCTCGTGGATCTCGGGGACTGGGACATTGACGCCGTGAAAGGCGACAGCCCGATCGCCGGAGCGCAGGCTGCTCTCAAAGCGCAGGAAGTTCATGGGCGGCGAGCCGATGAAGTCGGCCACGAACATGCTCGCGGGCCGGTGATAGACCTCCTGCGGCGAGCCGATCTGTTCGACGCGCCCCTTGTTCATGACGGCGATCTGGTCCGCCATCGACATTGCCTCGAGCTGGTCGTGCGTCACGTAGACCGTCGTCGCGCCGATGCGATCGTGCAGATCGCGAAGCTCGCCGCACATCAGATGACGAAACTCGGCATCGAGCGCCCCCAGCGGCTCGTCCATCAGAAAGGCCTTCGGCCGCCTGACCATGGCGCGCCCAAGTGCTACGCGCTGGCGGTCGCCGCCCGACAGCCTTGACGTCTTGCTCGACAAGAGATGCTCGATCCGCAGGAGCCGCGCCGTCTCCTGCACCCGCGCGCGAACCTCGCGTCGACCCATGCCCTGGCACTTCAGGGGAAAGCCGATATTGTCAGCGACATTCATGTGCGGATAGAGCGCGAAAAGCTGGAAGACGAAGGCGATGTCGCGGGCGGCCGCGCGGCGGAATGTCACGTCCTCGCCGTCGAGCAGGATCTTTCCCTCGGTCGGCAGTTCAAGGCCCGCAATCATGCGCAGCGTGGTCGTCTTGCCGCAGCCGGAAGGCCCCAGCATCGCAAAGAAGGTGCCGTCGTCGATGGTGAAGTTAGAGCCTTGCACGGCCGTGAACTGATCGAACGACTTGCGCAGGTTTTCGACGCGGATCTGTGCCATGGCTGCCACCCTATTCCGGAAAATGGCTGACGATGACGTATCCAACCGTGCCGGCGAGGATCGTCACGAAGGAATAGCTGTACAAATCGATCGACCAGGGCTGCACCAGCATGATGATGCCGCCCCCGATCAGGGTCATCGCGCCTGTCTCCCAAGGTCCGCGATGGAACCAGCGAGAAACTCTACCCTTGGCGACCGCAGAAGCGCTCATTTGCGCACAGCTCCGAAGGTGATGCCGCGCAACAGATGCTTGCGCAACAACACGGTGAACAGGACGATCGGCACGACGAACAGCGTGGTCGCGGCGGCTACGGCCGGCCAATCCTGTCCGCCCTCACCGATGATGAAGGGAATGAAGGGCGGCATGGTCTGCGCTTCGCCGCTGGTCAGGAGAACCGCGAAGGCGTATTCGTTCCACGAGAAGATCAGGCAGAAGATCGCTGTCGCCGCAATTCCCGTGACGGCCTGCGGCAACACCACCTTGCGCAGGGCCTGCAGTCGCGTGTAACCGTCGACGAGAGCGGCCTCCTCATACTCGCGCGGGATCTCGTCGATGAAGCCCTTGAGCAGCCAGACCGCGAGCGACACGTTCACGGCGGTGTAGAGCAGGATCATTCCGAGCCTGGTGTCGGTCAGATTGAGCTGCCGGTACATCAGATAGATCGGGATCGCGACCGCAACTGGCGGCATCATTCGCGTCGAGAGGATGAAGAACAGGAGATCGTCCGCCAGGGGAATGCGAAAGCGCGAGAAGGCATAGGCCGCGAGCGTGCCGAGAAAGACGGCCAGGAACGTCGATCCGAACCCGATAATCAGCGAGTTGACGAAACGCGGCACGACCTTCGACGGTCCGGCAATGACCATGTCCCGCTCACGCACGAGCTTGTCGTACCATGTCTCCGGCGGCGGCAGCTTGGCGATGAAGTCCGGCGTCTGGCGGGTGCGCACGGTGAACAGGTTCACATAGCCCTCGAGTGTCGGCTCGAAGATCACCTTGGGCGGATAGGCAATGGCGTCGCTCTGCGACTTGAATGCGGTGGCGACGATCCAGAGCAGCGGCAGGATCGTGATCACGGCATAGAGAATGACGAGGCCACCGGCCACGGCCTTTGCGCGTGGCGAGGCTTCGACGATGGAGTGAGCGGTGGAATTGGCGACGGCGGCGGTCATCGTTGCTTCACCTTTTTGAGCACTTTGACGTAGATGTTGGCGGCACCGAACACGGTCACGAACAGGATGATGGCGAGCGCGGAGGAATAGCCGGTGCGCCATTTCTCGAACGCCGCGCGCTTCAGCGTGATCGACACCAGTTCGGTGGTCGACCCCGGTCCTCCCGACGTCAGTAGATTGACCATGTCGAACATCTTGAAGTTCTCGATCGCGCGGAACAGCACCGCGAGCATCAGGAACGGCACGGTCATCGGCAGCGTGATCGACCAGAATTGCCGCCAGGCCGAGGCGCGATCGACTTCGGCCGCCTCGTAGATGTAATCGGGAATGGAGCGAAGCCCGGCGAGGCAAATCAGCATCACGTAAGGCGTCCACATCCACGTGTCGACGAGCACGATTGTCCACGGTGCGAGCGCGACCTGTCCGGTCATGCTGAACGAGCTCGGCGGCACCCCCGTGAACAGGCTGATCACGTAGTTGAACGGACCGATCTGGGGCTGCAACAGCAGCGTCCAGAAATTGCCGACCACGGCCGGCGACAACATCATCGGCAGCAGGATGATCGTGGTCCAGAAGCTGTGACCGCGGAACTGGCGGTTGATCAACAGCGCCAGGCCATACCCGATGACCACCTGTAACGCCACCGACCAGATCACGAATTGCGCCGTGGTCTGAAGCCGGAACCAGACGTCCTCGTCGGTGAGGATGTCGCGGAAATTATCGAGCCCGACGAACCGCAACGGCAGATAGGACATGCTGAGGTTGAGGCTGGTGAAGGATAGCCGGATCATCCACACCAGCGGAAAGATGTTGATCGCCAGCAACAGCGCGATCGTCGGCGCAACGAACAGCCAGGCGATGGTCCGGTCCGACAGGCCGCGGACGCGCCGCGTGGCGCGAGATCTGGCGGGCTCGCTCATACTGGCAATCGTAGCATCATCAGGTTGAAGGATCGTCGTCATCTGGTCCATCGGCTGGCTGGTTCGGCTTCCCCGAGGCACGTCCCCGGGGAAACCAGTTCAGTTGATGCGATTGCCATGTCTATTGCGACGCGACCTGCTTGCCCTGCTCCTTGAAGACCTTGGTCCAGTCCTTAACCAGGAGATCGAGCGCCTGCTGCGCAGTGCCCTTGTCGGCGACGACGTAATCATGCACGCGCTTCTGCATGTCGAGCAGCAGTTGCGCATAGGACGGCTCGGCCCAGAAGTCCTTGACGATGCCCATCGACTCCAGGAATTGCGGGGCGAATGCCGCGCTCTTCGGGAAGTCGGGCGCATCGACCACCGCCTTCAGGGCCGAGTAGCCGCCGAGCTGCCACCACTTCTGCTGCACGGCGGGCTGCGCGAACCATTTGATGTAGGCGAGCGCGTCGTTCTTGCGGTCGGATGTCGCGACGACCGAGATGCCCTGCCCGCCGAGCTGGGTGAAGTGTCCGTTCGGACCGGCCGGATTGACGAAGAAGCCGATCTTGTCGCCGCCGACATTCGGATCCTTGTAGAGGCCGGGGAAGAAGGCGAACCAGTTCATCTGCATCGCTACCTGGCCGGACTTGAAAGCATCGAGCCCCTCCTGCATGTAGGCGTTGGTCATGCCCGGCGCCGTGCAGCACTTGTAGAGCTCCTTATAGAACTCGAGCCCTTTGGCCGCGTCGGATGAATTGACGACGCCCTGCATCTGGTACGGCTTCTTCGGATTGTCGTAGCTGAAGCCAGAATTGTAGAGCACGTTCGTCACGCCCATGGTGATGCCCTCCGAGCCGCGCTCGGTGAAGATGTATGCGCCATAGACCTTCTTGCCGTCGATCTCGCGGCCCTGGAAGAACTCCGCGATCTGCTTCAGCTCGTCATAGGTTTTCGGCGGCGCCAGATCGCGGCCGTATTTGGCCTTGAACGCGGATTGAATTTCGGGCCGCGAGAACCAGTCCTTGCGATAGGTCCAGCCCACCGCGTCTGCCATGGCCGGCAGCGCCCAATAGTTCGGCGAGTTCTTCGGCCACTGCGAATAGCCGACGACCGTCGCCGGGACGAAGTCGTCCATCGAGATCTTCTCTTTGTCGAAGAAATCGTTGAGCTTGACGTACCACTTGTTTTCGGCGGCCCCGCCGATCCACTGGCTGTCGCCGATGATCAGGTCGCAGAGCTTGCCGTGGGAATTGAGCTCGTTCAGGAAGCGATCGGCATAGCTCGTCCATGGGACGAACTCGTACTTCATCTCGATGCCGGATTGCTTGGTGAAGTCCTTGCCGAGCTCGACCAGCGCGTTGGCCGGATCCCATGCCGCCCAGCACAGTGTGAGCTGCTTACTCTGTGCTGCGGCTTCGTTCCCGCCAAACATCCCCAGCAGCGCCGCCCCAAGGACCGTGGCTGCCGCCGAGCTTCTTAAACAATTTAATGTCCGCATATCCGTTTCCTCTCTCGTTGAAGCATCTAACCTGCTCGGCGGTCCCTGCCGGAACGACGCCAAGACCCTGAAACCGAGTTTGAGGAGCGATGAGTGAAGGACGAGACGCACCATTTCTGGAAACGGGTCCAGAAGGCTTGGGCTCCTCCCACACATGCACTCGAATGCGTGATGTTTAGTTTTTTGTAATACTAAACGTATTACTAAATTTCGGAGGCCGTCAAGCCGGTTTCTCGCGAGCCTGGCTAAAAGATTTGCGGCGTTCGCGTGAGCAAGCGGGATGTTCGCAACGCAGCAAATTCCCGACGGTTGTTGTAAGCACGATTGCCGATCTGGTCCGGCGGAGATAATTCGGCCCACCTGGATAACAGGAGCGCCAGAAGACTGGACATAGCCAGCATGTTTAGCAAACTAACTTACTGAACGTTCAACAAAGCGATTGAGAGCGCGAGCAGTCTCCCCGTCGGCCGAAATCTGCCATTGCGGTGGATCACACCAGCTTTCGCACCAGAAACGACCTCGCCAAAGCGCAACGCACGCAATCGAACTCAAGCAATGGCGCAGCAAAATCAACAAAGCCGATCTCCCGCTCATAACGGTCTGGTTGCAGGTTCGAGTCCTGCCGGGCCCACCAGCCTTCGCTCGCGTATGCGGACACTTTGAAAACGACTCGCTTCCCGCTTTAAGAACGACTCTTTGCTCGTTCCCATCCTTGTCGTTTCCGTTGCGATGGACGCAATCGTGTCGGAGGCCGACGACTCGAAACAAGAATTCCTTGTCGGCCGCGAGGTCGAGCACCCGTATGCCAGTGCAATTCGGTAGAGCACGTCGACCTTCGCGAGGTTGTGGTACAGGATGCCGCGCAGATGGCTGCGGACCTTCCCTTGACCAGCGCGGGGTCTTTGGAGATCTCGGAAAGAGTGAACTTCTCCTTCTTTAGGTCTTCGCTCTCGTCGACCAGGCGCTGCAAGGCATCGGTATCGGCGAAGACCTCATTGAGCAGAGTGTCGCCGAGATAGGTCTCCAATGCCGTGATCTGATGTGAGAACACCAGCCGGTTGACCAGATGTCCCCCGTCGTCCGAGCCGTGGCTCGCGAGGAGGTCGGTCGTGTCCCTGAACGAGCCCAGAAAAACGAAACAGGGATCGTGGGGAGGCGTGAGATCCAGCCATTCGTCGGGGTCGGGCATTTCGTGCTCGAGACCGTAGTCGAAGTCTTCGAGGATCTCGTGCTGACCGACGTTGGTGTCGTCATAATTTTCAACGCCGACCGGATATTCCCACAGGCCCCAGGTCAGCATCCCCAGAGCCGGGTGATCGACGGACGCTTCGTGGTGCAGCTCCGGGCCCATGCCCCTTTCGTCGCTGTCGACGATCTCCCAGTCGAGCTCGTCGCTTTCGATCTCATGGATCTCACCGGTTTCGCGGTGCCTGATTCGAGCGGTTCCCCGACAATAGACCTGCATTCGACCTCATTCCCTCCACGACGAAGTGTCGACGTTTATCGCTGTGTCGTCGAGATCGAAGTCCTCCGGCGTGGTCGCCGGCGCCGAGGTGGTGCACTCGAAGGGAAAGCTCTCGTTGAAGTCGACCGGGTCATGTTTGCCGCCCGCCATCAGCGTGACGCTGACAGTCCCGGTGAAGCGGCATCGAATCCTGTCCGCGTCCACGCCCAATACCTCCGGGTCGTCGACCAAACGCCTCCGGTCTCGTATTTTCCCGAGATCTCGTCGAGTTCTGCGATCGTCTGATTTATGAATGCGCCGGTGGCGTCGCCATGTCTCAAAGGTGCCAAGAACAGACCCCATTATGGTGGAATTACTGCTTCACTTCGGGAGCGATCAGCGAGGCGTTTCCCGTATGAATCTTCGCCAGATCGAGACGTTCGCGGCGGTAATAAGGTGCGGTGCCGCATCAAGAGCGGCGAAGTCCTGTGCGTTGCACAACCGGCGGTCAGCCGCAGCTCGGGATAGCCAGGAGCTACCACGTCGCCACGAGGCCCTAGGCCTCCCGACCATCAACAATGCGCTGACCAGTTTGTGGGCAGACGACGGACAGCACTCACGAGTGGCGCGGATCTTTTTCTACACATGGCCGAGTCTTTTTGCATTGGTATCCACAGCGCGCATCCCAGGCTCGAGACACCACAACCTTCGTATCGCCCTGCGGGCCCTTTCCGTATAATTGAGTAATTGAGCCTCAATCTCAATCATTCCAAATATTTTAGCAGCTCGAGGAGGGCGACAGTTTGGACCAGCGGCTGTTCCCTTCCCGAAGCAGGGCTGCGCCGAGTCCACGCGGCCTGCGCGGATCTGCAGCGGACCACTCAACTCCTGATGCTGCCATTGAGATGACCCGCATTCTGGACGAGCCGCCGGTACTGGTGCCTGAGGTTTTGCACGGTGATACGCGCCTGACTCGGAAGTGGGCGCATGGCGGGTTGCAAGAGGATTACATGCGGGGCGTTGCTGGGCACGTGGCTGTCGGCTGCTACGAAGGACAGCACCAGATATCCTGGCGGATTGAGAACAAGCGCCTGACTTCCAGGACCAACTCGAAGGCCTTCACCCTCATTCCGAAAGGCGTTGACGGCCACTGGAACATTGCTGGCCCGGTGGTCGTTTCGCATGTCTACCTCACTCAGGAACGCATCCAGGCATGCGCCGACGAGATTGCGGGTGGAAGACGTATCGAGATTGTTCCGCGCGTGGCTTTCGCCGATCCAGCGGCGGCGGGGCTGCTTGAAATTCTGAGTCACGAGGCGACGCGGGACAGCGCATCGTCCCGTCTGTTCGTGGAGCAGGCGATTGATCTTCTCTGCTCGCGGCTGATCCGGGAGCATTCATCATTTGGCAGCTTGCCTGCTCCCGTTAGAAAGGGCGGCCTTGCTGACTGGCAGGTGCGGCGTGTTACGACGTTCATGCGCGAGAATCTCGAACAGCATATCGGGCTCAATGAGCTCGCCGCCCTTGTCGGCCTGAGCCGCTTCCACTTCTGCACGGCTTTTCGGCACTCGACCGGCCATACCCCGCATGCATGGTTGACCGCGCAACGCATGCGCCGCGCCCGCGAGCTTCTCACCCAGTCAGGCCTGAGTGTCACACAGGTCGCGCTTGCAGTCGGTTACGAGACGCCATCAGCCTTCACGGCGGCTTTCCGTACGATTGTCGGAGTGACCCCATCGGGGTTCCGACGCGCTCTGTAGGTGCCCGGTGGCAATTCATCGCAACACCGAGATAGTCGCCGCAAAATCCGAACGGTACACCCATCGAGTTCGTGCTTAGTTCGCGGTGCTCATCTGAGGCGATGGCTTGGCTGCGCTTGATACTCCGGTGCGCAGCGCAATCCGATCCGCTTCCGAGCGTCGAAGAGGAATTATGGGCCATCTTGTCGCAATCAGCGAACTCATCACCTCATAAGCAAGCGAGCAGACGACCATGAAAAACGAAGAGCCGTTCACCGACGGTGCTGTCGAGATCGAACATAGGCGTGGCGGATTATCGCGCCGTTCGATCCTGCTTACGGTCGGGGGAGTGGCCACTCTCGCGGCCGCGTCGGAAGTTGCCGCGCAACCTATATCTGAACAGCCTCCCATCGCATCCACGGGACGGGTCCGCTTGGTCGTCAACGGAAAGCAGCATGAGCTTGACCTGGACCCCCGCCGCTCACTGCTCGACGTGCTGCGCGAAACGCTCGATCTCATCGGGACGAAGAAGGGCTGCAATCAGGGCGCCTGCGGCGCTTGCACCGTGCTTCTCAACGGCAGGCGGATCGTCTCCTGCCTGACGCTGGCCGCGATGCATGACGGGGCTGAGATCAAGACGATCGAGGGCCTTGAAACGAATGGCGAGCTTCATCCGCTCCAGACTGCATTCGTCGAGCACGATGGTTTGCAGTGCGGCTTCTGCACCCCGGGACAGATCATGTCGGGAATAGGCTGCATCGCGGAAGGCCATGCGGGTACGCCGGATGAAATCAGGTTCTGGATGAGCGGCAATATCTGCCGTTGCGGGGCCTATCCGGGGATCGTCGCCGCGGTCGCCGACGCTGCCAAGAGGGCCTGACCATGCTTCCATTCACGCTCGAGAAGGTGACCTCCGTCCAAGACGCTATCGCCGCTGCATCGTCCGGCCGACGTTTCATCGCCGGTGGTACGACGTTGATCGACCTCATGCGGGAGGAGGTGGAGCAGCCGGAGCACCTTGTCGACATCAACACGCTCCCGCTTTCCGAAGTCCGTATCGATGGCTCCGATCTCGTGATCGGCGCGCTCGCCCGCATGGCCGATGTCGCCGCCCATCCCGACGTGCAGCGCCTGCACCCGCTCGTCGCCGAAAGCCTGATCGAGGGCGCCTCGCCGCAACTGCGCAACATGGCCTCCATCGGCGGCAATCTGCTCCAGCGCGTGCGCTGCCCCTATTTCCGGATGCACGATGCGCCCTGCAATAAGCGCACCCCGAACTCCGGTTGCGCCGCCATCGATGGACTCAATGCCGGCCACGCCATTCTCGGCACCAGCAATCATTGCGTCGCGACGCATCCTTCGGACCTCGCCGTCGTCCTGGTCGCCCTCGAAGCTACGATGCAGGTGAGTGGACCGCGCGGCGAGCGCAGCTTTCCAATCGAGGAACTCTTTCGTCTGCCAGGCGACACGCCCCATCTCGAACACACGCTGCTGCCTGGCGAACTCATCCTCGCGGTGCGGGTCCCCGGCGGCCCGTACAGCCGGCGGGCGCGCTATCTCAAGGTGCGCGACCGCGCCTCCTATGAGTTCGCGCTGGTGTCCGCGGCCGCCGCACTCGACGTTGGCGGCGGTGTGATCCGCCAGGCGCGGCTCGCTGTCGGCGGTGTGGGTACTCGGCCGTGGCGCCTGCGCGCGGTGGAGAAAACGCTGATCGGCAAGGCGCCGGATCGCAAAGTGTTCGAGACAGCCGCCCGGTTGGCAGTCGAAGGAGCCCGTCCGCTGTCGGGCAATCACTACAAGCTCGAACTCCTGCCCCGCACGATCGTTCGCGCCCTTGAGATGACGGGAGAAGCCGCATGACGACGAACGTGATCGGGAAGCCGCTGCCGCGCGTGGATGGTCGCGCCAAGGTCACCGGCGTCGCGCGCTATGCCGCTGACTTCAACCAGCCCAGCCAGGCCTACGCGGTGGTCGCCGGTGCCACGGTCGGTCTCGGCCGCGTGACCGGCATCGACGCCGCGCCGGTTGAGAAGATGCCAGGCGTCATTGCAGTCATCACGCATCGCAATGCGCCACGCCTGCCGTATGCACCCCACAAGAGCTACATCGATCCGGCCACGGGCGAGCGGCTGCATGTGTTGCAGGAGGACCACGTGCGTTTCTATGGGCAACCGGTAGCGATCGTCGTCGCCGATACGCTCGAGCAGGCGGAGCGCGCGGCTGCCGCGCTACGTATCTCCTACACGGCCGAGCGGCCGATCATTGATCCTGCCGACGCAAAAGCCCGGCCTGTCGTCCCGGAAGCCGGGAAGCAGCCGGATGCGAGGCTGCCAGCCGACACCGCGCGCGGCAATGCCAACAGCGCTCTCGCGGATGCGCCGGTGAGGGTCGACGAGATCTACGAAATCGCGCGCGAGAACCACAGTCCAATGGAGCCGCATGCCACCGTCGCGGCCTGGAATGGCAATCGGCTGACGCTGTGGAGCAAGAGCCAGTTCGTCGTCAACGAACAGGCCGAGGTCGCGGCCGTCTTCGGCCTGCCGTCCGAGAACGTACAGGTGATCTGTCCGTTTATCGGTGGCGCCTTCGGTACGACGCTGAGGACGTGGCCACACGTGACGCTTGCGGCCATGGCGGCGCGGCAAGTGGGGCGTCCCGTCAAGCTCGTGCTCACGCGCAAGCAGATGTTCTTCATGACGGGCCATCGCCCCCGCACCTTGCAGCGGATGGCGCTCGGCGCCACGGCGGACGGCAAGCTCACCAGCATTGTTCACGAAGGCACCGGAGAGACGAGCCGCTATGAAGAGTTCATGGAGGCTCTGACGTCAGTGACGACCTTCCTGTACTCCACGCCGAACGTGCGGACCCGCTACCGGCTGCTGCCACTCGATATCGGCACCCCGAACCATATGCGTGGTCCTGGCGAGGCCAGCGGTGTCTTTGCGCTCGAATGTGCCGTCGATGAATTGTCGTACAAGCTCGGGATCGATTCCATAGATCTGCGGCGCCGCAACGAGCCGGCGATCGATGAGGGCGAGAACAAGCCCTTCTCCAGCCGATCCCTCATGAAATGCCATGACCTCGCCGCCGAACGTTTCGGCTGGTCGCGGCGGTTACCCGAGCCGCGTTCGATGCGCGATGGCCGGCTGCTGGTCGGCATGGGTGTCGCATCGGCGAGCTATCCGGCCTTCCACGCGCCGGCGAGTGCGCGGGCGCGGCTGCTCGCGGACGGCACGGCCGAAGTTGAAGTGGCGGCAAGCGACATGGGCCCTGGCACCTACACGTCCATGACGCAAGTTGCCGCCGAGACGCTAGGACTGCCTATTGAACGGGTGCGCTTCAGCCTGGGCCGCTCTGACTATCCGCCCGCTCCATCCCATGGTGGCTCCTGGACGATGGCCTCGGTCGGCTCTGCGGTCCGTGCCGCCTGCATGGCCGTGCAGGAAGAAGCCGCAAAAGGCCCTCAGGATGGCCGACCCATCGAGGCTACGGCTTCGGCTCAGCGCGATCCCGATGTTGCGGCCCGATTTTCCATGCACTCCTTTGGAGCCGTATTTGCGGAGGTGGCTGTCGATCCGGACGTCGGGACGATCCGGCTGCGCCGTGCAGTAGGCGCCTATGGCATCGGCCGCGTCGTTAATCCGCGACTTGCGAGGAGCCAATGCATTGGCGGCATGATCGGCGGTATGGGTATGGCGCTCATGGAGCGCACTGTCCTCGATCCGCGCGACGGACGCCCGGTCAATGCCCACATGGCCGATTACCTCCTGCCCGTGAATCTCGACGTTCCCCAACTCGAAGCGCACTTCGTCGAGGAGCTGGATCCACACGTCAACGCGCTTGGCGTCAAAGGCCTCGGCGAGATCGCGCTCGTCGGCATGGCTCCAGCCATCGCCAACGCCGTCTTTCACGCGACCGGCAAACGCGTGCGCACCCTGCCGATCCGAATTGAAGATGTGCTGACCGGGTAGCTCCGATCCACGGTCTCATGCCGCCCCTCTCGGCGCAAAGCTGAAACTTCCGATCTCTGGAGTCCCCAACGGGTCAATCGCGTCATCTTGGTCGTCGGCCGACTACTTCCGGTCTTCCCCTAACTGCGGACATCACGCTTCGGGACCACCACTTCCGAAAAGTGCCAGAAGCAGACTCATGCACCGCAACAAGGTGACCTATTCGATCACCCCGTCGGCGCGGGCAAGAAAGGTGTGCGGAATCTCAAGGCCAAGCGCCTTAGCCGTCTTGAGATTGAGATCAGGTCAACCGCCCGACGCTTGTAACTGTCCGATCGTTTTACGCGACGGCTTACCCACCGAGCTTTGAACGCGCGACGACATCGATCTGCGCCGGTGCGTCTATGACGTTTACCAGCCAATCTTTGGCAATAGCTGTCGTGCAGCACTCAGCACATGCAGCCGCCGGACGGACGCGGATCTTTTGAATCCCCCGACAACGCGTCAGATGACGCTAGCCATTTCTATTTCCTTTTGCCCTCAGCGAAGGTCGGTTGCCATCCCGCACCCTTTTGGCTTGGTGCTGCGGCAATGACTTTGATCTTCTTCTTTCTGGGTTTCTTGGCCTCCCGATTGCTCCTTTGTTGGCCCTTGGCCATGTCGATCTCCTTTGGTTTGAGGATGACGCAAGGTGACGGCGTGTTCTTTGTCTGGGTCACCCATCAGTTCAACACAACGACCTCGATGGGCTGACTGACGCTAAACGTCTTGCCCGTAACAGTGCAGCCCTAGACGTCAAACCACCCATGGCATAGTCTTCGATTAGCAACAGTGGCCGCATCCGCTGGGACCCTTCAAGGGAGGACTGATGTATGGGCCAAGCATCATCCACAATCGATTTCGCAACAGCTCTTCGCGATCCCACAGCAATTTTTTCGGAACCTAATGATATTGTCGCACATCCCCAGCTGTCGCGGGAGATGAAGCTTGCACTGCTGCGGCAGTGGGAACAGACTGCACGCAGCCTGTCGGTTGCCGAGTCTGAAGGGATGGGTGGCGGTGAGGAGAACAAGCTCGGACGCGTAGAACTAGCGATCGCCCTGGTTGAAAAGCAGCCCTGAGCAGGCGGACGCGGCATCAACTCATTTTCGCCATCGCGTTCGCACGCTCCGTGGATGCCTCTATGGCATCTCACTGTGACTGTGACTGAGGGCCAACCCCATCCTCCTTCTTTGGCAGCCTCATGTTTTGGGAAGGGCCGATTGCCACGAGAGGCGCCGGCCGCTGGTCGCGTTCCCGACTGAGGTGAAGGCGGTTGGGCGCGCGCCCCCAACGGCCATACCGCCACGCCACCCAGGAGACCCACGAATTCACGTCGCTTCATTAGGTGCCCTCGCCGCCCCAAAGGCTATCGCAGACCGGACCGGGCGAGGAGTGACAAGATAGCGCGGAAGAGAAGCATGAGGGGTATTGAGGCGCCAAGCCAGTGCCCCTCTCTTCATTTCCCTTGCCGCTTTGGGTCGTATCCGACATCGGCCAAGGCCGCTGCAATGTCTGCAACGGGTCTTGGCCGTGTAAAAACGGTCTTCAGAGATAAGCTATCCAGAGGGCCGGAACGGGTGTGTTTCAGGCCACGATCGCAGCGATCAGCGGCTTGGTCCCGACGATGTTCATGACCCGTGTCAGATTATAGGCCAGCACCGAGAGCGCCATCTCGGCTGCTACTTTTGGAAGCGTTTTGGTGAGGAAGTGTGTCGCTCCCATGCGGGCCTTCATCGTGCCGAACGGATGCTCGACCGTCTCGCGACGCCGGCGCATGGCTTGTGGATTTGCATCAAGGCGCTGCTGCACGGCCTCGAGCAGATGCTCATGCTCCCATCGTGGAATCCGCCGCTCTGGTCCTGTCGTGCACTGCGATTTAAGCGAACAATCTTGACAGGCTGTGGTCCAGTAGCGCCGTAGCCGCTTGCCGTCTTCCTCGCTCGTAAAGCGATATGGCAGTTGCTCCCCAGCTGGACAGCGATAGGCGTCCTCCTCTGGCAAATAGACAAAGCCCTGCTTGCCGAAGCGTCCCTCCGATTTGGCACCCGACGTCTGCGGCTTGGGCAGAGTTACCGTGATGCCGGCCTCGTGGCACGCGAGGATCTCCGGGCTGCTGAAGTAGCCGCGATCGGCCACGGCCTCGAGCGTCTCGGTCTTAAGAACAGCCTTCGCCTGCTTGGCCATATTGGCAAGTTGCGCCCGATCAGAGCCGCTGTTCGTTACCTCGTGCACCACAATCAGATGGTGCTCGGTATCCACGGCGACCTGCACATTATAGCCGACAACGCCGGAACCACGGCCGCTCGTCGCCATCGATCGGCTGTCGGGATCGGTCAGGGAGATTTGCTGGTCGGGCGACGCGAGCATCTGCTTCTCGTAGACGGCAAGCTTGCCCATTTCCGCCTTCAGCTTCGTCAGTTTCTCGGTGAGCCTTGTTACTTTCTCCGCCAGCGCCTCCGTCGGTTCCTGTCGATCGGCGGTATCAAGTTGGCTCAAATAGCGCGCGACGCTCTCCTCCAGCTGGGCGCGCCGCCGCTCCACTTTCGCCCGTGTGAAGTTCTTGTCCCGGTTGTTCACGGCCTTGAACTTACTGCCATCGATGGCGACGCTCGCCGTCGCAAGGAGTCCCATCTCGCGGCAGAGTTCGACAAAGCGCACATACCTTGCGCAGCGCCAGGCCATTGTCTTTGCGGAAGTCCGCGATCGTCTTGTGATCAGGAGCGAGCCGACCCAACAGCCACATGACCTCGACATTGCGCCCGGCCTCGCGCTCCAGCCGCCGGCTCGATTGCACTCGGTTCAGATAGCCATAGATGTACAGCTTCAGCAGAACCGAGGGATGGTACGACGGCCGACCCGTCGCCGCCGGCGCCACGATCCGCCCCCGCAACGAAGCGCTTCATCAATTCCCCCTAGAATCACGGGAGAATCATAACAGCGGCACAGCGTTTTCACACAGCCAGGGTCAAACTCAGAAGTGTTCCTGTTTGCGTGGCACGTCCGTTGTACCCTCAAAGAGCGGACGTCTCCACGCCGTCCCGGCCAAGCGTGTCCTCATGGGCGGACGTTAATCTCACCCTGATCCGGCGGTAACCGGTACCGGTACCTGACGCGATTCAATCCCGTGGCCCTGCTGGCTCACAGGTCAATTGCGTGGGAAAGTCGGCTACAATGGCGAAAGCATGCTTTGGACAGCGCTGGATGTCTCAAAAACTGGCAGGCATCCTACGGTATTAGACTATACAGTCTGTGCCAGACGTGCCTTAGCACAGCGATGCGGATCAATTCGGTGCGGGTGAACTGCTCCGCACGCGTCGGGCGGTCATCGGATTTTGGGTCCGTTGCTCTCTCCCTGCGGGAACCGGCGCTTTCGTCGAGCGTTGGATTGTTCGGTTGATTGCGTGGTTTCTCGCACCATCCCGCGCCAACAGTGACGAGTGCCGATAACGACCAAAGCCAAGGGTGACAGGCGTCCGACGGGACCGACGTCTCAACGGCAAAGGGTCCAAAGGTCAGAGTCCAAACGGCCAGTGCAAAGCGAGGGTCAACCCTGCGGCTGCCGCCAGTCTGTCCGCAGCTAACTGGCAACGAAATGCGATACGAAAGCCGCAAGGCTTTCAGGACCATCGGTCGTTCCGGTGGTCCTTTTCGTTTGGACGCAAAATCCGTGCGGACGACGGCTCTTATCTCGATGGCGCATGTTATCAAGTCGGTGATGGACAGTTGTTTGGCAGTAGTCGTTCAAAGAAATTAGACGACGAGCCTGCGCTGTGGCCACTCTGGGCAAACAAGGTTAGGTCAGAACAACTGCATTTTCCGAATCAGCGAAGTGCTGTTTCCTCCTGATGGGGGCTCGTGTGGAATTGTCATGCAATTCAACCGCGTCAGCGGTCTCGTCGAGGACCTGCATATATGGAGTGCGACAAGCAACGGCTTCTCCTTCGTGATTAGCTTTGAAACTTGCAGCGGTCCCGGCCTCCGCGGACGCCATGGTTACTTGGCATCTTGGCGCCCGATCCACCAAAGCCGATGCGCCATAAAGGTCGGCGGCTCCCCCTTTCAGACGCTTGTCGAGGCTGAGATCGCTTGCACCGCCATGCTCGCGCACCTGATCCGCCCAGCCTGATCAAAAGCTCTATCGCCATTCAACGCATCACATCGCGCGGTCGCCAGTGACGTGGTAGCGCTTCGGCTCTGCATGGACCGCATCTACCCGCCGCGCAAAAATCTACCTCTCCCCGTCGTTGCTCTGACGAGCGCTCCGGTCGGCCACGGCATGACTGGGAGGATTGGTTCGACATCAAAGGTGGCCCGCTCGCTCGGGATTATTGCAGCGGAAATACACCGAAGGCGCGACCATTTGCGAATGCCCAAGCCTCAAGACAGAGGTTGGGTATGCAACGGGAGGGCCGTCTGGATCGGTGGTCAGCAGAAGACTGCAATGCCAGAAGGGATCATGGGTGGCCACCGACGCGAAATGTGCAGACGTGACAGGTGCCGCTGCGTACATGACAGATGAGCACCGCAAGCTCTACGACTTATATTGCCCGCGGCAGAACACAGCCGAGGAATTGAGTTCAACAATCACAAAGGCGACGCCCACCCAGGGCGTCGTGGTTCTTTCGTCCATTTGTCGTCGCTTCGGCGGTCCTCCAGCGGCATGCGCCGTGGTCCTTGAATCCATAACCGCCTCCCAAAAATAGAAGCGGTTCACCCTGCCTAATGCAGAAGGTCAAACGCGGCGACCAGCAGCACCGACGACGTGATCCCGATTGCGATTACCCGGAACATGTCCCTGCGCGTGGATGGCGTCATGGTGTGCTCCACCTATGGGGCCTCGGCGCAGAAGGACGGGGCCTGCGCCGGGACCACCCGATCCGCCGATCTCGTTCGAAGGAGCGAGCATTGCAAGTCAAACACAACCTTGGCGGATTGCAAGAACAACTTGCGCCAGTGGCCCCTCAAGATTGTGAGGTCACTTAGATCAATCTTAGGTTCCGTCGCGGACCGAGCGCTCCATGCTCCTCGCCAACCCCAAACGCGCAAGAGCCCCAGCTGCGGGGTGTCGAAGCTGGAGCCCTTGCCAGCCCGGAGAACCAATCAGGGCCGCGCTGATCCAAAGCACCCGATGGCCGCCTCTCGCTACAACAAAAGTTAGCCGCCGCCATCACGCGACTTAGGAACAATAACCCGGTTAAGTCAGTTTGGCTGCCAGAGACGGAATCTTTGCGAGCAGCCAAGGCGGTTGCGTCGCGCCCATCATCGCGAGTGCATCATGATCAAGCGAAGGCCCAATTTTCGTAACTCTCTGGATATGAACAGCAAGGTGCAGGTCAAAGTTTTGCGTCGGCGGCTCAAGCTATCGAACGTCGAATTGGCCGCCATCGTACGCAAGACCGGAAATTCGATCTCGGCTATCAGCAAGGAAGCTGCCAAGACGTGAGGAGCGCCTGGGGTTGGAGTGATGCGGTACTGCCCCAGATGCGACAACACGCGGTGGGTCTGCGAAAACCATTTTGATCGGCCGTTCCTGGGTGAACGGGCCTGCCTGCGACGGTGCTGGCGCGCCCTGCCCGGCCTGCAACAAGGTTGATGCGGACGATCCAGAGGACTTCCCCGCCATGCCCTCGGGCTTCAAGGCCGACCTTAGCTAGCACACGCCAGGATCATCGCATCGAAACCTCAGGCATAGTGCTGGACCATGTCCTGCCGCCTACCCAACTGTTCACGAGATCTGATTGCGGAATTCGGTCCACCAGCGCCTGGGTCTCCTGGGCGTCCGCTCGTAGAATGCTCAGACGGGAATGCACGGCCGCCTTGGTTCGCTTCAGGGCCGCTGCAATCAAGAGAGGGCCGACCGTCCGGCTTCGTGCAGCTCAAGAAGCCTACGGTCGTCTTCCTCCGTCCAATTTCGACAACTGCTGGATGCCATACATTTTCAGTCAAAGCGTAGCAGAGGTCCGAGTTTTCGGCGCAAGGGGGCTTGCGACCAAGGTATAGGTCGCTGGCCATTCGCGACGCAAGTATGCCAATTGTATCGACTGGGAGACTGCAGTGAAGATCGATGAGACGCGCTTTAGGGCAATCTTGAATGGTACGGCCGATCAACTCAGCGGCCAGGAGATTCTGATCCGCCACGTTGCTTACGAAGCTGAACGGAAAGGTGAAGACCCAAAGCGAGCAGTCGAGGAAAGCCTGCCCTTCGTGGTATTCACGACTGCTGCCCAAGAGAAGCGTTCTCGAAAAACAGACGCCACTAAGCCGCCACCGACTGCTACCGCCCTCGATGGAAAATCCCACCTGATCTCTCCGAAGGTACGGAACAATTCACCCATTAAAGCCGTCGCTGCCGATATAGGCCGCTTCATCAACAGTGGGGCAATACTTATCATTCTGTTCGCCTTGGCTCTCGTCCAGGCTATCATTCCACCTCTGTTTCCGATCTTGGTCGCCGCAGTTTTCCTATATGGCGGCGCCTATTTGATCTTCATGATCTATTTTGCGGTCTATGAGACCTTGCGCCGCCGTTAGCGGCATCTAAGCAACAGGCTCGTTCGGTTCGCGGCCTGCCCTGCCTTCTTCCTGAGCGCCTCATAGAGCTGAGCTGGCCCAAGCAAGGCATCCTTCAAGCCCTCACGAACCCTCTCACTGTCGAGCGCCTGCTTGCTCGCTGTGGATTTGGGCTTCGAACTTCTGTTCGCGACCCAGTAATACCTTTGGGGAAAGGTCGGCTCTCTGGACGTTACTACTTTCCTGACAGATTCGGCGTGTCGCAAGCGGGCAAATCCGGAATGACCAAAACCGAACCAAGGCGGACCAACCCCGTAGTTTTGAAGCCTGGAATGAGCATCGGCTCAAGCGCCGCTGAGATGGATGACGAGTTCCTTCTACCTTGCTTTGTTCACTACCCGCCCGTCGACCTTTGCTTGGACCTAAATTCTCGTGGCACGGTGATTGAAGGACGCACCGGCTCCGGAAAGACAGCGATCCTGAAATACATTGAATCCCGCGTAGAGCATTGCTCCGAAGTCGACCCCTTCGACATGTCCATGAGCTACGTGTCTAACTCCGATGTATTGTCTTTCCTCCATGCCATCGGTGCAGACCTCGACCTCATGTTTCAGGTTCTGTGGAAGCATGTCCTCTGCATAGAATTCATCCGCTTGAGATTCTCAATCGTGGACGAGACCTCCTCAAAAGGAGTTTTCAGCTGGATAGCCGATAAGTTCTATCACGACGCTCGTCGGACAAAGGCAATCGCGTATCTGCGCTCATGGGAGGGCAAGTACTGGATCACGATGGATCAGAACATCAAGGAACTTACCGAAAAAATCGAAAACGCAGTCAAGGCCGAGCTTGGTGGTGAGATTGAAAAGTTTAAGCTTGGCGGTCAATACGACAAGCGATTAAGCGTCGACAAGAAGTCCGAGTTTATATCGCGGGTCAAGAAAATCATCAGCGCTGAACAAGCCAGCGAACTTGGGGCAGTCATCGATTTGCTTTCCGAGCTGGGGGCTGATGAAGGAAACTTCAAGCACTACTACATTATCATTGATAGACTTGATGAGGGATGGGTCGACATCTCTGTTCGCTTTAAACTTATTCGCGGCCTCGTCGAATCCTTAAAGGCTTTCCGTAAAATACGCGACCTCAAGATTCTGGTTGCAGCGCGCTCAGATGTACTTGAACGCGTCGTCCAAGAAACCAGAGACCTCACGTTCCAGCGCGAGAAGCTCGAAGACTATTTTATCCAGCTGAAGTGGTCTAAGCCCCTACTCAAGCAACTCATCGATCTTCGAATTACAAAACTGTTTAAGAAGCAATATACCGGCGATGACATCGTATTCGATGACATCTTCAAAAATCGTGTCTCAGCCTCTCTTCCTTTCGACTACATGGTCGAGCGCACTCTAATGCGCCCACGCGACATCATCGCGTTTGTGAACGAATGTCTAAATGAAGCGCAGGGCAACTACGAAGTTTCGGCCCAAACCATTAAAAAGGCCGAAGCCACCTATTCCTCGAAGCGACTGACCAATCTTGAGCAGGAATGGCAGAGCGCCTACCCAACAATCGCAAAACTCACGGCTTTCTTGGCCTCCAAGAGGAAGGTGCTTCTTTCATTCGATGAATTTTGCCCGCAAAGCGAAATGGACGAAATGGCCCTATTAATTTACAGCGAACCAAAGCGCCATTACGATCCACTTCATGATGCCGCAAGAGAGCATTGCGAAAATCCAGGCACCAGAATTTTTGCCAAGACCATTGTCAGTATCCTATACCGCGTAGGCGCGATCGGCGTGAAACTCGACAAGAGCGCACCTCACCAATTCGCCTACAACGGCCATCCATTACTGCGAGTGGCTCAAACACCAGATTCAGATGTATCAATTAGGGTCCATCAGATGCTCCATGGTGTCTTCCGCGTGTCCGAATCCATCTAAGGCCAATCAGGGCTTTGACCTGGGATCAGATCGATAGCTACCGCCTGCATGTGCGTAGGGTCAAGCGAGCACACCCAGCTCCCATCCGATCATGTGATGAACTGCGGGCCTTTGTCGGTTGCAGCGGGAGCAAGAGCCGAAGTCACCTTTCGTGTTCACCAGTGAGCGGGCTGGTCCGTTCACGACAGCCGGGTTCGCTCGAATGATGGAGCGGGCGGGGCTTGAGGCGGGCCTCCCGTTCTCATTGCGCTCCGAACGATAAGGGGCGTCAGCCCGCTTAGAAATGACGCCCTCCCAATTCAGCTTGGCCGCATGCTCGAACATCGATTGCCCGTCGCCAACAAGATGTTCGCTGTACACGATGGGAGCCTCGATGCCGTTTTCGCCGAGCAAGTCCAGCAGCGCCTGCTTGCGTTCAATCGTCGGCAGCTTGCGGAGGTCACCATCACGCCATAGGAGGTCAAAGGCGTAGAAAACCAATCGATCCTGCCTGCCCGCTGCCAGCTCTGCCTGCAATTCGGAGAAGTTGGTGCGCCCCTCATGGGTGACAACCACCTCACCGTCGATGATTGCTTCGCCAGGAATGTCCAGTGCGCCTGCGATGGTGGAAAAACGCTTGGTCCAATCGAGGCCGCTCCGCGTGTAGACTTTCTTCCTGCCCCTATTGACATGAAGCTGAATGCGGTAGCCGTCGTACTTAATTTCATGCAGCTACTGGTCACCCTTGGGTGCCTTGGACTTCAACGTGGCGAGCTGGGGCTTAATGAACCCCGGCATGGAAATACGTGACACAACGCAACTCACAAAAGAAAATGCCCGCCGCGCTTCGAGGGCCACGGCGAGCATTCTTAACGACTTCGCAGGAAACTCGAACAATCTATGGGATGTATCCTTCCTGTCACCACCGCAGTGAACCAAATCCTACCACCCGAATTTACGCGGTAAATCGGAGGTGCGGATGTCGAACTTCGTGGTCCTCTTAGTGGAGGACGATATGTTCTAGTGCGAGCAAAACGAAGATTGAGAGTATTGCGAATCCCATGACTGTGCCTCGCAGCCCTACCTCGTCGTAACTATTGTCCGTTCAATTGACCCGTCAGCCTTCCGTGAAAGGCAAGACTTCGCGGATCGAGCCCGGTGAATTTGATGGAGTGACCCAGCGCGCGGTACTTCGTTTCGATCGCGTCGAGTGCGGCGACACTTGAAGCATCCCATATCTGGGACGATGTGAGATCGACAGTGATCTCCTTTGGATCCGCACGATACGAAAAGCGCTCGACGAAGTCGTTGCTGCTCCCGAAGAACAAGGGTCCGTGCACGGCGTAGCGGACTGAACTGCCGTCCTCGCTCGGCACTCGCTCGACGCGGATGACATGAGCGACGCGTCTGGCGAAGAGCACCATGGCAAGCAGCACGCCGCCGGCGATGCCGAAGGCGAGATTGCCGGTTGCGACCGTGATGACCACCGTCACTACCAGCACTGCGGTTTCCGACTTCGGCATGCGCTTGAGCGTGGAGGGCATCACGCTGTGCCAATCGAACGTCTTCACCGCGGCAATCATCATGACGGCCGCCAACGCCACGAGCGGAATCTGCGCCATCAGACTGCTAAGCACCGTAACCAGCACCAGCAGCACGATCGCCGCAGCAACAGTCGATATCCGCGAGCGGCCGCCGCCGATCTTCACATTGACGACAGTCTGCGCAATCATGGCGCAGCCGGCGATGCCGCCATAGAAACCGGCCGCGATATTGGCGACGCCGAGCGCCCAGGATTCCTTGCCCTTGTGCGAGCGGCTGTCGGTGACGTCATCGACCAGTTTTGCCGTGAGCAGCGTCTCCAGCAGTCCGACAAAAGCCACGCTGAGCGCGGTCGGCCAGACGATGCTGAGCGTCTCCAGATTGAGCGGCACTACGAAATGCGTGATGCCCGGCAGGCCCGGCGCCATCGCGCCGCCACTGCCGCCGACATTGGGCACCGTGAGATGACCTGAGATGACGATCGCCGTGACAATGACAATGGCGATCAGCGGCGCCGGAATTATGGTGATCACCCGTGGCGCCAGCAGCACGATTGCAATTGTCAGCGCGAACAGGGGATAGACGATCCAGAGAACGTTCAAAATGTGGGGCACTTGGGCGAAGAAGATCAGGATGCCCAGCGAATTGACGAAGCCGATCATCACTGAACGCGGGATGAAGCGGGTCAGTCGCGCCATCCCCAAAAGGCCAAATGCGATCTGGACGATACCGGCCAGGATGATGGTCGGCAGGATGTAGCCGGGCCCATAGGCCTTCACCATCGGCCCGATCACGAGCGCAATCGAGCCTGCAGCCGCCGTCACCATGGCGGGCCGGCCACCGAGCACGGACATCACAAGCCCGAGCACGACCGACGAGAACAACGCGACCTTGGGGTCGACGCCAGAGACAAAGGAGAACGAAATCACCTCGGGGATCAGCGCGAGTGCCGTTACCACGCCAGCCAGCGTCTCGCGTGTGAATTCCCTCGGCGAGGTCAGCATCGAGCCGATCGAGGGCGAATCCTCGAATGTCCTCTGCGCCGTGCGGTCGTCGATCGCGGTCATGGCACTGCCCTATTGCACGGCGCGCTTCAGCGCGTCGGTGAGATCGGTTTTTTCCCAGGAGAAACCGCCGTCGCTTTCCGGCGTGCGGCCGAAATGGCCATAGGCCGCGGTGCGGGCATAGATCGGCTTGTTGAGCTGGAGATGCCTGCGGATGCCGCGTGGCGTCAGATCCATCGACTCGGCGATGGCCTTTTCCAGCTTGTCGTCGGCGACCTTTCCAGTGGCGTGGGTGTTGATATAGATCGACAGCGGTCGCGCTACCCCGATCGCGTAGGAGAGCTGCAAGGTCACCCTGTCGGCGAGCCCGGCGGCAACGATGTTTTTTGCGAGGTAGCGCGCCGCATAGGCCGCAGAACGGTCCACCTTGGTTGAATCCTTGCCGGAGAACGCGCCGCCGCCATGTGGCGCCGCGCCGCCATAGGTATCGACGATGATCTTTCGGCCGGTGAGCCCGGCATCGCCGTTCGGACCGCCGACGAAGAATTTGCCGGTCGGGTTGATGTGCCAGATGGTCTTGTCCGAGATCCAATCTTCTGGCAGCGCTGCGCGCACATAGGGCTCGACCCGCTCGCGCACCTGGCTGGAACTCATGTCCTCGATCAGGTGCTGGTGGGAGACCACGATCTCGCGGATGCCGATCGGCTTGCCACTCTCGTACTGCACCGTGACCTGGCTCTTGGAGTCGGGGCCCAGCACCTTTTCCTCACCTGCACGCCGCGCTTCCGAAATCAGCCGCAGGATCTTGTGCGCATAGAAGATCGGCGCAGGCATCAACTCCGATGTCTCATTGGTGGCATAGCCAAACATGATGCCCTGGTCGCCGGCGCCCTCCTCGCGGTTGGTGCCGGGCTGGTGTGCGTCGACGCCCTGCGCGATATCGGCCGACTGCGGATGCAGCAACACTTGCACGTCGGCATTTTTCCAATGGAAGCCCTCCTGCTCGTAACCAATGTCCTTGATTGCCCCGCGCGCGACCTGCTCGATCTGCTCGTTGGTCACTGAGGATGGCCCGCGCGTCTCGCCCGCGATCACCACCTTGTTCGTGGTTGCGAGCGTCTCGCAGGCGGCGCGGATGCTCCAGGGGTCTACGCCGGCCTTGGCGCCCTCGCGAAAGAACAGGTCGACAATCTCGTCGGAGATGCGGTCGCATACCTTGTCGGGATGGCCTTCCGACACGGACTCGCTGGTGAAGAGATAGGATGCGCGCATAGGTTTTTCCTCAGATTCTCAGTTCGACCCGCGCACGACGCAGCGGAAGCCGATGTGACATGTCGATGAATCGGTACTCTCGCCCTGCCGCGCGGCAGGGCGAAAGCGCAGGCAGTAATTGGGAGCACACAGATGCGAGCCGCCCTTCACCACGTAGAGCTGCCTGCGCGGATCGGCGTCGTCGCGCTGGCAGCATGATTTGTCGGCACCGCCCTGCGGCGAGTAAAGCGACGAGGTCCACTCCCAGACATTGCCGGCCATGTCGTGCAGCCCAAAGCCGTTCGGCGGGAATGCATCGACCGGCGACGTACCCTCAAAGCCGTCCTGGCTCAGGTTCTCGAAGGGAAAACGTCCCTGCCAGGTATTGGCCATGTAGCGGCCTTCGGGATTGGCAGCATCGCCCCACGCATAGGCGGCACCCTCGAGGCCGCCGCGCGCGGCGAATTCCCACTGTGCCTCGTCCGGCAATTCCTTGCCGGCCCAGGCCGCGTAGGCCTGCGCGTCCTCGTAAGTGACATGCACGACGGGATACTTGTCTTTGTGTTGAATCGAAGAGCTTGGCCCGTTGGGGTGACGCCAGTTGGCGCCGGGCACATAGGCCCACCATGCCCGGTAATCGCGAAGGCTCACCGGGCGCGGCGGCTTGACGAAGACGAGCGAACCCGGAACGAGGAATTCGGGCGCCGCGTCCGGATACATTTTCCGGGTCGGCACGCGCTCGGAGAATGTGACGTAGCCGGTAGCCGCAGTAAAGCGGGAGAATTCCCCATTGGTCACCGGAAAGCGGTCGATCCAAAATCCGTCGACGGTCTCGCTGCGCACCGGCCGCTCCTCGCGGTAGAACGCGTTGGAGCCCATAAGAAACGTTCCGCCGGGAATGAAGACCATGTCTTTCCGGCGGGCCGTTGTCCTCGGGTCACCGGCCACGGACACACCGGCATCCAGCGAAGTGCCGCGCTTCGAACAGCAATGCGATGCGATGATATCCACGGCCGGGCCTCGCCTGATCGTTTAAGCGAACTTCTTCGGAACGAAGTCGAGCGGCGATCCCGGCGGGATCAGCTCTTCCTTCTTCACGCTGTTCTCGAAGTCGCGTACGACGCGATGGGCGTGCTGCATGACCCACCAGCGCACATAGCGCTGGTTGACCGCCTCGCGCTCCTTCGGGTCCTCCTTCAGATGTGTGATGCGGGCAAAGCCGAGGTCTAGTTCCGGATCGTGGAAATGCTGCTGCCGCTTGAAGTTGATCTTGAAGTCCTTCCACTTCACCGCATGCAACTCGTCCTTGAGCCAGACGATGCAGGATTCGCGGTTGGAGGCCGGCTGCTTACCGGTGAAGAACGGGGTCTGGTCGACGCCATCGATCAGGCGATCCTTCGGTGCCTCGCAGCCGACGAACTTGAGCAGCGTGGTGAACATGTCGGTGACATGCACCATCTCATTGCTCTCGGCGCCGGCCTTGATGTGGTTCGGGTAACGGATCAAGAGCGGAGTGCGGATGCCGCCTTCCGCCGAGGAAAAGTAGGAACCGTCGAAGAAGCCGCCGGTGCCGCGGCCGGCAAGATGATCCTCCGCGCCGTTGTCGCCACATGCGACCACGATGGTGTTGTCGCGAATGCCGAGCCGGTCTAGCGTGTCGAGCAGCACGCCGAAATCGTGGTCGAGCATCAAGAGACAATCGCCCCAGTCGCCGTTGTCGCTCTTGCCGACGAATTCGTCGCGCGGGCTCATCGGGAAATGCATCAGCGAGTGGTTGAAGTAGCAGTAGAACGGCTTGTCGTCCTTGACCGCCTTCTCCATGAACTTGATCGCCCGCTTCTGGTATTCGAGGTCGCAGGTCTTCTTGGTCTCCATGGTGAGCTGCTGGTCCTTGACCGGCCAGGCGCCCTTGCCTTTCACGCCCTCATGCATGTGGGAATAGCCGTCGCGCTCCGGCACGTAGTGCGGATCTTCCAGCCACATGCACTCGTCATAGGTGCGCAAGGGTCCGTACCACTCGTCAAAGCCGTGATCGGTGGGGAAGCGGCCGTCCTCGGCGCCGATGTGCCACTTGCCGTAGATCGACGAGGTATAGCCGGCCTCCGCCAAGATCGAGGCGATGGTGCGCTCCCAAGTGACGATGCCTCCGCCATTGCCGCCGAGCGCGATGGTGTGATTGCCCGAGCGGATCGGGAAGCGTCCGGTCATCAGCGCAGAACGGGTCGGTGTGCACTGGGGCTCGACGACGTAATGCGTCAGCTTCATGCCTTCCTTGGCGAACGCGTCAAATCGCTTGGTGTCGGCGCCGCGCAGCATGCCGCCGCCGTAGCAGCCGAGCTCACCCATGCCGAGGTTGTCGACGTGAAAGAACAGAATGTTTGGTTTTTTGGCCATAGTAGCTCCGTTAGAGGCGTTGCTCACGCCGGGTCCTTGATTTTCGGTTGTGCGTGACTTGCGGAATGGTTTTCCTGCCATTTCGGGCCTGGTCCGCGCATGTAGTGCCGCTCGGGCTGGTATCTGCTGCCAATGATCGCGGCGAGCCGGCGCCACACTGCTCTGAGCGGCGCACCGAACTCAGCCATGCCGAAGTTGCCGGCATGAACAATGCTTGGTTTCCTTGCCATAGAACGCTCCGATCGATTGGCGCTAAAGCGCGCCAATCCCTTAACGACGCGGGTCACGCGTCATTTTCCTTGAGTTGTTGTTTCGCTCCCTGCCCGGCAGCGAAGTCTGAGGTATCAGTAGAGTTCGCCCACTCCTTTCGGTCCCACTTTCATTCCAAAGCCCGAGAGACCCCGATCCTTGATCTCGGGGGCCATGGCGGCGAGCGACTCTTCGCGGATCAGCCCCTTGAGCTCCTGCACCAGGTTTATGAACTCCGGTGTGTCGGTCATTTCGGGCGTGCGCGGACGCGGTAGCGGCACCTTGATCTCGGCCTTGATGCGTCCGGGCCGTGCCGTCATGACGTAGATGCGGTCAGAGAGGAAAATCGATTCCTCGATGTCGTGGGTGATGAACAGCACCGAGATACGGAACTGCTGCCAGATGTTGGTCAGGATCTCCTGCATCACGACGCGGGTCTGCGTATCGAGCGCGCCGAACGGCTCGTCCATCAGCAGCACCTGGGGGCTGGTCGCCAGCGCGCGGACGATGCCGATGCGCTGTTTCATGCCGCCGGAAAGCTGGTCGGGATAATGGTTCTCGAACGAGAGAAGTCCGGCGAGATCGAGCAGCGAGCGCGCCGTGGTGCTGCGCTTGTACCTGTCGACGCCGGCCATCTTCAGCCCGAACTCGACGTTCTTGCGCACCGAGAGCCACGGAAACAGCGAGTATTGCTGGAACACCACACCGCGGTCCGAGCCGGGCCGGGTAATCGGCTTGCCGTCCAGTATGGCCTCGCCACGCGTCGGCTTGACGAAGCCGGCGACGACGCTGAGCAGGGTCGACTTGCCGCAGCCGGACGGTCCGATCAGGGAGACGAACTCGCCGGGCTTCACGTTGAGGGAAACGTCGCTGACGGCGACCACCTCGTTGTCGTTGCTGCCGAATACGACTCCCATGTTGCGGACGTCGATGAAGCCCTTGGGGTTGTCATTGACGGCATCCCTGACGGTCCCCGCCGGAGCAGCGTATGCGTGGGTCATTGTCATCGCTTCCCTCCCGGTGCGAAGGCGAGCCACGGCATCAACAAGGCGCCGACCATGCGGATGACGCCGCTGCAGGCGAGTCCCAGCACGCCGATCGTGATCATGCCGAGCATGATCGCGGGATAATCCACCAGCGAGTACGCCTCCCAGGTGAAGTAACCGACGCCGAACTGGCCCGAGATCATCTCGGCGGCGATCAGCGATACCCATGCGACGCCCATGCCGACGGCAAGGCCTGTAAAGATGTGCGGCAGCGAGCCCGGCAGGATCACGTTCCAGAACAATTGCGCCTCATTGGCGCCGAGGCATTTGCCTGCACGGACCAGCACGCCGTCGAGCGAATGCACGCCGTGGATGGTGTTGAGCAGGATCGGGAAGAACGCGCCGATGAAGGTGATGTAGACGATCGCGGCCTCGTTGTTCGGCCACAGCATGATCGACATCGGCACCCAGGCGATCGCGGGGATCGGCCGCAGGATCTCGACGCACGGCATGAAGAAATCGCGCACGCGCTGATATTTGCCGATCAGGAGGCCGAGCGGCACGCCGATGGCGATCGCAATGAAGAAGCCGGTCAGGATGCGGCGCACGGAGATCGCGATGTTGACGAGGTACTTGTTCGACAGGCCGACCTGGGTCAACTGGTTAAACACTTCCGCCGGCGTCGGAACGTTCTTGAAGCGGATGTAGAACTCGAACCGGTACTTCGTTCCGAGATACCAGACCAGGAACAGCGCACCGATCGAGATGCAGCCGAGGGCCGCCGTGATGAGTCGGTCGCGCGTGATCTGCCTGAGCACGGCGTTCGCGATATCGCGCAGGGAGGTTGTCGGCACCACCTCGGGCTCGGTCGCCGCCGGCTCCGCTGCCACGGCCGGGCTCGGCTGCCCAGATGCCTCGGTGGCCGACGGTGCGGGCACCGGGGTTTCTGGTTTTGACGTCATCATGCTCTCGACGACCCGCTCCGGATCGATTTGCCCATTGAGGATCGGGATTGCCGCAACTTTCGCTCGCGCCATGCTGCCCATCGCCGCCCCCTATTGTCCGACGTTGATCGCGCTCAAGGCTTCGGCGTAGGTGGCAAGCTTGCCGCCATTCTTCGCAGCATGGGCCTCGGCATCCTTCTTGAGCAGGAACGGCACCACCTCCGGCTTCTTGGCATCAGGCTTGATGGCGTAGAAGGCGGCGTCGGCGAACACCTTGATCCCGAGTTCATGGTCGACCAGGTAAACCGCGTTGAGCTTCTTGCCTTCGCCGGTGTATTTCTTGACGCCGAGCAGTGTGCAAACCGGCGAGCTGAAGGGGACGATGTCGCCGCCCTGGATCCAGACTTCGCCGACCAGCTTTGGATCGTTGACCGGCGCGTTGCAGACGGGATCGGTACCGGTGACGTTGTAGGTATCGAAGGCCGCGAGCTGCTTGTCGTAGTCGAGCCCGAGCTCCTTGTAAGTCTGACGGATGTAGCTGTCGTTGATCCATGCGCCCATATCGAGCGGCTTGATCATGTTGAGTTTCTGCAGGATCGCATAACTGCCGCCTGCGGATTCGATCTGCAGCTTCTTGATGGTGGGGTCCAGCGTATGCACGCCGCCCGGGCCGAGAAAGATATAGACCACTTCCTTGTTGATCTTGGTCCATTCCTCGATCCTCTCGGCGGCGAGCTTCGGATTCTTGCGCATCCACTCGTTGGCCTCGATCAGCGACTTCAGGTAGGCGATCACGATCTCCGGATATTTTTCCGCAAAGTCCTTACGCACGGTGACGCCATGGAAGGTTGGCACCTTGGTCTCGGCACCGTCATAGATCTTGCGGGCGAAGCCCTTAAATGGCAGCAGCTCGGCGAAGGGCACGAAGTCGCCATGGGCGTCGATGCGCTTTTCCTGCAGATTGGTGGTGCCGACTTCCGGCGACTGCGAGACGAGGCTCCAGAAATCCGGCGGCAGCCCCTTCTTCTGCAGCGACGTCAGCATCATGCCGTGCGCGGCGGAGCCGAACGGCACCGAGACGTTCTTGCCCTTGAGGTCGGCGAGCTCATAGAACGGCGAGTCCTTGTGGACCACGATGCCATTGCCGCCGCCGACGGCGTTGTAGGCGATGATGGCGATGAGCTGGGTCGGATTGTTGGTGGCCTGGCCGGTGGCGCCGTTCACCATCAGCGGGTAGTCACCCATCATCCCGATCTGGATGTTGTTGGCCATCATGCCGTTGGTAATCGGCGGACCCGACGTCGCGTTCTGCCAGTTGAGTTTGTATTGGAAATCTTTGTACTTTCCGGTCTTCGGCAGGTTCTTCTCGAGAAGACCAAGCTCCTTGATAACGACGCCGCCTGTCACCGTATTTGTCGTCGTGTTCTGCGTGCCGATGCCGATCTCCAACACCTGCGCGCGCGAATCCCCGGAAGGGAGCACAAGTGCCACCGCCACGCACCAGGGGGCGACCTTTGAACCGCAAGACACGAGTGTGGCGATGTTCATCACGTTAACCCCTTAATTTGCCGCGGATTTTGATGGCAGCCCGCCGTTGGGCTGCGCTCGGCGCTATCGGGGGTGCAAGGGCCAAGCCAGCTTGTACCCTGCTTGCGCGACAGGTTGTCCCCGTCCGCCGCATGCGACGCACCGAATTAACGAAGGAAGAAACGGCGGCGATGAAGCCCACTCGCGAAACCCCTCAAGACGACCGAATTGTCGTGCTTGACGTGAGTTCTGGGCTTGGAAAGCAGTTCTTAAAACAAGGAACGGCGGCAGCACGCAAATCCTTGCCGAAAAAGTCCGCCTGCTCAGGAAATAGCCAGAGACGAGGGAGCTGCTGATGAAATATTGGGCGACATGACGCGCCTCGGAGCGGCTCGCCGCATTAAGTCAAGCGAGAGGTTGCCAGTTGTCAGTCTGCGTCGTCCTGAAGACCACCCTTGGCTGCCTTGCCGTCGCGCATCTTTGCCAGCGGCGCGGTATCCTTGATCAGGATATTGGTCCCGTGTGCATCTAGCGCGCCCATCTCGGTTAGGCGCTTGATCGTGGTGGTCACCCATTGGCGGGTTACGCCTACCATGTTTGCAAGATCGGCATGGGTGAATGAGGCTGCGATCAATGTGCCGCTACGCTCCTTCACGCCGTAAAGATCCATCAAGTGCAGCAGCAGATGGGCGAGCCGCTCCGTTGGCGAGCGCGTGCCGAGCATCTGCGCCAGCGAGGAATAACAGCGTCCCTTGAAGCTGAGACCTTCGATGATGCCCAGCGCCAACGCAGGGATTTTCAGGACCATCTGGCGCAACACGTCTCCGGGCAGATGCAGGACGGAACTGTTGATCGCAGCCGCGCCTGACCAGACGTGAATTCCTCGATTGAACACGTCGGGACCCCCGACGAAATTGCCGGGATGCCAATAGGCCAACGTGATCTCGCGTCCAGAAGGGCCGATGTAGAAGACGCGAATGCGCCCGCTCTCGACCAGATAGATGCCGTCCTGCGGGCTGCCCTGACTGAAGACCTGCGCACCGCGGTAGTAGACCTTGCGCTTGCTGGCGCTGACGACCTGCTGGATTTCCGCCTCGGAAAGACCTTGGAAGAGTGGCGCCGGGCCGTCTCCCCGCGCCTTCTCGTCGGGCATCAGCATGGCGCCAAAACGAGCTTGGTCAGCCCAGCCGAGGCTGGCTTGCATCTTCCAGGTATTTGCCAGCTTGCCTGCCAAAAAACGCCTCCATCGATGCAAGTTAAGCAAATCTTGCGCCAAGGAGTCGGCAAGGATAGGAAGGCCCCCCGGCGCCGCCTGGGCGCGCGTGATCCTGCGGCCAGGATGCTCAGGGCGAATTCCGAACACGTTTGTCGCAGCGTCCTCGCTTGACGTCAGGTCCAGAGCAAGCTGGTTGCCTTGGCCTGCCCCAGAGGCTGAACTAAGCCGGTGGATGGCGCGGTGGCTCTAGTAATTGCTACCCGTCAGCTCGTTCGGGATGCCGTCGATCGGGCATTCCTCGGTGCCGGCGGTGGAGCGCGTCAGCGCCTCGACCATTTCGCGCTTGCCTTCCGGATCGGCGATCAATTTCGAATAAAAATCGTAGGGACAGGCGGCGACGCCTCGCGCGCTTTCGCCGGAATTGATCTTCCGGTGTAGCCGCGATGCAAAAGCTTGTAGAGGTGGTTCTGCGACTGGTTGTTGCAGCGGGCATCGCGGATCAGATGCTTGGATGGCGCCGCATACTGGATGCCGTATTCTTCCTCGCCGGTCTCGCCGAGGGTGCGGCTCGAAATAATAGCGTCGCGTTCACGCCGCTCGCTAGACCCTGCTCCGGAATGAATACAGAGGATAGGGCTTTGTTCCTAGCCGTGTTGTACAGGGCCCTATCCGCTGCACCGAACATTGCAACGAATCCCTACCAGACCGGAGCTGCATCGTGCGATATCGAAGAATGTCGTGGAATTTCGTAGTTTGGCGCGCCGAAGAGATTCGAACTCCCGTCCCCCAGATTCGTAATTTATCGGTGAGGCAGCGTGACCGGCCAGCAAAGATCGTGGACGTCTACTCGAGCCGAGATCTGATCTGACGTGATTGGGGCGCTAGCTATCGAGCTGTGATCACAATTGAGTCATCGCGCCCCGTCCGCCGTCGCCGAATTTACGCTGCCACTTTCCTATCGCCGCTTCCACGAGCGAAATTTCCGGCCAAGTTCAGAGTAGCAAAAAGCCCTCGAAAACGATGTGTTCTCAAGGGCCTGATAACCGGTTGCGTGGAGGGATAGGATTTGAACCTATGGCCTTCAGGTTATGAACCTGACGCGGCCAGTGCGCCGCAATTCACATATCGTCGCGCGCCATAGGATTAAATTGCTGTTCGTCATGTCGAATCCGTTCGGCGAAACGCGCAGGTTTTTCTACTACGCAGCGTCAGGTTGATTTACGTTTGTCTACGAGCGGACCAGAGGAAACACGCGGGCACTCGATGCGGGTTATTAGCATGCAGCGAAAATATCGTTTTCATTCGTCATCGCGAGGATCACCATCGCAAAGGTGCGCAATCGTGCGCGCAGCGTACATCCCGCGAACGTGCTACAATGAGTGCATCGTCAACACGCCGAACCGACGTCAAGCCCGACGATCCCATTCGACTGTCGACAGCAGCTGCGTTGGCGTTTCCCGACGGATCGATGACCAGCTCCGGGCTTCGCAAAGAAGCATTGCGCGGTCGACTTGTCATCGAGCGCATCGCGGGCAAGGATTTTACGACGCTGGCACATATTGAGCGCATGAGGGAACTATGCCGCGTATCAGTAAGGGCCCAAGGCTCTACAAACGAAAGGCGAAGCGAAAGAACGGGCGCATCATTGCCAACGCCGTCTGGACCATCCGTGACGGAGACCGGGAAGTTGCCACAGGAATCTTTGCGGGCGAAGCTGAAAGAAAGCCGCCAAAGGCCGCTGAGGACGCCCTAGCCAACTACATTGTCTCAAAATATCGACCTTCACGTCGGACCCGCGACATTGAGGATATCGATATCGCGGACGTGCTCGCAATCTACCACGCCCATCGCGAGGGTATTTATCTCGAGCGCAAAGCCAAGCAAACCGACATCACAGAATTTGCCGATCGCATTGGCCGCCTGAACGATTTTTTTGGGGGCATGATGCTGGTTGAAGTGAATGCGCATACCTGCGCAAAGTACGTCAAGGCGCGCCGTCGACCAGGTGGGGCCCGCCGTGATCTCGAAGATCTGCGCGCCGCGATAAACCACCATTCGCGCGAGGGCCTTCACCGCGGCCTGGTTCGTGTGGCGCTGCCGGCCAAAGGGCGCGGCCGCGACCGATGGCTAACCCGCAGCGAAGCGGCTGCTCTTTTGTGGACCTGCTGGCGATATCGCGAGGTGCAGACGCAACATCGCGGCGCCTTGAAAAATCAGAAAATAGAAACGGATAGGCGTCCGCTGCGTCATATCGCACGCTTCATCCTGATTGGCCTCTACACGGGCACGCGTGCCGGCGCCATCGCATCCGCGTCGCCGTATCGCGATGAAGGTCGATCATATGTCGATCTGGAGCACGGCATCTTCTACCGGCTTGCACAGGGTCAGACAGGCACCAAGAAGCGCCAGCCACCGGCGCCATTACCCGATCGCCTGCTCGCACATATGCGGCGCTGGGTTCGAACGGATGCAATCATATCGCACTTCGTTGAGTTCAATGGAGCGGCCGTGAAATCCGTGAAGACCGGATCCCGGAGTGCGGTCAGGCTTGCGCGCCTATCCACCGAGCAGGGAAAGGTCACGCCCCACACCTTGCGGCACACGGCTGCAACGAGGCTGATGCAGCGCGGGGCTGATCCCTGGAAAGCGGCCGGGTTCCTCGGCATGTCCGTCGAGGTTCTGCTCGACACCTACGGCCATCACCATCCGGAGTTCTTACGCGACGCGGCCACCGCAATCACATCGAAACCAAAGGAGAACAGCGTATCTGGGGTTATTCCCGGGGTTGACTTGGCTGCCTATCGTGAAAAAAGACGAAAAGCATAAGAATTTCATGGTCGGAGTGGCAGGATTCGAACCTGCGACCCCTGCGTCCCGAACGCAGTGCTCTACCGGGCTGAGCCACACTCCGACTTGGAACGCGGCTTATAGCCTTGGGTTTCGGCGACCGCAAGCAGCCGAATTAAGGAAATTAATCACAGTGAATGTTGGTCTGAAAACCCAGATTTTGCCCGCCAGCGAGACCGCCGTGGTGGCTGCCGCGCGCGCGCTGGCGGCAGGCGGGCTGGTCGCGTTCCCGACCGAGACCGTCTACGGCCTCGGCGCCGACGCCACCAATCCGGCCGCGATCGCCCGCCTCTACCAGGCCAAGGGCCGGCCGGCCTTCAACCCGCTGATCGCCCATGTCGGTGATATCACCGCCGCGCGACTGATCGCCCGTTTTGACGCCGCGGCGGCGGCGCTGGCCGAAGCGTTCTGGCCGGGTCCGCTGACGCTGGTGCTGCCGAAGACGGAAGATTGCGCGGTCGCTGATCTCGCGACCGCGGGCCTTGATACGGTCGCGGTCCGCATCCCTGCCCACAGGATCGCACGCGACATTCTGCGCGTGTTCGGCGGCCCGGTGGTGGCGCCATCCGCGAACATTTCGGGCCACGTCTCACCGACCGCGGCCGCCCATGTGCAGAGCGACCTCGCAGGGCGGATCGACCTGATCGTCGACGGCGGCGCGGTCGAGGTCGGCGTTGAATCGACCATCGTCGGCTGCTTTGGCGAGCCGATGCTGCTGCGACCCGGCGGCCTGCCGCGCGCCGAGATTGAGCGCGTGCTCGGCCGCGCCCTTGCGCAGCCGCCGGCTGATGCCGAAAGCGACAACGGGCAGCCGCTGGCGCCGGGCATGCTGGCCTCGCACTACGCACCGCGCGCGCGTGTCCGGCTGAACGCGGTCGGGCTCGAGCCCGGCGAAGCATTGCTCGCGTTCGGGCTCGGAGCAATTTCGGGAATTGACGCCGCCTCTCACGTGATGAATCTGTCGGAGCGCGGCGATCTCGACGAGGCCGCCGCCAACCTGTTCGGCCATCTTCGCGCGCTCGACGCCAAGGGGGCGCGCACCATCGCAGTGATGCCCATCCCGGACGAGGGATTGGGCGAAGCCATTAACGACCGGCTGCGCCGCGCAGCAGTCGGCCGAGAATGAATGGGCGAGAATGAAAGAGAAAAAGAAAATGAATGTCGTCCAGAATTCCGTGCCGCCGCTTCCCGCCGAGCTGATCGCAAAATTCCGCGCCATCGTTGGCGACAAATATGCGGTGACCGATGCGGCCGATATTGCGCCCTACGTCACCGAGGAACGCGACCTGTTCCACGGCCGCTCGCCGCTGGTGCTGCGGCCCGGCTCGACGGCGGAAGTATCCGCAATCTGCAAGCTCGCCAGCGAGCACAAGATTGCCCTGGTGCCGCAGGGCGGCAATACCGGCCTCGTCGGCGGCCAGACCCCGCACAATGGCGAGGTCGTCGTCTCGCTGCGACGGCTGGACAAGATTCGCGAAATCGATCCTGCCTCCAACACCATGACCTGCGAAGCCGGCGTCGTGCTGCAAATCGCGCAGCAGCGCGCGGCCGAGGTCGATCGCCTGTTCCCGCTGTCGCTCGGCGCGGAAGGAAGCTGCACCATCGGCGGCAATCTCTCCACCAATGCCGGCGGCACGGCTGCCTTGGCGTATGGCGTGGCGCGCGAGATGGCGCTCGGGCTGGAAGTCGTGCTGGCCGACGGCCGCATCCTGAACGGATTGTCAAAACTGAAGAAGGACAATACCGGCTACGATCTGCGCAACCTCTTCATCGGCGCCGAGGGCACGCTCGGCATCATCACCGCGGCGACGCTAAAACTGTTTCCGAAGCCGCACGCGGTGGAGACCGCCTATGTCGGCCTTCAATCCCCGGCGCAAGCGCTCAAACTGTTGTCAATTGCGCAGAACGAGGCCGCCGGCAGCCTGACCAGCTTCGAATTGCTGGCCGATATCGCCGTCGATTTCAGCCTGCGTCACGGCATCGACATCCGCGATCCCCTCACGACCAAGCACCCCTGGTACGTGTTGATGGAATTGTCGTCCTCGCGCGACGACGCCAGTGCCGCGCTGGAATCGATCCTCGCAAAAGGCATGGACGAAGGCATCGTCGACGACGCCGTGATCGCGGCTAGCCTGACGCAGCGCGCCGGATTCTGGAAACTGCGCGATGAAATGTCGGCGGCGCAGAAGCCGGAGGGCGGCTCGATCAAGCACGATATCTCGGTGCCGGTTGCCGCGGTCCCTGCGTTTATCGAAGAAGCCAATGCGGCCGTCGTGAAATTGATCCCCGGCTCGCGGCCGGTGCCGTTCGGCCATCTCGGCGACGGCAACATCCACTACAATGTCAGCCAGCCGGTCGGTGGCAACACCGCCGACTTCATGTCGCGCTGGCATGAGGTCAACGAAGTCGTGTTCGAGATCGTGCTGCGGATGGGCGGATCGATATCGGCCGAGCACGGCATCGGCGTGCTCAAGCGCGATGAACTGCCCGACGTGAAAGACAAGGTCGCGATCGAGCTGATGCGCGGCATCAAGGCGATGCTCGATCCTCTCGGCATTATGAATCCTGGGAAGGTGCTGTGACTGCGCCTGCAATGAAGACAACGCCCGCGCTCGCGATCGCGGACATCGTGGACGCTGACGTTGCGACCGTAATCGCGCTGTGGCAGGCCTGCGGCCTGACGCGACCCTGGAACGATCCCGCCGCTGACATTGCCCTCGCCCGTCGCGGACCGCATTCGACCGTGCTGATCGGCCGCGACGGTGGCGCGATCGTCGCCACCGCGATGGTCGGCCATGACGGCCACCGCGGCTGGGTCTATTACGTCGCCACCGATCCCGATCGCCGCGCGAAGGGCTATGGCCGCGCCATTATGAATGCGGCCGAGGACTGGCTGCGCGCCGCTGGGGTACCGAAACTGCAATTGCTGGTGCGCCCCGAAAACTCCGGCGTTGCCGCGTTCTACCAGTCGATCGGCTTCGGCGAGCAGAAGATCTTGTTCTTCACCAAATGGCTCGACGGCCGCGAGCCGCGGTGAGCTGAAGGATTTTCATGACCATTTCCGATCGTGTCCGCGTCAAGAACATCAACGTGCTCTCCGACCGGCATTACCGGTTGAACGAAGTCGAGTTCGAGTATCGCCGCGGCAGCGGCGAGTGGCAGACGATGAAGCGCGAAGTGTTCGACCGCGGCCATGCCGCGGCGCTGCTGGCGTATCGTGTCGCAAGTCGCACCGTCGTGCTGACGCGCCAGTTCCGCCTGCCGACCTACCTTGCCGGCTACGACGAGCTGATGATCGAGGCCGCGGCCGGCATGCTCGATGACGCTTCACCGGAGGAGCGCATTCGCGCCGAGGCCGAGGAAGAAATCGGCTATCGGCTCGGCGAGGTCCGCAAGATCTTCGAAGCCTTCATGAGCCCGGGCTCTGTCACCGAGAAACTGCACTTCTTCGTCGCCGAATATGAAGCCGCGATGCGCATCGGTGACGGCGGCGGCCTCGTCGAGGAAGGCGAGGACATCGAGGTGCTCGAATTGCCGATCGACCAGGCGCTCGCGATGATATCGGACGGCCGCATCGTCGACGCCAAGACCATCATGCTGTTGCAATACGCGGCGCTGAATATTTTTAAGTAAGGGCCGTAGGGTGGGCAAAGCGAAGCGTGCCCACCATTGCGAGCGGAATTACGCGGTGGAAATGGTGGGTACGCTGCGCTTTGCCCACCCTACAGAACTGATGCCTCAAAACAACGAGCCCTGCCCGTCATCCTCCGGCGCCACCGATGCCGCCTTGCGCGGCGCGGCCTTCTTCGGCTTCGGCTCCTCCGCGGCCCGCTGCTCGTCGGTGATCGGCAGCAGCAATTGCGCGTCGTCATTGACGACACGGTTGACGCGGGTGGAAATCTCGTGCCAGGCGAATTCGCCCTCGGCCGGCCCGCGCAGCAGCGGCATCACGTCGTTGGCGTCATTGGTCCGGCCATCGAGCCAGCGTTCGAATTCCTCGGGCGCGATCGTCACGGGCACGCGATGATGCAGCGTGGCGAGATCGTGGCTGGCGGGCGCGGTGACGATGGCGACGCTGTCGGTCTCCTCGCCGTTCGGCCCCATCCAGGTCTCCGCGAGCGCGGCAAAGCCGACCGGATGGCCGTCGCGTCGGTGGATGAAGAACGGCCGCTTGCGTCCATCAGCATCCTGCCATTCGTAATAACCGTCGGCCGGGATCAGGACGCGCCGTCGCTTGATCGCGTTCTTGAACGCGGGCTTGTCGAGCACCGTCTCGGAGCGCGCGTTGATCAGGAGGGTAAATTTACGAGGGTCTTTGACCCAGGCCGGCACCAGCCCCCAGCGCATCAGCCGAAAATGGCGGCCGCCATTTTCCAGAATGACCACCGGAACAGGTTGAGTCGGCGCGATATTATACCGCGGCGGGAAATTAGGTTGCTCGATATAGCCGAAGATCTGCCGAAGCGCCGCCGGCGGCGAGGTAATGACGAAACGTCCGCACATTATCTGACCAACATAAGCTTCCGTTTAATGGGTGTTAACCCAGCATGTTAACAGTGGAACGGATGAATGCTACGGCCGCCACAGAAGTGCGATCCGATCGCCCGATGCCGCCACCGACGACGGTCCGTATAGACGAGGCCCGTGCGGAGCAATTGCGTGCGGCCAACATCAATCCCCGCACCGGGCTCGCCACCGACTATCTGAATCATTTCAACGAAGCCATCATGCTGCTCGAAATGGTTCCGGACATGCCGGAATGCGCGGAGGATTTTCTCACATGGACGCCACTGTCCTACGCCGAGCATTTCTGGGCCTCCAACTTCAAGGCCCGCGACCTCGCGATCGAGGCCTATGAATGCGCCGACCCCAAGGTCCGGGCCGATTTCGACAAGCTCACGGCTACCATGACCTCGATTCTGTCAGCGGTGGGCAAGGCGATGCGTGAAGCCCAGCAGGACAAGACCCGCTCCACGCTGGCCGAGCAGGCCACCGCCTGGGTCAAGCCGCTGGTGGCGCTGGCCGGCGGCGTCATCAACGGCAATTCCGATACCGACATCGAATCCGCGCTGACGAACTAAGCCGCCTGGCTCCAGCCGCTGCAATTAGACCTGCGCAGACCGATCGGGCATGATCGTTCCACAGGAACCTGCTTATCGGACCGTCCCTTGACCTCGCCTGTCCATCCGACCCGCCCCCAGCTCGCCGTCAGCGGCGCGATTTTTCGCGACGGCAAGGTGCTGCTGGTCCGCCGCGCCCGCTCACCCGGCAAGGGTTTTTACTCGCTCCCCGGCGGCCGGGTCGAATTCGGCGAATCCCTGCACGCGGCGCTCCACCGAGAGGTGGACGAGGAAACGGGGCTCAGAATCGAGATTTTGGGCTTGGCCGGCTGGCGCGAGGTGCTGCCCGGAGCCGGCGGCGGCGGGCACTATCTGATCATGTCATTCGCGGCGCGCTGGACGGCCCGGGAGCCGGTCCTGAACGACGAGCACGACGATTTCAAATGGCTGGCCCCCGATGGGCTTGGCGACCTCAAGGTCACCGGCGGCCTTCTGGAGGTCATCGAGGCCGCCCGGAAGCTCGTCTAGACGCCTTGCCTCGGGCGTCCCGAGGGGGCATATCGGCCCTCAGATGCTAAAACACGCCCTCGCCGCCCTTATCCTGATTTCGGCATGCCATCTGGCCCCGGCGCGGGCCCAGGATGCGGCCGCGCCATTTGACGGCGACCTGCAGCGGCTGGCCGAGATACTCGGCACCCTGCACTACCTCCGGGGCATTTGCGGCGCCAACGAAGGGGCGAAATGGCGCAACGAAATGCAGGCGCTGATCGACGCCGAAACCCCCTCCGGCGACCGCCGCGCCCGCATGATCGCCGGCTTCAACCGCGGCTATAACGGTTTTCAACAGACCTACCGGACCTGCACCCCCGCAGCTTCGGTCGCGATTCGCAGATATATTGAGGAAGGTTCAAAGATCTCGCGCGACCTCACCGCGCGCTACGCGAACTGAGGGCCCATGGACGCGATCTATTTCGACCTCGACGGAACGCTGACCGATCCGAAACTGGGCATCACCCGCTCGATTCAGTATGCGCTGCAGCGGCTCGATCATCCAACGATCCCGACCGCCGACGACCTGACCTGGTGCATCGGCCCGCCGCTGCGCTCGAGCTTTGTCAGATTGCTCGGCGGCGATCATTCCGCCGACCGCGCGGTGGCGCTCTACCGTGAGCGATTTTCCGACATCGGCCTCTATGAGAACGGCGTCTACGACGGGATCGACGAGGTGCTGACGGCGCTCCGTGCGTCCGGTCACCGGCTGTTCGTCGCCACCAGCAAGGCGCACGTGTTCGCCGAGCGCATCATCGACCATTTCGGATTGCGCAAGCACTTCGAGCGCGTGTTCGGCGCCGAGTACGACGGCACCCGCGCCGACAAATCGCATCTGCTGGAATACGCGTTGAAAGAAGTCGGCGTCGATCCGTCCAAAAACCTGATGATCGGCGATCGCAGCCACGACATGGTCGGCGCGAAAAACAACGGCATGAAGGGCATCGGCGTGCTGTACGGCTACGGCAGCCGCGACGAATTGCTGGGCGCCGGCGCGCACCATGTTTGCGCGACGCCGGGCGCGATTCTTGGCTGCATTTCCTGAGCTCAGCGACCTCATGGAACCGTCGCCGCAAATATCAGCAGCGCCGTTAACCTTTCCTAAAGATGTGGCCTAGGCGCGCCGGCACCGCGTGCTACAGCTTATCGCGTTAGGATGCGTTCCGCCCTGGTTCGCGCGCAGATTTCGTTGAGCTTCATGAGCCGCCCAGCCACCTTCCCGCTCGCCCGCGACCCGCTTCCCGACCACGAACAGAAGCAGACTGCGCTCGGTTACCTCAGCGAAGCCTGGGCGGAAGCGCGGCACGACGGCGTCGATGGCGACTGCCTGGCGCAGGCGAGCCTGTTTGCGGCGCTGGCCGAACTGGTCTCGACCTATGGCGAGGATGCGGTGGCGAAATTCACGGAAGGTCTGTCCGCCCGCGTGCGCAACGGCGAGTTTTCGCTGGCGTTGGCGAAGCAGTAAGAGGGCCGCTAAAGCTCCCACCGTCATTGCTGTCGATGTTCACTAATTCGCTGATTGGATCGCAGTGGTCTTGGTAGCGGCGAAGGCCTTGGGAGTTTGCCCCGCCAAGGCCTGATGGGGCCTGTGGTTGTTGTAGTAGATTAGGTACTCGAACAGTTCGTTGGCAAAGTGATCGAGATTGTCGAAGGTGGCGCCCTCGATAACGTCCTCGTCGAGGGTGCGCCAGAAGCGTTCGACCTTGCCATTGGTCTGCGGTCGATAGGGCCTGGAGTAGCGGTGTTTGATGCCAAGCTCGAGCAGCATGGCCTCGAACGGATGCTCGTCCGGCTTGGTGCGGGCGGCGAACTCGGCGCCGTTGTCGGACAGGATTTCCTGGAAGACGAGCCCATAGGTGACGTTGAGGGTGTTGATCATCTTCAGGGTCTTGAACATGACCGGCAGCGCCTTCTTGGACGTCAGGACCTCGGCCCAGGCCAGCCGCGAGCAGCTGTCGATCAGGCTGATGATGTAGGCCGTGACCGGGGGTGGCGCGAGGAACATATCGCGCGGCAATTGATGCAGATCGACGTGGCCCAGCTCCCCGAGCTTGTCCTTGATAATGCGACGTTTCTCCTCACGCATCGCCACCGTGCGGCGGTTCAGCTGGTAGCGTCTCAGCACCCGGTAGATCGTTACGGGCGAAGGTACCGTGTCGCGCTTCTCACGCAAGACGGCATGAATCTCGTAGCGGTTCATCCCCCGCCTGCGGTGGGCGACGATCTCCGCCTCGATCCCTTCCGGCTCGCGCCGTTCCCGCCATTTGGGCCCGCGCCGGCGCGGCAGCAGGTCCGCTTCCTCACCGCTCTGCAGATAGCGATTGTAATACTTGCGGAAGGTCTGCGAGCAGGTCCCGTGATGGCGGTAGAAGTCGCCGACCCGCTTGAACAGCGGGGATCGACCAGCCTTCACCGCCTCATATTCCGGGATCAGAAACCGCCACTTCTGCAGATAGTTGCGTTCAATCGTCCGGTCGTAGCTATTGTCGCGCATCGGATCGTCCTCCAGAGGAGCGATCCAATCAGCGAATTAGTGAACATGCACAATTGCGAGGAGCGATAGCGACGAAGCAATCCACCCATCCGTTATGCCGAGCCGTGGATTGCTTCGCTGCGCTCGCAATGACGGGGTGAGATCCTGCCCTACGCCTTCAACGTCTCCAGGAACCGCACCGGCTCGCCGGTGGACGGCGTCGTCACCTCACCCTGCCACATCACGCGCTTGCCGCGAACGATGGTGCCGACCGGCCAGCCAGTGACGCGGACGCCGTCATAGGGCGTCCAGCCCGCGCGCGAGGCCACCCATTTGTTGGTGATGGTCTCGCTACGCTTCAGATCGACGACGGTGAAATCGGCGTCATAGCCGGCCGCGATGCGGCCCTTGCAGGCAATGTTGAACAGCCGCGCGGGACCCGCGCTGGTGAGATCGACGAAACGCGCCAGCGATAGCCGCCCGGCATTGACGTGATCGAGCATCAACGGCACCAGCGTCTGCACCCCGGTCATGCCCGAGGGCGAAGCCGGATAGGTCTTGCCCTTCTCCTCCAGCGTATGCGGCGCGTGGTCGGAGCCCAGGACGTCGATGATGCCCTGCTCGATGCCATACCAGATGCCTTCGCGGTGATCGGCCGAGCGCACCGGCGGGTTCATTTGGGCCAGCGTGCCGAGCCGCTCATAGCATTCCGGCGCGGCCATCGTCAGATGATGCGGCGTCGCCTCGCAGGATGCGACGTCCTTGTGGTCGCGCAGATACTCGATCTCCTGCTTGGTCGAGATGTGCAGGACGTGGATACGCTTTCCCGACTCGCGCGCCAGATTGACCAGCCGCTGGGTCGCCATCAGCGCCGCGGTCTCGTCCCGCCATATCGGATGCGAGCGCGGATCGCCCTCGACGCGGATCGGCTTGCGATCGTTGAGGCGGTATTCGTCCTCGGCATGAAAGGCGGCGCGGCGGCGGATCACCTGGAAGATGCGCCGCAGGCTTTCGTCGTCCTCGACCAACAGCGCGCCGGTGGAGGAGCCGATGAACACTTTGACGCCGGCGCAACCCGGAGCGCGCTCCAGTTCAGGCAGATGGTTCACATTCTCGCGGGTGCCACCGATAAAGAAGGCAAAATCGCAATGCATGCGATGGTGGCCGGCCTTGATCTTGGCGGTGAACGTCTCCTCGGTGACCGTCAGCGGATTGGTGTTCGGCATCTCGAACACCGCGGTGACGCCGCCCATCACGGCGCTGCGCGAGCCGGTCTCGAGGTCTTCCTTGTGCGTCAGCCCCGGCTCGCGGAAATGCACCTGCGTATCCATCACGCCAGGCAGGATGTGCAGCCCCTTGCAGTCGATGGTCTCGGCGGCGGAAGCCTGTCCGAGCCCGCCGATCGCCGCGATCCGGCCATTGGAAATGCCGATGTCGCGGACGCCCTCGCCGTCCTGATTGACCACGGTGCCGGATTTTAGAATGGTATCAAATCGTTGATTCATCGGTCCTCGACGCCCGCTTTAAGGCTCTCGTGCAGGGCTTGTTGGCGGCACCTTAGCGCCTTAACTTCGCATGGGATATCCATCACCTATGTTTTCCCAGGAACTTCAAAAACACGTCAAAAGAGGCCGATTTAGCTTATGAAAGCAGCGTTTCTTCCAGACCGGGGCGTGGTCAAGGTGAGCGGCGAGGATGCCCGCAACTTCCTCAACGGCCTCATCACCACCGACGTCTCGCTGCTGCAGCCCGGGCACGGCCGGTTCGGCGCGCTGTTGACGCCGCAGGGCAAGATCACGTTCGACTTCCTGATCACGGAAGCCCCGCCCGGCCATGGCGGCGGCTTCCTGATCGACGCGCCCCGCGCGCTGGCGCAGAACCTCACTGACAAGCTCGGCTTCTACAAGCTGCGCGCCAAGGTCGCGGTGGAGAACATCTCCGACAGCATGGGCGTGCTGGCGGCCTGGGACGGCGAACCCGCGATGAAGCCCGATCTGGCTTTTGCCGATCCGCGGCATGAAGCTCTCGGCTGGCGCATTCTCGTACCCGAAGATCTCAAGCAGAAGGTCGCCGACCTGATCGGCGCCGATCTCGTCGGCAGCGACGCCTACGAGGTGCATCGCATCGCGCTGGGCGTGCCGCGCGGCGGGCTCGATTTCATGTACAGCGACGCGTTCCCGCATGAGACCAACATGGACCGTCTGCACGGCGTCGATTTCGACAAGGGCTGCTATGTCGGCCAGGAAGTGGTGTCGCGGATGCAGCATCGTGGCACCGCGCGGACTCGGATCGTGCGGATCACGCTTGAAGATTTTTCACCTGAAACCGGTGTCGCCGTTCTCGGCGGCGACAAGCAGGTCGGCACCATGGGATCGACCGCCGGCGGCCACGGCCTCGCGCTGGTCCGGATCGATCGCGTTGCGGATGCGCTCGATGCCGGGCTTTCGTTGACTGCCGGCGGCCTTGCGATCCAGCTGACCGATCCGAACGAGATTCGCGTCCCGCCGAAGCAGACCGTCGCATGAGCAAATCTGCGCGCCTGCACCCTGACGGCAAGATTCGGTGCCCGTGGCCCGGCGAAGACCCGTTCTACATGGCCTACCACGACACCGAATGGGGCGTGCCCGAGTATGACGACCGTGCGCTGTACGAGAAGCTGATCCTCGACGGCTTCCAGGCCGGACTGTCGTGGATCACGATCCTGCGCAAGCGCGAAAACTTCCGCAAGGCATTCGACGATTTCCAACCCGAGAAGATCGCGCGCTACAGCGACAAGAAAATCCACGCCCTGATGAACGATGCCGGCATCGTGCGCAACCGCGCCAAGATCGAGGGCGCCGTCAACAGCGCCAAGGGCTATCTGAAGATCATGGAAGAAGGCGCGGGCTTCTCCAAATTCCTGTGGGACTTCGTCGACGGCAAGCCCGTCGTCAACCAGTTCAAGACCACCGCGAGCGTGCCGGCCTCGACGCCGCTCTCTGTCAAGATCTCCAAGGAGCTCGGCGCGCGCGGCTTCAAATTCGTCGGTCCGACCATCGTCTACGCCTTCATGCAGGCCACCGGCATGGTCAACGACCACCTGGTCACCTGCTTCTGCCACGAGATCTGCAGCGGCAAACTCCGCAAGCCCCGCCTCAAGGCCAAATGACGCCGCGAAAATCGTCCCAAGTCGCCACCCGGGCCTGGCAGCGGATGCTGTCGGGGCGGCGGCTCGACCTGCTCGACCCCTCCCCGCTCGATATCGAGATCGCCGACATCGCCCATGGCCTGGCGCGCGTGGCGCGCTGGAACGGGCAGACCAGCGGCGCGCATATTTTCTCTGTGGCGCAGCACACGCTATTGGTCGAAGCCGTGATGCGCGAGCAGATGCCGCGCGTCGATGCCCGCTTCCGCCTCGCCGCGATGCTCCACGACGCTCCCGAATATGTCATTGGCGACATGATTTCGCCGTTCAAGGCCGTGCTCGGCGGCGACTACAAGGTGGTGGAGAAACGGCTGCTGGCGGCGATCCATATTCGCTTCGGCCTGCCGCCGACGATCGCCGACGAAATCACCAAAGCCATCAAGGCGGCCGATCGTGGCGCGGCCTATCTCGAAGCCACCCATCTCGCAGGATTTTCGGTCAGTGAAGCAAAGCGCCTGTTCGGACGGGATCCCGGCCTGCCCGAGGCCACGGTGCGCGACTACCTGACGCCGTGGACCGCGGCCCGGGCAGAGAAGCAGTTTTTGGCACGATTTACGCTGCTGCTTGGCTGATCGCCGCCCGCAAACCTGCTTTCACCGCCCCACTCGCGAGCCTATAATTGCATAATTGTGCCAAAAGAAACCCACCAGGGAACGCTTCGCAGGATCACCATGCTTCACGTCTGTTCGCTTGCCGCACTTCCCGAGACCGTCAGGGCAACCGGCGCCAGCCACATTCTGACCGTGATGGCCAATGTCGATCAAGTGCTGCGCCCCGCTTCGATACTCGAGGCCAACCATCTAAGGGTGTCGATGGACGACATCACCGAACAGATGGATGGCTTTGTCGCGCCGTCGGAGCAGCACATCGAGAGGGTCTTGAACTTCGTCCGAGGCTGGGACCGCAGCGCGCCGATGGTGGTGCATTGCTATGCCGGCATCAGCCGCTCGACGGCGAGCGCCTTTGCCGCCGCCTGCGCGCTCAATCCGCACCGCGACGAGATCGAGATCGCCCGGCAAATTCGCGCCCGTTCGCCGATCGCTTCCCCTAACCGGCTGATCGTCAGCCTCGCCGACAGGGCGCTCGGGCGCGAGGGGCGGATGCTACGCGCGCTGGACGAAATGGGCCCGGGCAGCATGACGGTCGAAGGCCGGCCATTCCGGCTCGATCTGGAATAGAGCCTGTGCGCTCCTGCAGGATATGGCACGAAAATGCCATATCCTTTGCTGCGAAGCGTGCGACATTGCCTCACGGGCTTGATTTGAACTTTTAGCGGACAACGACGCACACAGGATTGCAACCGGGCTGCGGACGTGGCCGGTTAACGCTCTGACGCGCCCTCCTGGAGGCCCGATGTTCGACGACCCCTTCGTTTTCTTCGCGCTTGTGATCGCGATCGTCGCTTTGATTTTCGCGCGAAAGGCCATGAATCAGGTAGCGGAGTTGCGCCAGCGTCTGGGCGCGATCCAGACGGCGCCGGCGACCGCCGCCGCGCCCGTGCCTCCACCACTCACGCCATTTGAAGCATTCGAGCAGACCCTGCCGCCGGCTTCGACCGGGGCCACCGCTCCAACACCGCCACCCATTCTTCCCGAGGTCGAATCCATCGCGCCCGTTGCTCCCCCCGAGCTTCCGGCACAAGCCGCAGGCGGCGCGACGCCCCCGCCGCCACCGCTGCCGCAACCCGACCGCGGCTTCGAAGAAACGATCGGCACCCGCTGGGTGGTGTGGGTCGGCGGGCTGACGCTGGCGCTCGGTGGCTTCTTCATGGTCCGCTATTCGATCGAGGCGAACCTGCTCAGCAACGAAATCCGCACGGCACTCGGCGGTCTGTTCGCGCTGGCCCTGCTGTTGGCCGGCGAATGGACGCGCCGCAAGGAGAGCGTATCTTCCATTGCCGCGCTGCCGATTGCCAATATCCCGGCGATCCTGACCGCCGCCGGAACGGCCGTGGCGTTTGCCACGGTGTACGCAGCCTACGCGCTGTACGGCTTTCTGGTGCCCGCCACCGCGTTCATCATGCTCGGGCTGGTGGCGCTCGGCACGCTGGCCGCGGCGCTCCTGCATGGCCCGGCGCTCGCCGGCCTTGGCGTCGTCGGCGCCTTCGTGACGCCGGTCCTGGTCTCCTCCGGCAATGCCGATTACTGGGCACTCTACATCTATCTCGCCATCGTCACCGCTGCGGCCTTCGGCCTCGCACGCGTCAGGCTATGGCGCTGGCTCGCGGTCACCACCATCGTGTTTGCACTGCTCTGGACCTTCCCGTGCCTGCAGTGCGGCCCCTCGATGGTCGGGCCGCATGCGTTCCACGTCCTCGTCGGATTCATTCTCGCCGCGCTGCTCGTGGTGTGCGGTTTCATGTTCGGCCCGCCCGCCCATCAGGGCGAGGTCGAGCCGATCTCGTCCGGCTCGCTGGCGGCCTATTTGCTCGGCGCGACCCTCATCGTGCTGAACAGTTTCCATGCCGACACCGCGCTGATCGTGTTCGGCCTGCTGGTGGCCGGCAGCCTCGCGATTGCCTGGCGCAGTGATGCCGCCGCCGGTGCAGTCGGCGCCGCCGCCGCGCTGGTGTTCGTCGTGTTCGCCGAATGGGCCATTCGCGCCAATCCCGACATGCTGGTACTGCCCGGCGGCCCGCCGCAAGGCATCGGGCCGAACGTCACGGACGGATCGGTGTCGCTGCACCTGATCTCGGCCGCGATCTTCGCCACAGGCTTCGGCGTGGCGGGATTCCTCGCGCAGGGACGTTCGATGGGGCCGGTCATACCCGTGATCTGGTCGGCCGCGGCGGTGTTCACGCCGCTGGCGCTTCTGGTCGCGCTCTACGCCCGGATCGCTCATCTCGACCGCTCGATCCCGTTCGCGATCCTCGCCGTGATGCTGGCCGCGGCCTTTGCCGCCGCGACCGAGATCCTCTCTAAGCGCGAGGACCGTCCGGGATTGCCGGCCTCGATCGCGCTGTTTGCAACCGGCACGCTCGCCGCGCTCGCGCTGGCGCTAACCTTTGCGCTGGAGAAAGGCTGGCTGACGATTTCGTTGGCTTTGATGTCGGCAGGCACCGCCTGGATTTCGACACAGCGGCCGATTCCGTTCCTGCGCGCGCTCGCTGCCATCCTCGCCGGCATCGTGGTGCTGCGGATCGGCTACGAGCCCCGCATCGTAGGCCACGCTGTCGGCACCACGCCGATCTTCAACTGGCTGCTGTGGGGCTACGGCATTCCGGCGGCGTCGTTCTGGGCCGGCAGCATCTTCCTGCGCCGCGGCGGCGATGACGGGCCGCTGCGAACGGTGGAGGCGGCAGCGATCCTCTTCACGGTGCTGCTGGCATTCATGGAGATCCGCCACGCCGTCAACAATGGCGATGTGTACAAGCAGAGCGCCGGACTCACCGAAGTCGCGCTGCAGGTCTGCGTTACGTTGGCGATGGCGATCGGACTGGAGCGTCTGCGCATTCGCACCGGCAGCGTTATTCACAATGCCGGCGCGATCCTGCTCACGGCGTTTGCCGGCCTCGCGACCGTGTTCGGACTGCTGCTGCTGGATAACCCGATGCTGCGATGGATCGAAGTCGGCGGCGTCGTCATCAACCTCCTGCTGCTCGGCTACGCCCTGCCCGCCCTGCTCGCGCTGCTGTTGTCCTATGCGGTCGCGGGCCACCGTCCGGTCACCTACGCCAACACGATCGCGGGAGCGGCGCTCATTCTCGCGCTGGCCTATGTGACGTTCGAGATCAGGAGAATGTACCACGGCCCGGCGATCTCGGTCGGCCCAACCACCGGCGCGGAGCAGTACACCTATTCGATCGCGTATCTCGCGTTCGGCGTCATACTGCTCGGCGTCGGTATTCTCTTCAACTCGCAACGCGCACGCCTGGCGTCCGCGGTGGTGATCGGGCTGACGATCCTGAAAGCCTTCCTGATCGACATGTCGACACTGACCGGCGTCTATCGCGCGCTGTCGTTCATGTGCCTCGGCCTGGTGCTGGTGGCGATCGGTTGGCTGTACCAGCGGATCCTGTTCCGCAGGCAAGCGGCTGCGCCGCCGCCTGCGCCGGCTGCTTCCCCGGGAAGCTGATCAACCAGAGCGTTTTCAAGCGAAGTGGCAACCGGTTCGCGTTAAGAAAACGCGTCAAACCAAGAATCTGGAGCTCTGTTTCGATATCATCGAAACGGAGCTCTAGGCGGCGCGCACCGACTCGAGGAATTTGGCAACCTCGACCTTGAGACGGTTGCTGTCGCCCGACAGCAACTGCGCCGCCGAGAGAACGTGCGATGAGGCGGTCTCGGTTTCGGTTGCGCCGCGCTGCACGTCGGTGATGTTGGCGGAGACCATCTGCGTGCCTTGTGCCGCCTGCTGCACGTTGCGGGAGGTTTCCTGCGTGGCCGCGCCCTGCTCTTCCACGGCAGCCGCGATCGCCGAGGAAATTTCAGACAGCTTTGCGATCGTTCCCGATATCTCCTGGATGGCGTTCACCGAATCCTGTGTTGCCGCCTGGATGTCGGTGACCTGCTGGCCGATCTCGCCGGTCGCCTTCGCGGTCTGTTCGGCGAGCGCCTTAACTTCCGACGCAACGACCGCAAAGCCGCGGCCGGCTTCACCGGCGCGCGCCGCCTCGATCGTCGCGTTGAGGGCGAGCAGATTGGTCTGGCCGGCGATGGTATTGATCAGCTCGATCACGTCGCCGATGCGGGCAGCGGCTTTCGACAATTCGCCGACGCGATCGTTGGTCCTCGCGGCCTGATCCACCGCATCGCTCGCCATCCGCGCGGATTCCTGAACCTGCCGGCTGATCTCGTTGACGGAAGACGCCATCTCCTCGGTGGCGGATGCGACCGACTGCACGTTGGTGGAGGCCTCTTCCGAGGCTGCCGAGACCGTGGTGGCGAGCTCCTGCGCGCGCTCCGCGGTCGAGGTCAGCGTGCCTGCGGAAGCCTCGAGCTCGGTCGAGGCCGAGGAAACGGTTTCGACGATCTCGCCGATCATGGCTTCGAAATTCCGCGTGATGCCGTCGACGCGGCGGCCGCGCTCGATTTTGGCCTCGGCGTCGCGGGCAGCGGCTTCATCGGCTGCCTTCTTGGCGATCAGCGCATCCTTGAACACCTGCAAGGCGTCGGCCATGGCGCCGATTTCGGTCTTCTCGCCGCGGCGTGTCACTTCGGCGGACAGATCCCCGCTTCCGAGCGCCTGCATCGGCTTCACGATGGAAGTAATCCCGCGCGAGAGATCGCGAACCAGATACATGCCGACGCCGACTCCGCAGATGACGACGCCTGCGACAATGCCCAGGACGATCCAGAACGCGAAGTTATAACCTTCCGCGGCCTGCCTGATCGCGGTGTCCGCACCCGCATTGTTGAGGTTGATCGCCTTTTCCAGGAACGCATCGGATTCGGCGGCGATCACCGCAACCTTCTTGGAGATGGCCTCGCTCGCCTCATGCGGAATCCGCCCGATGCTCTGGCGCGACAGCTCGATGACTTCCTGAACGCCGGTGATGTACCTGTCCCAGGCACGCGCCCAGTTCTCGTAGATCGAGCGCTCTTCGGGAGTGGAGATCAACGGCTCGTAAGCCTTACGATCTTTCGCAATCCGCTCGAGGATTCCGGCCAGCCGCTTGTCGTTGGCGGCCTTCGCCTCCAGCGTTTCCGCCATCACGTGGGCGCGCAGCGCAACCCGGAACAGGTTGATGTCGGCGCGCAGCTCGCCAAGCACGCGGACGCTCGGCAGCCAGCTCGTGGCGATCTCCACCGTGTGGGCGTTAATCACCTGCATGCTGCGGATTGCCAGCAGCCCCATGCCGGACATTGCGATCAGCATGAATGCGATCACGGCGATGACCTTGGCGCGAATGGAAAGTGCGGACATGGCTGGCTCTCTCAAGCGTTGGAGACAGGCGCCGCTGAATTATGAGGAACTGCCGTCTAATCTTCGATGCGCCGGGAATATTCGGCAGCCGTAACGCATCATCTTCCAAGCGATGGTTAACCGGAAGCTCAGTAAAATTACCCGGATGCGTAAAACTACCTGGATACAAGCGCCGTCGCGATGAGGTGCTAACCGACGGATTCGGCGACAAGCCGGATTCTGAATACCGGCTTCTTGGCTTCGTCCAGAAGCTCCATCTGCCATTCGGCGTTCTGTTTGAGGCTGCGTGAAAGGCTGCCGAGAAGGTTGCCGCAAACCTTGGTCATTTCGGACCAGGCAGCCTCGCGGCTTTCAAATTCGGACCCCTGATCAGACGCGCCGGTGTAGCGACCGTGGCTGATCCGAAAAAAATACAGCGGCATGATTGTTCTCATGTGTTGGACCGCCCCGGCCTTCCCCTGCCGGCCACCACTTCGAACGAGATTCGCTACCAGGACATGAATGCGCCAGCCCGTATGACTACGGGTTCGCATTAGCCAATTAGGTGGGGGATGGTAGATGATCCGCCGGCTGCGCTATGGCCTCCGCGGGGCGGCCGGTCCGCCGTCCCGGTTGCTGCGTGTCAATCGGTCGAGCGGCGCAGCTCCGGCGCGCCCTCGGCCTTGGCCGGCTCCGCCTTCGGCTCGGACTTCACCGGCTCGAGCTTGGCACTCTCGACCGCGGGCGTTTCGACCCGTGCGGTGACCTCGGCGCGTGCATCCGCCGCTCCACGCGACGGCTCCTCCCGGCGATGCAGCGAGCGCGGCCGCGCAACCGAGCGCGCCATCAGCATCTGCGAGGCGCCCTGATGGCGGAAATCGCAATACGCGAAGCCCATGCCCGAGACAGAACCGCGGAACGAACGGTCGTCACGCTTGTCGAGATTGAAGCATGGCTCGAACGGCAGCCCCTTGATGGAAGCGCAGACGGCCTGGCCGCGAATCTGCAGCGTGTTACCGGGCAGGCGGACATGGCGGATCGGCCCCGAGCCGCTGAACTGGATGGAACCGGCCGCGCCGAGATCGTCGAGGATGCGGCCCGCTCCGCGGGTGCCGTCAAAGCAGGTAAAGGCGAAGACCTTGCCGGATACGAACCTGCGCGCCTCGTCGGCGTTCATCATCCCGGCCATCGCAGGAACGATCATCGCGACTGCCGCGACGGCCCCCAGAATCAAACGCGCAAGCATGCAGCTACTCCAACTTAACAATAGCGCGGGCGCCCGCCTTTACCCCGTGCTTACCATACCAACCGTGGCAACATTGGAGCACGTTGGTTGGTAAAGTCTGAACACCCTTAGAGAATTTTTACCACGATTCGACCGCGGACCTTGCCTGCGAGGATTTCAGCGCCTGCGCCGATCACCTGGTCCAGACCTATTTCGTGAGTAATATCAGCTAGTTTACCCTTATCCAAATCGCTGGCAAGACGGTTCCAGGCAAGCTTGCGCTGCTCGATCGGACACATCACGGAATCGATGCCGAGAAGGCACACCCCACGTAAAATAAACGGCGCGACCGACGACGGTAAATCCATGCCCGCCGCGAGGCCGCACGCGGCGATGGCGCCGCCATATTTGGTCATCGAAAGCAGGTTGGCGAGCGTGGTCGAGCCGACGCTGTCGACGCCGCCCGCCCAACGCTCCTTTGCCAGCGGTTTGGCGGGCCCGGCGAGTTCAGCGCGATCGATGACCTCGGCGGCGCCGAGCCCCTTGAGATAGTCCGCTTCCGACATCCGCCCCGTGGAAGCGATGACGTGGTAGCCGAGTTTCGAAAGCACGGCGGTAGCGACCGAGCCGACGCCGCCGGCAGCGCCCGTCACCACAACCGGACCACTCTTCGGCGTCAGACCGTGCTTCTCCAGCGCCAGCACCGACAGCATCGCGGTGTAGCCGGCGGTGCCGATCGCCATCGCATCGCGCGTGGAGATTCCGTCAGGCAGTCGCACCAGCCAGTCACCCTTGACGCGCGCCTTCTCGGCATAGGCGCCGAGATGGGTCTCCCCCATGCCCCAGCCGTTGCAGACGACCTTGTCGCCAGCCTGCCACGCGGGGTGAGAGGATTGCTGGACGGTGCCGGCGAAATCGATACCGGCGATCATCGGGAATCGTCGTACCACCGGCGCCTTGCCGGTGACGGCAAGGCCATCCTTGTAGTTCAGCGTCGACCACTCGACCGCGACCGTGACGTCGCCTTCCATCAACTCGGCTTCGTCGAACTGCGTCAGCGCGGCGGTGGTGCCCTTGTCCGCCTTGTCGATCCTGATGGCCTTGAACGTTCCCACGGCAACCTCCCCGGACTTGCGTTGATCGCCCGCGTCATGGCCGGGCTTGTCCCGGCCATCCACGTCTTGCTTGCCGAAGACAGTAATGACGTGGATGCCCGGGACAAGCCCGGGCATGACGAAAAGCGGTTTGAGAGGCTGTTTACCGCATCAGGCGGGTTGTGCAACCGGGCGCGCGACCGGCTGCTCGACGATCGGCAGGTTGATCAGCGCCGACAGCACACCGAACAGGATCGAGAGCCACCAGATCGGCGTGTAGGAGCCGAACTGCTCGAATACAATGCCGCCGAGCCAGACGCCGAGGAAACCGCCGACCTGATGGCTGACAAAGGCGAAGCCATACAGCGTCGCGAACCAGCGCGTGCCGAACATCAGCGCCACCAGCGCCGAGGTCGGCGGCACCGTCGAGAGCCAGGTCAGGCCGGAGACCGCGCCGAACATGATCGCCGAGAATGTCGTGATCGGAAACGAGATGAATGCGACGATGGCAAGCGCGCGCGTCAAATAGATCAGCGACAGGATATAGCGCTTCGGAAACAGATTCTGTAGCCAGCCGACGCCGAGCGAGCCGATGATGTTGAACAGGCCGATCGCCGCGACAACCCAGCCGCCGGTCTGTGACGACACGCCCTGATCGGCCAGATAGGCCGGCAGATGCACCGTGATGAAGGCGAGTTGAAAGCCGCAGGTAAAGAAGCCCAGCACCAGCAGAACATAGGAGCGATGGCCGAACGCTTCCGCCAGCGCGGTCTTGAACGATTGCTGATCGGCGGCAGAAACGTTCGACGACGACGAAGTCGACGGCGGGGTCGCAATCGCCAGCGACAGCGGCACGATCAACAGCATCAGAAGCGCAAATACCGTCAGCGCCGCCTGCCAGCCGAAATTGTCGATCATGGCGACGCCAAACGGCGCGAACAGGAACTGGCCGAATGAGCCCGCCGCGGTGCCGGCGCCGAGCGCAATGCCGCGCCGCTCCGGTGGCAAAAGCTTGCTGAACGCCGACAGCACGAGATTGAACGAACAGCCCGACAGCCCGAAGCCGATCAGGACGCCGGCGCCGATATCGAGCGACAGCGGCGCCGTGGAGTAGCGCATCAGGATTAGGCCGCCGGCATAGAGCAACGCGCCGACGATCATCACCCGCAGGATGCCGAAGCGATCGGCGATGGCGCCTGCAATCGGCTGCCCCAGCCCCCACAACAGGTTCTGCAGCGCCAGCGCAAGACCGAAGACGTCGCGGCCCCAGGCGAACTCGCGGCTCATCGGCTGAACGAAGAAACCGAGGCTGGAGCGCGGCCCGAAGCTCAACAGCGCGATCGCGCAGCCGCAAATGATGATGACGAGCGGCGTGCGCCAGGTGCCGAGGCCGGAAGAAGGACTGGTGTCGCCGGTCGTTGCAGCCATTTGGTTTCCCCCTGGGCGAACCCACGCCCGGCATTGGCGGGCAAAATGTTACGGTGAGTTAATGCAGATGCATGAAAAGCCCAAGGGGCGGAAGAGAAAAATTTTCCGCTGCAGGGCAGCTCTGCAAAATTGGCGAGGGCAATGAGAGCAATTGGGGATGTAGCGGTAGCCCGGATGGAGCGAAGCGCAATCCGGGGGCGATCTCACGTGTAGAGCGACCGTTCCCGGATTTCGCTACGCTACATCCGGGCTACAAGGACGACGGTTTGCCTACCGCTTCACGCTGGCCTGCTCGGCCGAGCTTTGCGCGGCTTCGGCGAGCTTGGCGGAGATGGCGGCGGTCTCGGCGGCGCTGCCCCAGCTCGGCGCATCACTGCCATTGCCCCACGCACGCGGCCGATAGAAGGTATGTACGCCGGTCTTGTACATCTTCCTCATTTCATTGACCCAGGACGGGCGCACCCAATAGGCGTGATAGTGCGTCGACTTGTCGACCTCCGGCAGCCAGAGCTGGCCGTCGAGCATCGCCTTCGCGATCTTCTTCGCCCGCTCCCACATGTCGGGCTCGCGGATGACGTCCTTGTTGTTGTCGCAAGCGAAGGTGAACTGGCACGCCAGATGGCGGTGTTTGTTCTGATAGACGACGCCGCACACGGTGTCCGGATATTTGCCGGAGAAGGCGCGGTTCAAGACTACCTGCGCCACTGCCATCTGGCCGCGCACGGCTTCGCCGCGGGCTTCGAAATAGATCGCTTCGGCCAGACATTTCTCCGACTTGGCGCGCGACTTCTCGTCGAACAGGCCGAGCCGTTCGGCCGGCGTCTTGGCGCGCTGGTTGTCGGCGTTGACCTCGCCCTTCGGCGCGACGCTCTCGCCCATCTCGCCGGCCCGCACCGGACCATCGGCATCGACCGGCAGCGAGGCCATCACCTTCATGTCGGGATCGGGAGGCGTAACCGGCATGACGATGACCGGCTCTTCGCCGGGCTGCCAGCGTTCGATGCTCTCGGGCGAGCCGAGCGACGAACCGAAGAACAGGCTTGAGGTCTTGAAGGAAAAACCATCGCGCGGTGGCGTGGCCGCCTTCGGCGCGATCTTGAGATCGTCCTGCGGTTTGCTCTCGAGCGACAGCGACATATCCAGCGGCGGCGCGTTCAGCGCGGCCTGCAGCTCAGGATCGAGCGGCGCGCGCTCGACCGGAGGCGCCGTTTCGGCAGTCCTGGCGCCCTTGACCAATGCATTCGAGCTTGCGGGATCCTCGATCGCCGGTGCGCGCTCGGCCGGGCTTGTCGTCTCCGCTGCCGGCGGCGGCGGCGCGATGACGAGGCGGTCGCCCTTCAGCGTGCGATCTACCTTGGGAAAGTCGGCGGCGTGATAGCGCGGCGGCGGCGCGACGATCGGATTGCGGGTCACTGAACCCGTGATGTCGATGCCCTGATTGTCGAGGCTGGCAAGGCGGTAGGTCGCGGTTTGCGGCGAGGAGGTTCCAATCGGACGGCCGAAGGAGAACGTCGCGACCTGTATAGTGCCGGTGGAAGAGAACACGCGCTTCTGCCAGCGCTCGGCGACGCCCGGCTGGCGCGCCAGCAGCGAGGCGATATCCTGATATCCGATCTCGGTCGGCATCAATGCGAAGATGCAGAGACCGAAGCCGAAGAGCGCGAACCGCGCGCCCTTCGGCTGGTTACGCAACACAAACATTGTACGCTCACGCAACGCTTACACGGGTCGAACGTCAGTACATCCGTGCAATTCGACCTCTTTTGTTGGTATCGAATTTAGGTTGCCGGGGAGTTAATCGGCGTGGCGCGTGCGCTACACGCAAGACATCGCACGAATTTTGCGAGATGCATGAGAAGTGTTGGTAAACAGGCGCGCGATGAAAGTGGTAAATATCCCGTCAACGAAGATGATGAAGAAATTTTCGCGCATGCGTGCGTGCGCTTGCGTTCATCGCAATGGGTGTTGCGAGTTCCTATTCACTCCATCGTGCTGAAGCCGTCATTGCGAGGAGGAAGCGACGAAGCAATCCATCTATCCGTTATGCCGCGCTATGGATTGCTTCGCGGAGCCTGTCATCGGGCGGCGCTTCGCGCCGACCCGTTGGCTCGCAATGACGGCTGCATAAAACGCTAATGCCCGGGATTGGGCCCGGGCATTAGGTCGTATTGAGTTATCGGTATCGAAGAAGGCTTACGCCTGGCTCACCACCGTCTTACCGAGCGCGGCCTGCGCCGCGGCGAGACGGGCGATCGGCACGCGGTAGGGCGAGCACGAGACGTAGTCGAGCCCGATCTCGTGGCAGAACGCCACCGAGGCGGGGTCGCCGCCGTGCTCGCCGCAAATGCCGACCTTGAGATTGGGCCGGGTCTTGCGGCCGCGGGTGACGCCGATCTTCACGAGTTCGCCGACGCCGTCGCGATCGACCGAGATGAACGGATCGATCTCCAGAATCCCCTTGCTGACATAGGTGCCGAGGAAGCTTGCGGCGTCGTCGCGGCTGATGCCGTAAGTGGTCTGGGTCAGATCGTTGGTGCCGAAGGAGAAGAACTCCGCGGTCTGCGCCACGTCGCCGGCCATCAGGCACGCGCGCGGCAGCTCGATCATGGTGCCGACCTGATAGGCGAGCTTCTTGCCGGTCTCCTTCATCACCGACTGCGCGGTGGCGTCGATGCGCGCCTTGACCAGGTCGAACTCGGCCTTGGTCGCGATCAGCGGCACCATCACCTCGAGGCCGACGGCCTTGCCGGTACGCTTCTCGGCTTCGACCGCGGCTTCGAAGATCGCGCGCGCCTGCATCTCGGCGATCTCGGGATACGCGATCGCAAGACGGCAACCGCGGAAGCCGAGCATCGGGTTGAACTCGGCAAGATCGCGGGCACGATCGGCGAGCTTGCGCGGATCGGTGTTCATCGCGCGCGCGACTTCCTCGATCTCGGCCTGGGTGTGCGGCAGGAACTCGTGCAACGGCGGATCGAGCAGACGGATCGTGACCGGCAGCCCCTTCATGATCTCGAACAGTTCGACGAAGTCCGCGCGCTGCATCGGCAACAGCTTCGACAATGCGGCGCGGCGCGACTGCTCGTCTTCGGAGAGGATCATCTCGCGCACGGTGCGGATGCGGGTCTCCTCGAAGAACATGTGCTCGGTGCGGCACAGGCCGATGCCTTCGGCGCCGAACTTGACTGCGGTGCGCGCATCGTCGGGCGTATCGCCGTTGACGCGAACGCCGAGCTTGCGGACGGCGTCGGCCCAACCCATCAGCGTGCCGAACTCGCCCGACAGCTTCGGCTCGATCATCGGCATCTTGCCGGCCAGCACCTGGCCGAGCGAACCGTCGATGGTAATGACGTCGCCGGTCTTGAAGGTGCGCGAGCCGACGCTCATGGTGCCGCGGCCGTAATCGACGCGGATGGCGCCGCAGCCGGAGACGCAGGGCTTGCCCATGCCGCGCGCGACCACGGCGGCGTGCGAGGTCATGCCGCCACGCGTGGTGAGGATGCCCTCTGCAGCGTGCATGCCGTGAATGTCTTCCGGGCTGGTTTCGACGCGCACCAGAATGACGTTGCGGCCGTCGGCCTGCAGCTTGGCGGCCTCATCGGATGAGAACACGATCTCGCCCGATGCGGCGCCGGGCGAAGCCGGCAGGCCAGTCGCAATCACGTCGCGCTTGGCCTGGGGATCGATGGTCGGGTGCAGCAACTGATCCAGCGACGCCGGATCGATCCGCATCACCGCATCCTTCTTCGAGATCAGGCCCTCATTGGCGAGCTCGACCGCGATGCGCAGCGCCGCCTTCGCAGTGCGCTTGCCGCCGCGGGTCTGCAGCATCCACAACTTGCCCTGCTCGACCGTGAACTCCATGTCCTGCATGTCGCGGTAGTGCTTTTCGAGCATCGTGTAGATGCGCGTCAGTTCCTTGAACGCCTCCGGCATCGCGCTTTCCATCGATGCCTTGTCGGAGCCGGATTCCTGACGCGCTTCCTCGGTGATGTCCTGCGGCGTGCGGATGCCCGCCACCACGTCCTCGCCCTGCGCGTTGATCAGGAATTCGCCGTAGAGCTTGCTCTCGCCGGTCGAGGGATTGCGCGTGAACGCGACGCCGGTCGCCGACGTCTCGCCCATGTTGCCGAACACCATGGCCTGTATGTTGACGGCCGTGCCCCAGGATTCCGGAATATCGTGCAGCTTGCGGTAGGTCACCGCGCGCGCGTTCATCCAGGATGAAAACACCGCGCCGATCGCGCCCCACAATTGCTCGTGCGGATCTTGCGGGAAATCCTTGCCGGTCTCGCGCGCCACCGCTTCCTTGTACTTGCCGACCAGTTCGACCCAGTCGTCGCCGGACAGATCGGTGTCGAGCGTGTAGCCCTGGCTGTCCTTGAAGGTGTCGAGGATGTCCTCGAAGTGATGATGCTCGAAGCCGAGCACCACATCCGAATACATCGTGATGAAGCGGCGATAGCTGTCATAGGCAAAACGCCGATCGCCGGAGAGCTCGGCGAGCGCTTCGACCGTCTTGTCGTTGAGACCGAGGTTGAGCACGGTATCCATCATGCCCGGCATCGAGGCGCGGCCGCCGGAGCGGACCGACACCAGCAGCGGATTCTTGGAATCGCCGAACGCTTTGCCGGTCAGCTTGCCGACGTGATCGAGCGCCTTCTCGACCTGCGCCTTCAGCGCGGGCGGATAGGATTTGTCGTGCGCGTAGAAATAGGTGCAGACCGAGGTTGGAATGGTGAAGCCCGGAGGCACCGGCAGGCCGAGATTGGCCATCTCGGCGAGGTTGGCGCCCTTGCCGCCAAGCAGGTCGCGCAGGCCCGCTTTGCCCTCTGCCTTGCCGTCCCCGAACGTATAGACCCACTTGCCGGATTTTACCGTTTCGGGGGCAGCCGCGCGGACCGCAGCCTTTTTGGGGGCCTTGGCCTTGGCGACCGGCTTGGCCGGGGCCTTGTTCAGCGCCTTGCGGGCCGAAGCCTGCGGCACGGCCTTGGATCGGGCGGATGGCTTTGATTTCGCTACAGATTTCACTGCAGCCTTCTTGGACTTCGCGACGGCTTTGGCCATGGATTCCAACTATCCGAAAAAGGGAGAAGATTGCGCGCCTTACACCATTTTGAGGGGTTCCGCGCAAGCCGCGAAACCCCGCTTTCCCGCGCTAGAACTTCAACATCCTGAACACGCCCAGGCCGGCCAGGCCGACTACGATCAAGTAGATGGCGACGATGAAATTGAGGAACCGCGGCATAATCAGAATCAAGACTCCCGCGATCAGGGCGATGATCGGGGAAATGTGCGCAGCAGTGATAGTCATTGAAATCTCCGGGATGACGGGGGAAATCGAATCGAGGGCGGCAACTTAGCCGCTGGCGCCGTGCGGGAATAGCAAGACGCTCAGCCCTTCAAGGGGTTCCAGCCTCCGCAACAATTCCCCAGAAATGCCGCGTATGAGGCTGCCATTTTGCCGGAACAATGCGGCACGCGATGAATTGGCCCGCATTGTGTGCGCTGGCAAAGCCGGCGCCTCTCTCGCGAAGGAGTAGACCATGCGGAACAGACTATTTGCCATCGCGGCGATCGCCGGCGCGATGGCCGTCCCTATTGCGGCTCAGGCGCAGACCACGATCGGCACAGCCGGCGGCAGCACGGTCGTCATCGGCGAACATGAAGGCATCGCAGCCGATCAGCGGCCGGCCTTCCGCGAATACATCGTGCGTGAACGCGTGCCGAACTACACGATCTCCGAACGCGTGATCGTCGGTAGCGTGCTGCCGGAGACCGGCGTGACCGTTTACGATGTGCCGCAATCGTTCGGCATGACGCCCTACCGCTACACCGTGGTGAATGGCCAGACGGTGCTGGTCGAACCGCGTTCACGTCGCATCGTTCAGGTGGTCGATTAGACCTCAGTAGCCTGAACGATCGGTCCGGGCGCCGCGCAAGCGGATGTGCGCGAGATACGACCGGACAAAAGCCCCGCCCGGCGTCCCCTCCGGGCGGGGCTTTCGTTTTGCGTTTACACACTCGTGTGCCGGGCGCGGTGCCGTAGGGTGGGCAAAGGCGTGTGCCCACCATCTCTCCGAACCATTGCTCTGATGGTGGGCACGCTGCGCTTTGCCCGCCCTACGGGCTACTCGCGGATTTCCAGCCCCGGCTTCTTCACCACGAGCCGATGGACCTTCTTCCCCGATGAGGCGCTGACGACCTCTTCGTCGAGCAGCACAGTCGCATCCTTCAGCTCCGCCCGCACGACCGCCGGATCGAACGCGACGTAGAGCCGGCCCTGCGCGTCGCGCTGATCCGCGCCCTCGGTAACGCGCCAGCTCAGATAGAGAATGCCGCTGGGCTTGACGATATCGAGCAGACGGCGAACCGATGCGGCGATCTGCTTTCGGTCGAGATGCATGATCACGGTTTCGCACAGCACGTTGTCGAAGCTGCCGATGCCGCGCAGCTCGGGCAATTCCGCATGCGCGAACTTGAAGGAGGGATAACGCCGGCGCGCTTCGTTGAGCAGGCCTTCCGAGGCATCGAAGCCGGCGGCCGAAAAACCGTTCGCTTGAAGCCAGGCGACCTCGCGGCCGCAACCGCAGCCGATATCGGCCGAATTGCCGCCGCGCACAAAAAACCGCTCGACGATTTCCTGCAGGTCGACGGGGGCCGGCTGACCGAGCCAGTCGTTCGCGAACGCCACCGCATCCTGGTCATAAGCGGCGAGCGTCTGACGATCCATGGTCTAGCCTTCGATCTTGGAAAAATCCGCCACCGCGCGGGTGGCCGCGCGGATTTCGTTCAGAAGTTTTAGTCGGTTCTCGCGCACCTTGGGTTCATCGTCATTGACCTTGACCTCGTCAAAGAACGCATCGACGGCCGGACGCAACTTGGCCATCGCGCTCATTGCGCTGGCGAAATCTTCCTTCGCGACTGCAGCACCGGCTTCGCTCTTGACCTGATCTATAGCCTTGGCGAGCGCCTTTTCCTCGGGCAACTTATACAGCCCGGCATCCGGCGCGCCGTCAAACGTGCGCTTGTCCTTTTTTTCCTCAATCGCAAGGATGTTACTCGCGCGCTTGGTCCCTGCAAGCAGGTTCTTGCCGTCGTCGGTGTCGAGGAACTTGCCAAGCGCGTCGACGCGGCGGACGACAAGCAGCAGATCGTCCTGGCCGCCGAGCGAAAACACGGCGTCGACGAGATCGTGCCGCGCGCCCTGGTCGCGGAGCTGGACCTTCAGGCGATCGGCGAAGAAGGCGAGGAGGTCGTCCGGAAGTTTTTGGGCATCGTCCTTTTTCGGCAAACCAGCCAATGCCGACTTCGCCACGGCCAGGATCGGCAGCCGCAACGTATTGTCGACGATGAGCCTGATCACGCCCAGCGCCGCGCGCCGCAACGCATACGGATCCTTGCTTCCCGTCGGCTTCTCGTCGATCGCCCAGAACCCAACCAGCGTATCGATCTTGTCCGCGAGCGCCACCGCCACGCTCACCGCATCGGTCGGAACGCGATCGGCGGGGCCCTGCGGCTTGTAATGATCCTCGCTTGCGGCGGCGACGGCAGCGTCTTCGCCCTGCGCCTGCGCGTAGTACTTCCCCATCAAGCCTTGCAACTCGGGGAATTCGCCGACGACTTCGGTCAACAAATCGGCCTTTGCCAGACGCGCGGCCCGCTTGGCCTTTTCGACGTCGGCGCCGACAAGCGGCGCGATCTCGGCGGCCAGCCGTTCGATGCGCTTGATCCGCGCAGCCTGCGTGCCCAGCTTCTCATGGAACACGATCTGCTCGAACTTGGGCAGCCGGCTCTCCAGCTTCGTCTTCAGGTCGGTCTCGTAGAAGAATTTCGCGTCCGACAGACGCGCGCGGATGACGCGCTCGTTGCCGGCGACGATCACCTTGCCGCTGTCGGTCGCCTCGATGTTGGCGGTCAGGATGAACTTGTTGGCGAGCTTGCCCGTCTTGGGATCGCGCACCACAAAACATTTCTGGTTGTTTCTGATGGTGGCGCGGATCACCTCGTCCGGGATCGACAAAAATTCCTCGTCGAACGATCCCATCAGCGCGACCGGCCATTCGACGAGGCCGGCGACCTCATCCAGCAGTACCTGATCCTCGACCAGTTCATAGCCCTGGGCGAACGCCAGCTCCGTGGCATCCGCGAGGATGATGTCCTTGCGCGCCTGCGGATCGAGCACGACCTTTGCGGCCTTCAGCTTGGCTTCGTAATCCTCGAAGCGGCGCACGGAGATCGCAGCCGGCGCCATGAAGCGGTGGCCGAACGTGGTCTGCCCGGTCTCGATGCCGTCGACGGCAAACTTCACGACATCGGGGTCTTCGGTCTCGGGACCGAAGGTCGCGATGATCGAATGCAGCGGCCGCACCCAGGAGAGCGAGCCCGATTTGGCCGACCGCTCGCCCCAGCGCATCGATTTCGGCCACGGGAAGGTTCTCACAATGACCGGCAATATCTCGGCGAGGACGTCGATCGTGGCGCGTCCCGGCTTTTCGATCAGCGCGATATAGAAATCACCCTTCTTCGGGTCGGTTTGAACCTTGGCGTCTTCGATCCGGGCAAGGCCTGTCGCCTTCAGGAAACCCTGGATCGCGGCATCGGGGCCGCCGACGCGCGGGCCGCGGCGTTCTTCCTTCAGGTCGGATTGCCGCTGGGGAATGCCGTGCACGGTCAGCGCCAGCCGCCGCGGCGTCGCGAACGCTTTTGCGCCTTCATAGACGAGGCCCTCGGCGACGAGCTTGTCGGTGACCATGCGGCGCAGATCGTCCGCCGCCTTCGCCTGCATGCGCGCGGGGATTTCCTCGGAAAACAGTTCCAGCAGAAGATCAGGCATCAGACCGCCCTGCCCGCTTCGGTGTGGACCCAGGCGTCACCGCAGGCTTTTGCCAGTTCGCGCACCCGCATGATGTAGCTCTGCCGCTCCGTCACCGAGATCACGCCGCGGGCATCCAGCAGGTTGAAGACATGGCTCGCCTTGATGCACTGATCATAGGCCGGCAGCGCCATCAGATGCTCCTTCTGATTGCCGCCCTCCTTCCAGCCAGCCGCGAGATATTTTTTGCAGGCGTCTTCCGCCATCCTGAACTGCTCGAACAGCATTGCGGTGTCGGCGTGCTCGAAATTATGCCGGGAATATTCCTGCTCGGCCTGCAGGAAGACGTCGCCATAGGTGACTTTCTCGTCGCCCTCGCGGCCGTTGAAATTGAGATCGTAGACGCGGTCGACGCCCTGCACATACATCGCGAGGCGTTCGAGCCCGTAGGTGAGTTCGCCGGAGACCGGCGCGCATTCGACGCCCGCGACCTGCTGGAAGTAAGTGAACTGGCTGACTTCCATGCCGTCGCACCAGCATTCCCAGCCGAGCCCCCAAGCGCCGAGCGTCGGACTTTCCCAATCGTCCTCGACAAAGCGGATGTCATGGACACTGGAATCGATGCCGATGGCGGCGAGCGACTTCAGGTACAGGTCCTGCAAGTTCGGCGGCGACGGCTTCATGATCACCTGAAACTGGTAATAGTGCTGCATCCGGTTGGGATTTTCGCCATAGCGGCCGTCCTTGGGCCGGCGCGAGGGCTGCACATAGGCCGCGTTCCAGCGCTTCGGCCCGAGCGCGCGGAGCGTCGTCGCCGGATGAAAGGTGCCCGCGCCCATTTCCATGTCGTAGGGCTGCAGGATCACGCAGCCCTGCTCCGCCCAGAACCGCTGGAGGGCAAGAATAAAGCCCTGGAACGAACGTTCCGGGCGCATGTGGTCAGGCAGGGCGTCCATCGGCGGAATCGGGCTCGCGAGGGGGTTTTAGAAGCGCGGGACCGTATCGGCGCGGAGGCAGGGAATCAAGGCGATGGCGGGGGGCTAAAGCGTCAGAATTCGCCTTCTCTCCGTCATGGCCGGGCTTAGCCGTCTGAAGGACGGCGTCGCTTCCGCTCGCCTATGCCCGGCCATCCACGTTCTTTTTATCGTCGAGCCAAAGACGTGGATGCCCGGGACATCCAGCGCGAAGACGCGCTTCGCGCTTTTTGCCCGGGCATGACGAATTCAGGCTAGCCCGGCCGATACGCCCCGGTGACCGGGTCGCGGCGCAATGTCGGAATGTCGGCGGTTTGCGTAGTCTCGGCAACGCGTGCCAGCCGCGCTTCTTCCAGTTCCCTGTTGATGCGGATAGCAGTCTTGTAGGCCCAGCGGACCACGGCGAGCCCTCCCAGGGCACCCGCGAATGCGATCAGCGGCGGCATCGGTCGATCCTTGTCGTTCACGTATCAGCCCCCAATAAGCGCATTCTCGCCGAAGCCGGGCTGCGCCGCAATTGCGCTTTTGGGACTAAATGGCGCGCTCACTTACGCGTTAGAATCCGAATTTGGCCCAAATCGCCCTTGTCTCCAGCGCGGAAATCAGGTCGTCCGGCAGTCCTCCGATACCGTCGAATGCTCCCAGGGAGCCCGCACCCGGCGATCTGCGGCCGAGCAGCCCGGCCAGCATCCCGCTTGCCGGCGCGATGACCGGCGTCAGCACTTTCTCGCCGTAACGCTCGCGCAGCGTCGATCTGATATCGCCGACCTTGTCGGCCAGGCCCAGCGAGACCGACTTCTCGCCCGCCCAGTACTCGCCGGTGAACAGGACATCGTCGCCGCCATTGAGGCGCGCGCCGCGGCTGCCTTTGACCAGTGCGATGAAGATGGCGTGGATCTCGCGCTGAAGCGTCTTGAGGCGCGCCACATCATCGGGGTCCTCGGGCAGGAACGGATCCAGCATCGCCTTGTGCTCGCCTGCCGTGTAGAGCCGCCGTTCCACGCCGATCCGCTTGATCAGGTCCTGAAAGCCGAAACTGCCGCCGACCACGCCGATCGAGCCGAGGATCGAGGACGGGTCGCAAAAAATCTCATCGCCCGCACAGGCGATCATGTAGCCGCCGGACGCCGCGACATCCTCGACAAACACCAGCACCGGCAGCTTCTTTTCCGCGGCAAGCTGCCTGATCCGCAAATAGATTTGCCGCGATTGCACCGGCGAGCCGCCGGGCGAGTTGATTACCAGCGCCACGGCCTTGGCATGGCGGGTGGCGAAGGCGCGTTCGAGCGTCTTGGCAATGCTGGCCAGCGTCAGGCCTGGCCGCAACGGCGTCACCGCACCGATGACACCCGACAGGCGCACGACGGGGACGACCGCGGCGTCGCGCCGGAATCTTGCCGGAATGAGTTGCTTCATCCGGTCAATGAGGTTCGGCAATCCCGCGCGATCACTTAATTGTTCACTCATGCCGTTACCTCGAATTAACCATTTTTTTATCGCACCGGTGGCATTGCAAAGACGAAACGCCGTTTTCGGCCGGAACGCCTTTTGCCTTGCAGATGTTAAAGCTGCAATGGTGCAGCGGAGACTGACATGAAAATCTACCTGCTGATAATGCTCATCGGCAGCCTTCTGGCCGCGATCCACTTTACATCGTCGCCCAAACAACAGTCAGAGACGCTTCCGCAATAGCGTCCTGCACGGCGAATTTGGGAGGCGCGGACCGCTTACGGGCTCGCAAGCGGCAAGGTTCCCTTTCCGGCCAGAATGTCCTGCACCCTTTGATTGGGTACGCCTGGCTCGTCATTGAGCATCAAGGCGGGACGGATTTGGGTCGGCGCCCGGCCACCCTTGATGGCGCGGACGAGAATGCGGTTGGCGGGCGAGCGTGCGTCGCCGTGAACCGGCAAAAGTTGCACGCTCCCGAAACCGTGATCGAGCGCCGAGAGCACCTCGGCAAGACCATCGGCGCGCCAGATCAGCGTCAACGCTCCCCTCGATTTGAGGATGCGCCGCGCCGCGTGCACCCATTTTGGAAGCGTCGTCGCGGTCGCCATGTGCGCGATGCCGCGTGCGGTGTCCGGCGAAACGCGGTGCCGCGCCGGATCGTTGAAGGGCGGATTCATCAGCACTGCATCGACGCTGTCGGGAGCCAGGCCGGCCGCAGCAAAAGCTGTGGCATCGGCTTCGACATCGAGCACGATCACGTCGGCTTGAATCGCATTCGTCTCCGCATTGGCGCGCGCAAGGCCCGCCAGCGCCGGATCGATCTCGACCAGGATCAGATCGATGCCGGCGATACGCCTCGCCACTGCCAGTCCCGCGGCCCCGATGCCGGCGCCGAGATCGGCAACGCGGTCGCCCGGACGGGCCGAACTCGCCGCCGCCAGCAGCACCGCATCGTGACCGGCGCGGTGTCCCGATTTCAGTTGCTTCAGACGCAATTGCCCGCCGAGAAACGCATCCTCGGTGAGTTCGAGAACGGGGTCACTCATCGGGGCGCAATTCGTGGGCCAGGCCCGCTTCCGACAGCAATTGGCGGGCCGCGCGATTGTCGTCCTCGTGAACCAGGATGCGGCGCGGCAGGATGCCGAGCGATCCCTCGATCACGCTCATGTTCTGATCCAACACCAGATGATGGATATTGGCGCCGTCGAGCAGCGCGCCGATCGCGGAAACCAGCACGATATCGTTGGTCCTGACCAATTCCCGCAATGGATGTGCTCCTTTTTGCCCCGGGTGCGACGGCGGCACCGGGCCTGTCAACCGCTTCGTGCCCTTGCCGCCATCACCGGCACTTTCTATTGTAGAACAAGGATAGTGCGAATTGGCCAAAATTGGAGACCCGCGTGGCGGTTATTGTACCCTTCGAGAGCCCGAACGCTTCGATAGACGCGCTGGTCGGGCTCGTCGCCGCCGACATGGAACGGGTCAACGCCACAATACTGTCGCGGACCGGGTCGGAAGTCACCATGATCCCGGAGGTCGCCAATCACCTGATCTCCTCCGGCGGCAAACGCCTGCGTCCGATGCTGACGCTGGCGATGGCCCAGCTCTCCAACTATTCCGGCGATGGTCATATCAAGCTCGCCGCCGCGGTCGAATTCATGCACACCGCGACGCTCTTGCATGATGACGTCGTCGACGAGAGCGAGCTGCGCCGCGGCAAGCTGTCGGCGCGGATGCTGTGGGGCAATGAGGCCAGCGTGCTGGTCGGCGACTTCCTGCTCGGCCAGGCCTTCCGCATGATGGTCGAGGTCGGCTCGCTGCGCGCGCTGGACATCCTCTCCTCCGCAGCCGCCACCATCGCCGAAGGCGAAGTGATGCAGCTTGCGGCGGCCAAGAACACCGCGACCACTGAGGACGAATACCTTGCCGTCATCCGCGGCAAGACGGCCGAACTGTTCGCCGCCGCCTGCGAGGTCGGTCCCGTAATCGCGAACCGGCCCAAGGCCGAACAGACCGCGTGCCGCTCGGTCGGCATGAATCTCGGCATCGCGTTCCAGCTCGTCGATGACGTGCTCGACTATGGCGGCAAGGCCGCGAAACTCGGCAAGAACATCGGCGACGATTTCCGCGAGGGCAAGATCACGCTGCCGGTGGTGTTGGCGTTCCGCCGCGGCAATGACAGCGAGCGCAAGTTCTGGATCAAGGCACTGGAGCGCGGCGAGATCGGCGACAGCGACCTCGATCATGCCATCGGGTTGATGACCAAGCACCGCGCGCTGGAAGACACGATCAGCCGCGCCCAGCATTACGGCGCGATGGCGGTGGATGCGCTGGCGCTATTCCCGGCCTCGCCGATGAAGACCGCGCTCGAGCAGGTGGTGGCGTTCTGCCTGGCGCGGTCGCATTAAGTCCGGTGGGCAAAGGCGCGCAGCGCCGTGCCCACCAATTTCACCCGATTTGAGGACATGCTTTGGTGGGCACGCTTCGCTTTGCCCACCCTACGAAAGGCGATTAAATGAACGGCGCTAGCTTCACGCTATTTCTTGCAGCGGCCCTCGTCATCGCCGCCGTCCCCGGCCCGGGAATCTTTTACGTCGCGGCACGCACGCTTTCCGGCGGCAAGCGAGCCGGCATCGCCTCGACATTCGGTACGGCGCTCGGCGGGCTCGTGCATGTCATCGCAGGCGGGCTTGGCGTCTCGGCGATCATCCTTGCCAGTGCCGAGCTGTTTACTGCGCTGAAATTCGCTGGCGCCATCTATCTCGTGTGGCTCGGCATCAGGACATTTCGCGAAGCCGGGAAATGGGTGTTGGAGCAGAACAGCGCCGTCGGCACGCAACGCGTATTTCGGGAAGGCGTGCTGGTCGAAGCCTTAAATCCGAAGACCGCCGCGTTCTTTCTGGCCTTCATTCCGCAATTCCTCGACCCGGCCGGCAGCTATCCGGCGCTCCAGTTCATGGTGCTGGGACTGATCTCGGTGGCGCTGAATACGCTCGTCGATGTCATTGTGGTGATGATGGCCACGACCGCGCGCGATAGTCTCACGCGCAGGCCGAATTTGCTTCAACGGTTGCGGCAGGGGTCGGGGCTGTTCATCGCCGGCCTCGGCATTTCGCTGGCGCTGGCGCGGCGGCCCGCGAGCTAGCTCAGCGTGCCCGCATGCACCCACCAGCCAGGGTGATCGCGGCGGATCTTCTCTGCCGCACGGCCGGCTTCGGCGGTGTTCTCGTAGATTGCAAAGCAGGTGGCGCCCGATCCGGACATCCGCGCCAGCCAGGCGCCGTTGGTGGCGTTGAGCGCCGCGATGACGTCGCCGATCACGGGCTGGACGCGCATGGCCGGCGCCTCTAGATCGTTGGAGTTGGCAGCGAGCGCTTCAACCCATTCTTCCAGCGATGCCTTGTCGTCGGGCCAGCGATCCCTCAGCAGCACGTCGGTGACGCCGACCAATAGTTCGCCATTGCGTAAGCCCAGCGCGTTGAACACGTCGCGGGTTGCGACGGGAACGCCCGGATTGACCATCACGCAGGGCATTTTCGGCAGGCTGAGCGGCTGCAGCGCTTCGCCGACGCCGGTCATGACGCAGCCGCGCGAGTTGACGCAGACCGGCACGTCGGCGCCGGTCAGTTGCGCGACCTCGATGATGCGGGGATCGTCGAGCGAGAGCCCGTTCACCTGCGCAAGCAGCCGCAGCGCCGCCGCGGCATCGGCCGAGCCGCCGCCGATGCCGGCCGCCACCGGCAGGACCTTGTCGAGCGTGAAGCTGCCCGCCTTCATGCCGGGCACGCGTTCAGCCAACAGACGCGCGGCCTTGATTACCAGATTGTCCGAGGTGTCGCCGCAGGCCTGCGCCAGCGGTCCGGACATCTTCAAATCCAGATCGGAGCCCAGCGACAGCGTCAGGCGGTCGGCGCAATCGGCGAACGCCACCACGCTTTCGAGATCATGATAGCCGTCGGCGCGGCGTCCATTGACCCGCAAGGTCAGGTTGACCTTGGCGCGTCCCTCGTCACTCAATAGCGGCATTGCCGAACAGCCCCCAAACTCTTGTCAGCCGCCCTTGCCGTCTTCTTTCTTCTTGTCGGCAGAAGCCGCAGAAGAAGTGTCTTCGGGCAGGCCATTGGCAATCTTGGCTTCGATCTTCGGCAGCTCTTCCGCCTCGGGCTTGAGGTCGCGGGCATGGGCCCACTGGAATTTCGCTTCCAGCGTCCGGCCGACGCGCCAATAGGCATCGCCGAGATGGTCGTTGATAGTCGGATCCTCGGGCTTGAGATCGATCGCGCGCTCGAGATGCTTCACCGCGTCTTCGAAATTGCCGATCCGGTAGAACGCCCAGCCCAGCGAATCGACGATGTAGCCGTCATCCGGGCGCTGATCGACGGCGCGGCGGATCATCTTCATGCCTTCGTCGAGATTGATGCCCTGGTCGATCCAGGAATAGCCGAGATAGTTCAGGACATGCGGCTGCTCGGGCTGCAGTTCGAGCGCCTTGCGCATGTCGGCCTCGGCCTTGTTCCACTGCTTGGAACGCTCCTCGCAGATGCCGCGATAATAGTAGGTGACCCAGGTATTCTTGTCGGTCACGCCGGGCTGCGCGTCGATCGCCAGCGAATAGGTGTTGGCGCAATCGTTGAATTTCTTGCGGCCGCGCTCAATATTGCCGAGCGCCATGATCGCCTCGATGTCCTTCGGAGCCTCTGCGGTGACGCCCTTCAGGATCTTGATCGCCTCGTCGCTGCGGTCGGCGGCGTCGAGATTGGTGGCAAGCTGGATCTGCGCGTTGCGCTTGAGCGGCGAAGTGGCCGGCATGCGCTCGTAGACCTTGATCGCCATCTTCGGCTTCTTGACCGATTCATAGAGATCGGCGAGCGAGAGCAGCGCCAGTGGATGATTGGGCTGCAGGTAGAGCGCGAGCTGCAGATAGACCAGCGCCAGATCCTCGCCGCCGCGGCGGGTCAGCGTGGCGCCGATGCCGTAGAGCGCCTCGGCCGCGCCGGCTTGCGCCGAATCCACCAGCGGCGGCAGTTTCTTGCCGGCCCGGGTGTCGCGCAGGCCTTCCTGCACCAGCGGGTGCCGCGGCAATTTCTTGTCGAAGGCTTCGTAGATGCCGGCCGCCGCCGCGCCATCCTTGTTGCGCGACAGCCAACGCGCATAGGCATCGGAAACGCGCAGCATCGAATCGTCGAGCTTGTAGGCGCGCTCGAACCGCGTGCCGGCTTCCTTGTCCTTGCCCGAGATCTCCATGATCATGCCGGTGTGGAGATCCTTGAAGATCGGATACCATTCGGGGCCGGTGAGCTTGTCGATGCTGGCAACCGCGGCCTTGGCGTCGCCGGCGCCGTAGCTCGCCCATCCCGACAGCAACGTCGCCACCAGGTCCGTGATCGGTCCGCGGATCGACTGGTTGATGTTGAGCTGCGCGGCCGGATATTTCTTCTGCTTGAGGTCGCGGACGCCGACCACCAGCCGCGCGACGCGGTTGGCCTTGTCCATCGTCAGGATGCGATCGGCAAGCTTAACCGCTTCGTCGATGTCGCCATCGGCGAGCGAGGAAATGAAGGCGCGATCCAAGAGCTCGTTATTCTTCGGATCGGTGCGTAGCGCGGAGCGATAGAAGGCCGCAGCCGAGGCCGCGTCGCGCTCGACGCTGGCATGCCGCGCGGCGAGATAGCTGCCCGCCGTCGTCAGCGATTTCAGGTCGGCCTTGGTGGGAAATTGCGCAGCGCTATCGGCCGGATGGTCGGGCGTCTGCGCCGAGACCGCAGCCGGTGCGGCCAGTGCGGCGAAAGTGATTGCGGCGATGGTCCAACGATTCATACGGGTGGAAAGCATCACGGTTCGCCTAGCTCCAGGATGATGGCGGGATCGTTACGATCGGTCTCGAATGCAAACCCAAGCGGCGGCATCTCGGGCAGCGACAATGCCGCGTTTGGCCCTCAACCGCAAGGATACGGGCTGGCGAATCGATTGGCAGATGAGGCCCTTAGGGCTCCGATTTCGCCGGCCTAACCCGGAAACGCTCTTACTGTGGCGGTATCGTGGCTGGAGGCGGTATCACCCTCCTCCATCTCACGCAATCGTGGTTGATCCGGCCTCTCTACATGCCCTGGTAGTTGGGGCCGCCGCCGCCTTCCGGCGGAACCCAGGTGATATTGCCGTTCGGGTCTTTCACGTCGCAGGTTTTGCAGTGGACGCAGTTCTGGGCGTTGATCTGGAAGCGCGGACCGGAGGTCTCCTCGACCCATTCATAGACGCCGGCCGGGCAATAGCGGTTCGACGGACCGGCATAGACGTCGTGCTCCGACGTCTTCTGCAGGCTCATGTCGGCGACCTTGAGATGAACCGGCTGGTCCTCTTCGTGGTTGGTGTTGGAAAGGAACACCGAGGACAGTTTGTCGAAGGTCAGCTTGCCATCCGGCTTCGGGTAGGCGATCGGGGTGTGCGCCTTCGCCGCATCCAGCGTCTTGCGGTCGGGCTTGGCGTGCGACTGGGTTCCGAACAGTGAGAAGCCCAGCGTGTTGCACCACATGTCGAAGCCGCCGAGCGCCACGCCGATGATGGTGCCAAACTTCGACCACAGCGGCTTGACGTTGCGTACCCGGTGCAAATCCTTGCCGACGGCGGAATCACGCCAAGCGTTTTCGTAACTGACCAGTTCGTCATTGGCGCGGCCCGCGCCGAGCGCTTCCGCGACATGTTCGGCCGCGAGCATGCCGCTGCCCATCGCGTTGTGCACGCCCTTGATGCGCGGCACATTCACAAAACCCGCCGCGCAGCCGATCAGCGCGCCGCCCGGGAAACTCAGGCGCGGCACCGACTGATAGCCGCCCTCGGTGATGGCGCGCGCGCCATAGGAGATGCGCTTACCGCCTTCGAACACGGTGCGAATGGCGGGATGCGTCTTGAAGCGCTGGAATTCGTCGAACGGCGACAGATACGGATCGTCGTAATTGAGATGCACGACGAAACCTACCGCCACCTTGTTGTCGTCGTAATGGTAGAGGAACGAGCCGCCGCCGGTCTTGTTGTTCAGCGGCCAGCCGAACGAATGCTGGATCAGGCCCTTGTGGTGTTTGGCGGGATCGATCTCCCAGACTTCCTTGAGCCCGATGCCGAATTTCGACGGCTCGCTGTTGGCATCGAGCGAGTATTTCGCGATCAATTGCTTGCTCAGGCTGCCGCGCGCGCCTTCAGCGAACAGCGTGTACTTGCCGAGCAGCTCCATGCCGCGCGTGAAAGAATCCTTGAGGCTGCCATCCCTGGCGATGCCCATGTCGCCGGTCGCGATACCCCGCACCGCGCCCTTGTCGTCATAAAGTACCTCGGCGGCAGCAAAGCCCGGATAGATTTCGACGCCGAGCGCCTCCGCCTTCGGCCCCAGCCAGCGGCAGACATCGCCGAGCGAGCCGATATAGCAGTGATGATTGTCCATCAGCGGCGGCATCGCGAAGTTCGGCAGCCGGATCGCGCTGGTCGCGGTGGTCCAGTAGAAGCGGTCGTCCTTGACCTGCGTCTTCAGCGGACAATCGGCGTCCTCACGCCAATCCGGGATCAGTTTGTCGAGCGACACCGGATCGATCACCGCGCCCGACAGGATGTGCGCGCCAACCTCGGAACCCTTCTCCACCACCACGATGCTGAGGTCCGCATTGAGCTGCTTCAGCCGGATCGCCGCGGCGAGGCCGGACGGCCCGGCACCGACGATCACGACGTCGAATTCCATGGATTCGCGGGGAGGGAGTTCTTCTGCGCTCATGATCTGATCTCAGCCCAATTGAGAACGGCTCTAAGGCGTCCTTGTTTACGATTTTTGGAGGGAGGACAACCATGGAAATGCAATGTGAGGCGGTTTCCCATCCGCCCGATCCATCCTAGATTGGCATAATGGATTTCATCCCCGAACCTGCACCTAATGTCAGGCAATTGCTGGCCTTTTATCTGGAGGCCGGGGTCGATTGCACGCTGGCGGAGGATCCGGTCGACCGCCTTGCCGAAGCGGATGCGCCCGCCCCCGCGGTCGTGGCGCGTGAGACTGCGCCACCTCCTCCGGTCCGGGAAATGCCGGCGGCGATGCCGGCTGTTCCGCGCAGCGAAATCGCGCCCGCTCCGGAAGTCGCGATTGCTTCCGCCCGCGAAGCGGCACGAAGCGCGCCGACGCTGGAAGCGCTGCGCGCGCTCCTGGAAAAATTCGAAGGCTGCGCGCTGAGGAACACCGCGACGCGGCTGGTATTTGCCGACGGCAATCCCAAGGCGCGGATCATGTTCGTCGGCGAGGCGCCCGGGCGCGACGAGGACATCGAGGGCCTGCCCTTCGTCGGCCGCTCGGGAAAATTGCTCGACCGGATGATCGCGGCGATCGGTCTCGACCGCAGCAAGGCCTACATCGCCAACGTGATCCCCTGGCGGCCGCCGGGCAACCGAACGCCGACGCCGCAGGAAACCCAAATCTGCCTGCCCTTCGTCCAGCGGCAGATCGAGCTGGTGAATCCCGACGTGCTGGTGACGCTCGGCAATCCCTCGACGCAGACGCTGCTGTCGACCCGCGAGGGCATCATGAGAACCCGCGGAAAATGGTTCGATTACGACACCGGCACCCGCACCATCCGCGCCATGGCGACGTTCCACCCGGCGTATCTGCTGCGTTCGCCGTCCTACAAGCGAATGTCGTGGCAGGACCTGCGCGCGATCGCGAAGGTGTTGGAGGCTTCGTAGCTTCGTAGCTTCGTAGGGTAGGCAAAGGCGCGAACGCGCCGTGCCCCCGCTCCCATCGGTGCCGTGATGGTGGGCACGCTTCGCTGTGCCCACCCTTGTCACCGCAGAGACGCTACGGCGTCTTCGGCCGCACGATCGCCCAGCCGACCCGCAGCAAGGGCTGACGACCGTTCACCATCCACTCGAAGACGCGCGGCACTTCGGGCACCAGGCCGGGAAAGCGTTGGGCGATATCGGGCGGCGGCGCGCCTGAGGTGTCGGAAGCGCGCCAGACCACGACGCCGCCGGTTTCGTTGAATTTCGCAACCGACAGCCACGGGGTTTTTTCCGGCGTGGCATCGAGCAACAGATGCGGACGTCCGCGGTTCATGGCGATGAAGCTCGCCAGTTGCGGATCGCCGGCCACCGCGCGCAGCCGCTGGTTGGTTCGACGCTCAAAGTTGTCGCCGAAGAAACTCGCGATCGCCTTCGCCGGCAGCGCGGTCGGCACTTCGTTGTCCCCGGTCCAGGGCAGGAACAGGCTCGTCGCAATCGTCGCCACGGCCGGTGCGATAACGGCCGCTGCCCATACCGTTCGCAACAGGCGCTGGCGCCGCAGATGAAGCAGATCGCCGGTCGCCACGATCACGGCCAGCCCCGACATCAACAGGGCGACGCCGGCCCCGCCCACCACATGATCGAGGTTGAAGATACCCGCAATCAGGCTTCCAAGCAGCGCGGGCGCCAATGCGAAGAAATAGACGAAGTCGCGCGCCAGCGGATCGACCGGCGGCCGGTAGATGATTGGCGCATCCTCGGCGTGACGGGCGAACCAGCCGGAGTTGAGGAGCGCCAGCATCACGATGGCGGACATCGCCAGCACCAGGCCGACGAGCAGCCAGCCCCATTGCATCGCGCGCGCGCCAAGGTCGGAGAACGCCGGCCATGGCGGCATCGCGAGCGCATCGGCGCGGATCAGCCAGATCAGATAGGGCAAGACCAGGACGGCGATCACGAGCAGCGCATAGAGTGGATCGAGCGACATCAAGACGCGCCGCCTCCGCTCCGTGGCCACGGCAAATCCGGCGAGCAGCAGCAACAATCCGAGCGCCGCCGGCGTCGTCAGCAGCAACAGCCCGGCCTCGATCGACCAGGCGAACCAGGCGTTGCGCCGGTTCTGGCCGATCAATTGCCAGGAATGGAGGAGCAGCAGCGCCCATAGCGGACGCGCCAGCACCATGGGTCCGAATTCGACGCCGGGCGAGCTGAAGGCCACGACCGTCATCGACAGCAGCACCGCGAGCACCGCCTGCTGCCCGCCGACAATCGCGCGCGCCAGTTGATAGTAGATCCAGAAAGTGACGACCGCGCAGACCTGCGCCAGGAGATAGACGCCGAACATGCTGTTGCCGGCGGCGCGAAAGGCGATGTCGGCGAGCCAGAACGCCAGCGGCGGACCGAGCGAGGTTCCGACCTGATATTCCCGGCCGAAGGCCAGCACAGTCGCGAGGTCGCCCGGCGGGCTGCGATAGAGCAGCATCGGCAGGAACAACCAGAGTCCGGCCTGGACCAGCACCACGAGCAAGACCACCAGCCGCGGCCGGGCGCGGATCAGTTCGACAACGAGCGAGGTGAAACGCATGAAACGTCCGAATGCCCGGGCCTGGCGGCCCTGTCCCCCAAGACATTTGATAGAGCGCAGGACGCGCCGAAGCAACCGATCTTAGATCGTGATGGAGATATCGGAAGCGATCTCCCCATCCACCGTGAAAAGATCGGGCTCGACTTCGACCGTCTCCGGAAAATGCTTCTGCCGCGCGGCAATGACCGGGGCGAAAAAGCGGCGGTGATGGATGCTCGGACCGAGCCGGTCCAGCGCCTCGCGATGCTCCGGCACGGCGTAGCCCTTGTGGGTCTCGAAGCCGTAGCCCGGGCAATCCAGCGCCAAGGCGCTCATCAGGCGGTCGCGCGTCACCTTGGCGATGATCGAGGCGGCTGCGATCGACATCACGATGCCGTCGCCGCCGATCACGGCGTCACAGTCGCAGGGCGCATCGATCTTGTCGCGGCCATCGACGAATACGTGCTTCGGCAGTTCCGGCAACGCGCGCACGGAGCGCGCCAGCGCCCAGAGCGAGGCGCGCAGGATATTGTCGCGATCGATCCGCGCCGGCGAAGCGAAGGCAACCGCGAAGGACGAGGTCGCGCAGATCTCCTCGAACAGCTCCTCGCGGCGCTCCGCCGTCAGCCGCTTGGAATCGTCGATGCCTTTGGGGATTCGCTTGGGATCGAGGATGACGGCGGCGGCCACCACCGGGCCCGCCAGCGGCCCGCGTCCGGCCTCGTCGCAGCCGGCGACCGGCCAGACCCCGCGCTTGATCAGTGCCCGCTCCCGGCGAAAGCTCGGCGGCGCGACCGCGATCACGCCCTTGGGGAGCTCGGCCTGTTCCTTGCCGGCTTTCTTGTCAGTTTTCTTGGCGGACTTGTCCCGAATCATGGCCGGGATCCTGCGAAAGCGTGCGCCCGCGCGCAACCGGGAACCGTGCACAATACCCGTTATTCAGCGCGCCGCCGCCGCCATTCCCCAACCTCAATCACATAAACGCTCCGGCTTCCGCGCTTGGGGTCGGCTATCGTCTCCAGATAGCACATTCCGAGCTTCTGGAGCGCGTGAATGGACGGTGCATTTCGCGGATCGACAAGCCCGAGCAATCTGCCGCATTTGAGTTGCTCGAACCCGAAAGCGAGCTGCGCCTCGCCGATTTCGGTGGCTATCCCCCTCCCCCACGCCCGGCGCGCAAGGACAAACCCGATCTCAAAATCGTCGGCTCCCAGCGCGTCACATGGCGACAAGCCGGCAAAGCCGATAACTTCGAGGGTGGGCTTTTCGGTCAGAACCGCAATCCCCGTGAGGCTTCCGCCGAAGGTGAATGATCTCCGGATGAAGTCTTCGGCGGCGTCCTCTGCCATCGGCGCTCCGGAAAATGCAAAGCGCATCACGTCGCTGTCGCCAAGGATAAGATTCTGCAGAATCGATATATCCTCGTCGGCCGCAGCGCGCAGAACGAGACGCGGCGTCGTCAAAATGACGAGCGGCTGCTTCTCCGATGCTGGCGTGGGCTTCCGGTCCATCGAGCCGCAATACGGCAATTCGCCGCCAGAGAGAAGCGGCGCCGCCATAACACCACCGGTTTAATCAGGCAGATGAACCCGCCGGTCGTCGCCGACCTCGATGCCGGGCGCGACCACGACTTCCCAGGCGTGGTTGTCGGGGTCGCCGAAATAGCCGGAGTAACCGCCATATTCGGTCTTGTGCGCAGGCTTCAATAGCGATGCGCCGCAGGCAATTGCGAAATCCAGCGCTGCGTCGACCTCCTCGGCGGAGCCGCAATTCCAGGCGAGCGTCGTTCCGCGAAAGGTTTTCGACCGCGGCTGGTCCGGCAGCGTGGCGTCGCGCGCCAGTTGATCCCACGGGAAAAGCGCGATGACAGTGCCGCCGGTGTCGAAGAAAGCGACCGCCTCGCCGGTTTCGCTCATTTTTCGGGCAAAGCCGAGCGCTTCATAAAAGGCGATGCTGGCGCGCATGTCCGTTACGCCGAGCGTGATGACTGTGAACCGGGGGACGGGTTTCGGGGATTTTCCGCTCATCTTACTCTCCAACGTCATTGCCTGCGACAAACGCGAAGCGTTTGCGCAAGGCGTAAGCGACGAAGCAATCCATTGTTCCATGGCGAGGATTGCTTCCGCCTTCACTCTTCGAGCTACGGCGGACAAGTCACTTGCGCTCGCAAGGCCGGTTCTCAGAACAAACTCAGTTGCTGCCCGCTGCGCTTCGGTTTGACGAAATGATCGGTCGTCAGTTTGGAGCGCCGCTTGTTGAGGCCGAGCTTCTCGCAGGCGATTTCGAAGCGGCGTCCGATCATCCAGGCCATCGGGCCTGTTCCCTTCATCCGCGTTCCCCATTGCGAATCGTAATCGCGCCCGCCGCGCATGTCGCGGATCAGGGTGAAGACGTGGCGGTAGCGGTCGGGATAGTTCGCCATCAGCCATTCGCGAAACAGGTCGCGCACCTCCAGCGGCAGCCGCAGCAGCACGTAGCTTGCTTCCTTGACGCTGGCATGGGCCGCGGCATCGAGAATGCGCTCGATCTCGGAATCGTTCAGCGCGGGGATGACGGGAGCGACCATCACGGTCGCGGGGATTCCGGCCTCCGACAATTGCCGCAGCGCCTCCAGCCGCTTCGGCGGCGTTGAGGCGCGCGGCTCCATGGTGCGGGCGAGCTTGGGATCGAGCGTGGTCACTGAAATCGCGACCTTGGCCAGGTTGCGCTTTGCCATCCGCTGCAGAATGTCGATGTCGCGCGTTACCAGCGCCGATTTGGTGACGATGCCGACGGGATGGCCGGCGCGATCCAGCACTTCGAGAATGCCGCGCATGATTTTGTGCTCGCGCTCGATCGGCTGATACGGATCGGTATTGGTGCCGATCGCGATCATGCGCGGCTCGTAGCCTGATGCGGCCAACTCCTTTTCGAGCAGCTCCGGCGCGTCGGGCTTGGCGAGCAGTTTGGATTCGAAATCGAGCCCGGGCGAAAGGCCGAGAAAGGCGTGGGTCGGCCGCGCGAAGCAATAGACACAGCCATGCTCACAGCCGCGATAGGGATTGATCGAGCGATCGAAGCCGATGTCGGGCGAGTCGTTGCGGGTAATGACCTTGCGCGAGGTATCGATCGACACCGTCGTCTTGAATGGCGGCAGATCGTCGAGGCTCTGCCAGCCATCGTCGAAGGCAACCCGCGCCTCGGCCTCAAATCGGCCGCTCTGGTTCGACTGCGCGCCGCGGCCGCGCCGCCGCTGGCGTTCGATGCCGACCGCAAGCTCAGAAAAAGGTGTCGCACCCGCCGGCTCGGAGGGCGGCGTGACCGGCGGGTGCTTGAGGGCATGAGAGGATGCTCGGCTCATAAAGCGAACATAGCACGAGATAAGAACAAATCAAGAACATCATCGACAACAATTCGCAGTGATGCCCGTGTGCCGGAAAGGACACTAGCGCCGCATGCCTTAAAAAACTGCACGCAAACGGCTGTTTTGATTGTGACAAGGTGATAACAGTGCGGCGTTTTTCACCGTTTGAGCCAGCGAAGCCTCATCCCATGTTGAGCGTGATCGTTCCGACCGAAGGAATAGAACAGCCGGCCGTCGCAACGCTGGCGGCGCTGGTGCCGGGCGCCGCGGCCGGCGTCATCAGCGAGGTGCTGCTGGTCGACGGGGCCGGCAATGGCGTGATCGAGCGGGTGGCCGACGTAGCCGGCTGCCGCTTTCTGAAGTTCGAGGGAACACGCGCCGCGGCGCTGGCCGCCGGCGCCCGCGCGGCGCGCTCGCCATGGCTGATGTTCCTGCACGCCGGCGCGGTGCTCGACAGCGGCTGGATCGACGAGACCACACAGTTCATCCAGACCGTATCGGGCAGCGGCCGACCGCGCGCCGGGGTCTTTCGCTATGCCCGCTCGCCCTATTCGGACGCGCGGCTGCGCGACGGCTTCAAATTCGTCGCCCGCATGATTGCCGGCCCGTCGGCAGAACAGGGGCTCCTGATCGCGCGCGATCATTACGAGCGGCTTGGCGGCTACCGGCCGGATTCCCGCCGCTCCGAGACAAGGCTGTTGCGCCAGCTCGGCCGCTCGGCACGCACCCAGTTGCGCAGCCGGATCATGGTCGTCGCCTGACGGCCTGAGTCAGACGGCCTGAGTCGATCGACCTGCAACAAAAAGGGGCCCAAGCGACGCCGCAACGGGCTTGCAATTTACTTGATTCCGTCAAATAATAATTTGATGAAATCAAATAACGCCCTGGACGGCCAGATCGACGCTATCCGCGGATTCAGCCGCTTCTATACCCGAAAGCTCGGAATCATCGAGCCGAAGCTCCTGCACAGCGCCTTCACGCTGCAGGAAGCGCGCGTCATTTACGAGATCGCGCATCGCCCGACCTGCACCGCCACCGACCTCGCCCGCGACCTCGGCCTCGATCCCGGCTTCCTGAGCCGGACCTTGCAGGCGCTGCAACGCCGCCAGATCCTGACGCGAAAGCCGTCAAAGGACGATGGCCGCATCAACGAGCTCTCGCTGACCGCCAAAGGCCGTGCCACCTCTGTCGAGCTTGAGCGCCGCGCGCGCGAGGAGGTCGGAAGCCTGCTCGTCTCGCTCGAAGACAGTCAGCGCGCCGCCGTCGTGCAGGCGATGACGACGATCGAGCAGGCGCTGGAACGGCCTACGGAGAAGAAGCCGGCCGCTTTTCTCTTGCGCAGCCACCGTCCCGGCGACATCGGCTGGGTGATCTCGAGCCAGGCAAAAGCCTATGCCGCGGAGTATGGCTGGGACATCAGCTACGAGGCATTGGTCGCCGAGATCTGCGCGGAGTTCATCAAGAACTATGACGCCTCGCGCGAGCATTGCTGGATTGCGGAAGCAGGCGGCGAGCCGCTCGGCTCGATCTTTCTGGTGAAGGGGAGTGACGACGTCGCAAAGCTGCGGCTGTTGCTGGTGGAGAAAAAAGCGCGCGGGCTCGGCGTCGGCCACGCACTCGTCGAGCAATGCATCCGCGCGGCGCGTGAGAAAGGCTACAAGAAAATGACGCTCTGGACCCAGAGCATCCTCGTCGCCGCCCGCAAGATCTATCAGGAAGCCGGCTTCAAGCTGGTCGCCACCGAGCCACACCGCAGTTTCGGCCAAAGCCTGATCGGCGAAACCTGGGAAATGGAACTGTGAAGCCCGGGCGTCGCGACAGTACGCGGCGCATCACGCCAGAACTCCTCGACTTCCATATCGGGCGCGCGCATCAATTGCGCATTGAGGCCTGGCGCAACATGTGGCGTGGGCTGTGGACGCTGCTGGTCAGGCTGAAGCGCCTTGTGCTTTAGGCCGCCGCAGGTGCTCGTCCAGCCGTGGCATGATCTCGACGAAATTGCAGGGGCGTGTGCGGTAGTCGAGCTGGGCGGCGAGAATACCGTCCCAGGCGTCGCGGCAGGCGCCCGGCGATCCCGGCAGGCAGAAGATAAAGGTCGCGCCCGCTACGCCCGCGGTGGCGCGGCTTTGCACTGTCGAGGTTCCGATCTTGGCGTGGCTCAGCATGTGGAAGGCGATGGAAAAACCATCCATCCGCTTTTCGAACAGCGGCTCGATCGCTTCCGGTGTTACATCGCGGCCGGTGAAGCCGGTGCCGCCGGTGGTGATGATCGCATCGATGCCTTCGTCGGCGATCCACCGCTTGACGATGAAGCGGATCGCATCGACGTCGTCGACGATGATCTCGCGCGCGGCCAGACGATGGCCCGCCGCCGTTAACCTATCCGCCAGCGTGGCGCCGGATTTGTCGTCGGCCAGCGAACGGGTATCCGAGACCGTCAGCACCGCGATGTTGAGCGGCACGAATTGTTTTGTTTCGTCGAGGGACATGACTTTACTTTTGTTCTCGTCATGCCCGGGCTTGTCCCGGGCATCCACGCCTTCAATCTCCAGGAAGTATCGACGTGGATGGCCGGGACGTCTGCGCGAAGGCGCGCTTCGCGCTCTTGCCCGGCCATGACGGCAAAATACTTCCTGGCTTCAACTCACAACGCTCCTGCGGCAAACGTGTTGCAGGCCTGCACCGTGCCCTGCTGGTAGCCGGTCATGAACCATTGCTTTCGCTGCGCCGCGGAGCCGTGAGTGAAGCTGTCCGGCACCACCCTGCCCGTCGACTGCCGCTGCAGCGTGTCGTCGCCAATCGCCGTCGCCGTCCTCAGTGCTGCATCGATGTCGCCGGGTTCGATGAAGCCCGGACGTTTCTTCTCCTCGCGGTTGACCCAGACGCCCGAAAGACAATCCGCCTGCAGCTCGACCTTGACCTGCAGCGCGTTGGCTTCCGCCTTGCTGCCGGCCTGCTGTTGCAGCCGCTGCACGCGCGGCAGGATGCCGAGCAGGTTCTGGATGTGATGCCCCGCTTCATGCGCGATGATATAGGCCGTCGTGAATTTGCAGGCACTGCCCGAACAGCCGCGAAACCGCGTTTCGACTTCGCGGAAGAAAGAGGTGTCGAGGAATATCTGCTTGTCCGGCGGGCAGTAGAACGGCCCCATCGCGGACTGCGCCATGCCGCAGCGGCCGCCATTGGTGGCGTTGCGGAACAGCACGATGCGCGGCCCAGTGTAATTTTGGCCGCTGGACTGGAAGATCTCGCTCCAGCGATCGTCGATCTCGCCGAGGATGCCGGCGATCATGCTGCCGACTTCGTCCTTCGGCGCGCCGGTCTTGGCCGGGCCCGAGCGGCGATCGGTCTGATAGGTCGGCGCCTGGTTGCCACCAGTCAGGATTTCGGCGCCGCCGATCAGGATGCGCGGATCGATGCCGAAGGCATAGCCGACGAGGCCGAGCACGATGATGGTGCCGATGCCAAGCCCGCCGCCACCCATCGGCAGGCCGAAACCGCCGCCGCCACCCATTCCGCCGCCGCCGTCGTCGCGACGGTCGTCGATACTGTCGCTGCGGCGGAAATCATCGTAACGCATGGCGCTGTTTCCTCATCCCCGGCTGTTGGCCCGAATTATCCAACGCGGCAATCACGTAAAATTTCCATTCCATTAATCAATAGCCCGCCCGGCAAAAATTGCCTAGTGCGCAAGCGGCCGCAATCTCTGCTGGCAATGTTGCCGATGAACTCTCTTCGCATTCTGCGTCGATAACATTCTTGGTTAAGTCGATTTTTACTTTGGCGGGTCAATGTATCGCCAGTCGGTTGTTTAGTCCCGCGTCGCCGACAGCGTCGCCTGAGTCAGAGTAATTGAGTCATGGTTGTGTCGCGTCGCGGGGCGTCTGCAAGGGCGCCCCGCACTAAATTTGAGTCTGATTCCAGCGTGCGTATCGTCGTCGGCGATTGCGTCGCCGAGATGTCGAAGCTACCGGCCGGTTCGGTCGATCTGGTGTTCGCAGACCCTCCATATAACCTGCAGCTCAAGGGCGATCTCAAGCGCCCTGACGAATCCCATGTCGATGCCGTCAACAACGACTGGGACAAGTTTTCATCGTTCGCTGCGTACGACGATTTCACCCGCGCCTGGCTGCTTGCCTGCCGCCGCGTCATGAAACCGTCGGCCACGCTATGGGTGATCGGATCCTATCACAACATCTTCCGCGTCGGCGCGATCATGCAGGACCTCGGCTTCTGGGTCCTCAACGATATTGTGTGGCGCAAGACCAATCCAATGCCGAATTTCCGCGGCCGCCGCTTCACCAATGCGCATGAAACCATGATCTGGGCGGCGCGCGACGAGAAGGCCAAGGGCTATACGTTCAATTACGAAGCCCTGAAGGCCGCCAACGAGGACGTGCAGGCGCGTTCCGACTGGCTGATCCCGCTTTGCACCGGTGACGAGCGCCTCAAGGGCGCTGACGGCAAGAAGGTTCACCCGACCCAGAAGCCGGAAGGGCTGCTGGCGCGCGTGCTGCTGTCGTCGTCAAAGCCCGGCGACCTCGTGATCGATCCCTTCAACGGCACCGGCACGACGGGCGCCGTGGCAAAACGTCTCGGCCGCCGCTACATCGGCTTCGAGCGCGACAAGACCTATGCGGCTGCGGCGGAAGCGCGCATCTCCGCGGTTGAGCCGCTGCCCGAGGCGACGCTGGCACCGTTCATGACCGCGCGCGACGCTCCACGCGTGGCATTCTCCGAACTGATCGAGCGCGGCATGATCCCGCCCGGCACGAAACTGGTCGATTCCAAAAAACGTCATGGCGCGCTGGTCCGCGCCGACGGCGCCATCATGCTCGGCGATAAGGTCGGCTCGATCCACCGCATCGGCGCGGTGGCGCAAGGCTCCGGCGCCTGCAACGGCTGGACCTTCTGGCATGTCGAGACCAAGCACGGCCTCAAGCTGATCGACGAGCTGCGCGCCGAAATCCGCTCGGAAATGGCGGCGGGTTAAGAAGCAGCTTACCTCAGCACGAGAAGTCCGGACTGCGCGGGCTTTCTGGCCGCCGCAACGCACGACAGCGTGCGTATGCGGCATGGCAGCCGTGTCAGGCGCGCGGGTTGTCGTGCGACTTTTGGTCCATATCTCAGCGAATACTTGCTACATTCATTATCCCATATGAGACTAGTGCCATGCGCACCCGAGGCTCCGAGTCCTTCATTGTGCTGCCACTGCTGCCGATCTTCCTGATCGGCATATTTCCGATGCTGCTGTTGAGTCTGCTGGGCCCCGCCGGACTGATCATCCTCGGCATCCTGGTCGCCTGCGCAGGGCTGACCGACATTCTCGATGCCAGCGGCACCTTCAGCGAGCAGATCATCGTCCACGGCTACGCGAAAGGATCGGAACGTGCGGGACAGCGCACGGCGCTGCGTACGGAAATGCGTTTCGCATCCGTCATGATCGCTGCCGGTGCGGGCCTGGCGGTCGCCGGCATCGGCGGTCTGGCCCTGTCGTAAGCGCCTCCCGGACCGGTCACAAACTCGTCCCTTGTGCATCCGGCAAAAATTTGAGCATGGACGTGGCACCCGGTGGCAATGCCGCCGCGTGCCGCAACAGTTTCCTTGCAAGAAAGCAATGGGGAGAATTCCAAAATGCTCAAATTCTACTTCAACGGATCGCCCAACCCGACCAAGGTCGCCCTCTTCCTCGAGGAAGCCGGCATCGCCTACGAGCCGGTCGCGGTCGATACCCGCAAGGGCGACCAGTTCAAGCCGGAATATCTCGCCATCAATCCGAACGCCAAGGTGCCCGCGATCGACGATGACGGCGTCACCGTGTTCGACAGCAACGCCATCCTGCTCTATCTCGCCGAAAAGACCGGCAAGTTTCTCCCGGCGAACACGCCGCAAAATCGCGCGCAGATGCTGTCCTGGCTGATGTTCGTGGCGACCGGCATCGGGCCATATTCGGGACAGGCGGTGCACTTCAAACATTTCGCGCCGAAGGACCAGAACCACGACTATTCCAATAACCGCTATCAGTTCGAGGCGCAGCGCCACTACGCCGTCCTCAACGATCATCTCGCCGGCCGCAAATATATGGTGGGCGACACCTACACCATCGTCGACATGGCGCTGTGGGGCTGGGCGCGGATGGCCGCGTTCGTGATGAGCGAGGACGTCGCCGCCAAATATCCCAACGTCAAGCGGCTGGTCGACGAGATCTCGGCCCGTCCCGCGGCCGCCAAGGCGATCGCGCTGAAGGATAACTTCAAGTTCAAAGCCGAGATGGACGACGAAGCCCGCAGCAACATGTTCAAGCACATGTCGGTGAAGGCCGCCTGACCAACATTCCGCAGTTCTCGTCATGGCCGGGCTTGTCCCGGCCATCCACGCCTTAACGCTCCTCAGCACCTAACAAAGACGTGGATGCCCGGCACAAGGCCGGGCATGACGTTTCCATCAGCGCGTCCCGCGACATCCCCGCTCCAAGACTGCCCTTTTCCTTAAACCGCGGCCGCCAACTTCAGTTCAGCGGGAAACGGCCCGAGCACGCGCTCGACCAGTGCGGAGTCGCAATATTCCTTGATCTCCTTGATCTTGCCGTTCTCGATGCGCCAGACCATGCAGTATTGGTTATCGTAGCGCTCTCCGCTCTTGGCCAAATTGTCGCCGCGCGCTTCGACGACGACGTAGTCGCCTTCCGCGATAAAGTTGAACGCGAGCGTGCGCGGGCGCCCGGAGGCGAGGAGCGAGCGCAAGTGACCCATCAGCCCATTGTTGATCGCCTCGCGGCCCTTGAATTCACCCGACCATGAATATTGGCCGGTGACGATCCAGGTCACATCCTCCGCTATGTTGTCGAGGAAGGTTGTCCCGCTCCGGTTGGCGGAATCGGCATAAACCTGTTGGACGAGTTTCTTGTTCGCTGCTGCGCTCATGGCGGCTTCTCCTTTGATAAGCACTCTGTTGATCAAGCTTTGGGAAACGGTCGGCCCACTTCGGGTTCGAGAGGCAGTCGCAAGGCATTCGCCACGTAGCCGACCGTCCGGTAGTAGCCGGCCATCACCAGCAGTTCGAGAATGGTCTCATCGTCGAACACGGGACGCAGCGCGCTCCATAGGTCGTCGCTGACGTCGCAACGCTCATGCAATTCGTCGGCAAGCCGGATCAGGAGGGCGTCAGCCGCATCCCAGCACGCGCTCGCGGCGTTGCCATGCACGGTGGCGCTGACTTGCGCCTCGGTCAGCCGCGCCTCCTCGGCAAAATAGTGCACGCGCATGCCCCATTCGTACTCGCAGCCGCACCGCGCCGTGACCCGCTGCAGGAAGACTTCCCGTTGCCTTAAGCTGACGTGCGAATCCCTGAGATAAGCAGGCGCGCCATTGATGAAGCGTTCGAGCAGCGTCGGATGACGTGCCAGCGTCGTGAACAGCCGGAACGGCGGCATCCAGGATCGCGGCAAGCGGTCGAAGATGGCCTGCACTCGTGCGCCGTAGGGTTCGGTGGCAGGCTTCAGGCGATCGGTCATGCAAGTCCAGCTTCGTTGTTTGCTGGATCAAATCTCGCGCATCCATCGCCATTCTTCCAATCGATAGAGAATATGATATATATACACTGAATGAATTTGAATTCGCTTGACCTCAACCTGCTGGTCGCACTCGACGCACTGCTGAAGGAAACCAGCGTCAGCCGCGCCGCGATGCGGATCGGGTTGTCGCAGCCGGCGGCGAGCCACGCGCTGCAGCGGCTGCGCGATTTGATCGGCGATCCCCTGCTGGTGCGAACCGGGGCGCGCATGGAACTGACGCCGCGGGCGCAAGCCTTGCGCGCGCCGCTGGCGCAGGCGCTCGACCAGGTACGCTCGCTGTTCGTCGCCGACGAGTTCGATGCTGCGAGAAGCGAACGTCAATTTCGCCTGATGATGCCGGACCTGGCGGTTGAACTCCTGATGCCGCCACTGATGGAGAAGATCACCAAGGCCGCGCCGAACGTCCGGATCGACGTGGTGCCGTGGCGGGGTCCGGCGATCTTCACCGCGGAGTTCGCCCGCACCATCGATCTCGTGATCTCGATCGGTAACGCCTTCACCGGATTCCACCGGCAGCGGCTTTACACCGACAGCGATGCGCTCGCGGTGCGGCGCGGTCACCCCGCCGGCACGCGACTGAAGCGGATCGAAACCTTTCTCGATGCGCGCCACGTCGCGGTCGTGATCCGCGGCCAGAGCGAGGACCTGATCGACATGTGGTTGCGCCCCAAGGGCATCGAGCGGCGGATCGCGCTGGTCGTGCCCGGCTATATCGAGGCGCTGCACGTTGCCGCGCGCACCGATCTCGTCGCCTTCGTGCCGCGCCGCCTGATCGGCGCGCTGTCGAAGCAATTGTCGCTTTCGACCATCGCGCCGCCGCTCGACCCCGGGATCGACGAACAGTACATGTTCTACCCGACACGGGCGCAGATGGATCCCGGCTCGATCTGGCTGCGCAGTATCATGCTCGCGATCGGCCGCGAGATGGAGCGCGGCAAAAAGGCTGCGTAGGGTGGGCAAAGGCGCGTTTGCGCCGTGCCCACCATCTATCCACAAACTCATCGTGAATGGTGGGCACGCGAAGCCTGTCATCGGGCGCGCGTACGCGCGACCCGTTGGCTTTGCCCCCTACGCGTTTTGAATCCTACGCCTTGTGGTCGACCATGACCTTCTGCACGGCCGGCCGCTCCGACATCCGCTGGCGGTGAGCCGCCACCTTGGGCAGCGTTGCGAGATCAACGCCGTCGGCTTCGAGCCAGAGCCCGATCGTGTAGAGATAGGAATCGCAGACCGTGTACTGCTCACCCATCACCCACGGCCCCTTCAGCATGTCGCGCTCGATCAGCGCAAAACTCGCGGCCATGGTTTCCGGCACCTTGCGCTTCATGTCGGCGAACGAGGACTCCTCGACGGCCCAGCGATAGCCGCGCATCTTGTGGGCATGATTGATGTGCACCGTCGAGCAGAGATAGCTGTTGAAGGACTGCGCCTGCGCGAACGCGAAGGGGTCTTCCGGCACGAGCTTCGCTTTCGGAAAGCTGCTCGCGACGAAGGCGAGGATCGCCGGCGTCTCGGTCAAGGTGCCGCGGTCCGTCACCAGCGCGGGCACGCGCCCCTTCGGGTTGATGGCGAGATATTCCGGGGTGGTCTGCTGGCTTTTCTTGAAGTCGAGCCGTTCCGCCGTGTAGGGCGCGCCGGCCTCTTCCAGGGCGATATGCGAAGCCAGTGCACAGGTGCCGGGGGCGTAGTAAAGCTTGAACATGGCGGTCCTCATGGGGAAAGCCGGACGTTACCGGCATGCCCCTGCGCCGTCCACCCCCGGTAGGTGGAGTAACCTTTGGCGGTTCAACTCGCCCGCGGCTGAAGCTTGCCCTCGATGTAAACGCTGACGATCGTATCGTCAGCGGGATAGTGCTCGGGCGCCACCGCCGTGAGCTGCGCCTGGATGCATTTCCACGCGCCGTTCTCGAACAGATAGGTGTCGGTATACGTGGTCATGCCGGTTACTTCGCTGCCGTCGCGGCGTCGTATGTATTTGTTGGTGGAACGCACGAGCGCGACATCGCCGACCACCGTGATCAGTTCGTCGCGGACGTCCCAGTAGACGATGACATCAGGGTCGAAGGCGGTCGCCCAGTATTTCAGGTAAGTTGCACGGTCCCAGCGCTGGCCGGTGGGCCAGATGTTGATGAAACTGGGATGCAGAATGGCGTCGTGCGAGGGCACGTCGCTAGTCACGAAATTATGGATGAAGCGGGCATTTAACGCACGCAGCTCATTCATTGTCTCGGCCGATTGATGATCACGCAAAGCTGGCTGCATCTCGATCTCCCGGGGTTGTCAAAGGGCCATCTGGCGCGCCTTCTCGGCGGTCGCATCGTCAGCCGGAAAGAAGCACTCGATCTTGATCTGTTGCAGCGCAGCGTCCGTCGGCATCGCCAGCGTCGTGAAGGTGGAAAAGAACGCCAGGCGGTAGTCGCCTTTCGCGAGCTGCATCGTCATGACCGGCGACGACGCCGATGAATGGCGCGGCAGCCGCCATTCGGCCGACAGCCCGGGATAGACCATGATCTCATCGAGCAGTTGCGCCGCGGCCCGGCTGCCTTGCGCAACGTCGCGATGCAGGATCTGGATCAACTGCCGCGCGAACTCGTCCCAGTTCAGCATGAACTGCCGCAGGCCCTTTGGATGAAAGACGACGTGCATGGCATTGTCGGCAAGACCGTTTTCCATCTCGTACGAATCGCGAAACGGCTTGAGCAAACGCGCCGAGGCCTGATTGCGGATGCGAACGTCCCAGTGCCCGTCGATCACGATGCCCGGATAGGGCTCCTGCTGCCGCAGGATGAAATCCAGCGCCTGCCGCACCGGCTGCAGGTTTTCGGCCGCCAACCCCTTGTCGCCATAGGGCGGCACGAAGCCCGCCGCGACATGCAGGGCATTGCGCTCCTCGAGCGGCAGGTCGAGGGCGCTGCCGAGCAATTGCACCATCTCGCGGCTCGGCTGCGAGCGGCCGGTTTCCAGAAAGCACAGATGGCGGGCCGAGACATTTGCATCCGCCGCGAGTTCGATCTGGGTCAGCCGGCGAACGCCGCGCCAGTGCTTCAAGAGGCGGCTGAAATGTCCAGCCGGGATTTCGTGCGCGTTCGTGTCTGGAGCAGCCATGCCGGCAATCTAGACCATCGCATCAGAACGGCAATTACCTCCGATGTAAGTGACCAGCCCCGCAATTCCTTGCAGAGTGAGCCCCTTGGAGACCGAAGCTCGAGGGGAGCATTGATGGACAAGAACGCAATCTCGACAACCGTCACGCAATATATGGCGGCATGGAACGAGCCTGATGATACGGCCCGACACGCCTTGCTCGAGCAATGCTGGAGCGAGGCCGGCGTCTATCTCGATCCGAACGTCTCGCTGGCCGGGCGTGACGCGCTGGCGACGAAGATCGGCGAGGTGCTGGCCGGCCGGCCCGGCGCGCGGCTCGAGTTCATGAGCGGCATCGATATCCACCACAATATGGTCCGCTTCCTCTGGCGCCTGGTGCGCGCGGACGGAACCTGCGGCAATACGTCAATCGACTTCGGCGAGGTCGGTCCCGACGGCCGGCTGGTCAAAATCGTCGGATTCTTCGGCCCGGCCCCGCCTCTCCCCTGAACTAGGCCGTGTATCCGCAAACTTGGTTGCGTGAAGCGCTGAAGTCTATGTCCGCTTTACTCACAAAGCGACCTGAATCGTGCGGCGATGCAATATGTCGCGATGGGCCAGCAGCAGACACTCCAGTCTCTGTAACACCGCGGTGTTGTGCGGCGGCCTACCCAGGGCTTGTTTTGGTTGAGTATTGGAGATCATCCGGTTTCCAGAACGCAAAGCGGTCGGCCGCAATCTCAAATCTCGGTTCAAGGCCAATCGCGTGGAACTTGGTTTGTACTTCAGACCGGTCATAGCAGTCAGCGAATTGCAGTATATGCTCGGTCCTCAATACATCATCATAGTGTTTCCGGGTGTTCTCGGACGCGAGCACGAGAAGGTCATCGGGCTTGCCATCAACTTGGTGCGTGTGGATGTCATGGTCGATCGCATATGTCCGAATGCGCCAAGTGCCGGTCGCCGCAATCCACCACTGCAACGTGTCCGGAACCTCCTCGCGGTCCCCCAAAGGCACCTCGATCTGTTGTGCATAGCTACTTCGAATGGCCAATACGGCGAGAACTAATGTGCCCTGCATGCGATGAACTGTGTTGTCCCGGTGAACCTAATCAGTGTAATCCGACGGAGGCTGCAGTCTCAAGGCCGAGCGACACTTTCTCGCGCTGCAGGCTGATCGGTCACTTGGAGCGGCTCCTCATGTGAATGTGTTCGCCTGTTGGGCGAATGTCTCAAATGGGTCATTTTCAACCGATCCAGCGGAGCGTGTCTGCTGGTCGACGTCCGCTTTGCCCCGAAAGCGTCAGTGCCGTGACCGAGCCGGGAGAATTGTGTTTGGCCGGACGCCCGCGAGCATTAATGAGCCCACACCCTACCGGGACTTACCGGCCCTTCGCAGTTGCCCCCTGCCCTCCCTCATGCCATGACGCCCGGGAAGCAACAGGGGCGTACCATGACTGTTCTCATCGCTGGCGGCGGTATCGGCGGGCTGACGCTGGCGCTCAGCCTGCACCAGATCGGCGTTAAGGCCAAAGTGTTCGAGAGCGTGCCGGAGCTGCGGCCGCTCGGCGTCGGCATCAACGTGCTGCCGCATGCGGTGCGCGAATTGATCGAGCTCGGCCTGCACGACAAGCTCGATGCGGCCGCCGTGCGCACGAAGGAGCTCGCCTATTTCTCCAAGCACGGCAAGCCGATCTGGAGCGAGCCGCGCGGCATCGAGGCCGGTTACAAATGGCCGCAATTCTCGATCCACCGCGGCACGCTGCAGCAGATCCTGCTCGATGCGGCGATCGAGCGGCTGGGGAAAGAGAACATCCTGACCAGCCATCACCTCTCCGGCTGGACCGAAACCGACAATGGCGTGCGCGCCGAATTCATCGACAAGGCGACCGGCAAATCGAAGGGCAGTCACGACGGCGTGCTGCTGATCGCGGCCGACGGCATCCATTCAGCGGTCCGCGAAAAACTTTATCCCAACGAAGGTCCGCCGATCTGGAACGGCCGCATCCTGTGGCGCGGCATCACCGACAGCGATGCCTTCCTGTCCGACCGCACCATGATCATGGCTGGGCACGAAATCCTGAAGTTCGTCTGCTATCCTATCTCAAAGCAGGCAGACAGCGCCGGCAGGTTCAGGATCAACTGGGTGGCCGAGCGGCACATGCCGCCGACCTACCAGTGGCGGCGCGAAGACTATAACCGCACCGCAAAACTCGAAGAGTTTCTGCCCTGGTTCAAGGACTGGAAGTTCGACTGGCTCGACGTGCCCGGCCTGATCGAGAACTGCCCGCACGCCTACGAATATCCGCTGGTCGATCGCGATCCCGTTGCGCAATGGACATTCGGCCGCGTCACGTTGATGGGCGATGCCGCGCATCCGATGTACCCGATCGGCTCCAACGGCGCATCGCAGGCGATTCTGGACGCCCGCGTCATCACCCGCGAGATTCTGGCGCATGGCCCGACCAATGCTGCGCTTGTGGCATATGAAGCCGAGCGCCGTCCGGCAACAACCGACCTCGTGATGCTCAACCGCCGCAATGGTCCCGAGCAGGTGATGCAGATGGTCGAGGAGCGCGCGCCCAACGGCTACAATGTCGTCACCGATGTGCTGTCGCTGAAGGAGCTGGAAGACATCGCCGCCAATTACAAGCGCGTGGCCGGCTTCCAGGTCGAGGGCCTCAACGCCAAGCCGCCGATCGTCCAGCTCACGCGGGAAGCGCCGCGGGCTGCAGGCTAGCCGACGCAATCGCCTTCGCCGTCTCGACCAGCCGCGCGCTGGTCGTGGCGGTGGCCAGCACGGTGCCATCCTCGGCCATCAGCCGCCCTTCCACAAAGGCAACGGTCTTGCCGAGTTGGGTGACATTGGCCTCGCCTGTGATCGGCCCCGGCCTGGCGGGGCTGAGAAAATTCACCGTCATGGTGATGGTCGCCGTATAGAGTTTCCCCTCGGTCATGACGAACACGGCTGGCCCCATCGTGTCGTCGAGCATCGCCGAGAGAATGCCGCCTTGCACGAAGCCGGCCGGATTGCAGAAATCCCGCTTGCCGTCGAAGCCGATGCGGATCCAGCCGTCCTTCGGACGCGCGTCGAGCAGGTGCCAGCCGAGCAGCCTTGAGGACGGCGGGGGCTTAAGATTATCGAGAGCGGTCGCGACCATGGGAACCTCCGTGAGGCTCCGTCCTAGCGCAGCTCTGCTGCCAGCATGGTGTCAGCAGAATGAGCATCGTCCGCGGAACGGCTGTCGGTTTTGACAGTTTCCAGGTCGGAGCCGTGAATTTGGCTGGTACCCGTCCACTGCCGCGGCTATGAAGCCGGTGCTGCGCGCCCTGCGCACCGTAAGCGTCTCACGTCAGGCAACGCATTCAACCGGTCGGCTCGACCGAGGTGGAATGCATCATACGCGCCCGTGATTGACCGACCGAAATTCAAAGAGTGATATCATGATCCCCTCTCCTGCTCCGCGCCGGCGCGGAAAATTGCCCGCGCGTTATGCGGCGATCGTCATGCCGCTGGTGCTATCGGTGCTGATGACGTTCGTCGTATCAGCGATTTCGACACTGAGAAGTCTCGGTCCGACGCCCGCTTTTGTCACGACATGGCCCGCCGCATGGGCGATCTCGTGGCTGGTGGCGTTTCCGACCCTGCTTGCGGTGCTGCCGCTGGTGCGAAGGATCGTGGCGTTCGCCGTCGAGACGCCGCGTTCCAACTAGCCCCATATCAGCGTGCGTCGCCAAGCCGTGGCGCACGCGTCATTCCTCCAGCCCGTGCGCGATGGCCTTGCGCATCACGTTGGGTAGCGCCTCGTCAGCCAGCGTCGCGATCGGTACCCAGCGCATGCCCTGCGGCGCCCGCGTGCGCGCGACGACATCCGCGGTGTAGATCACAAGCTCGAGCGGAAAATGCGTGAACACGTGGCTGACGACGCCGGCCTTGCGGTGCCAGCGCGCCACGCCTTTCAGCTCCGGCGCCTGCTTGAGCGCCGCCTTGTCGTCCTGCCCGGCCAGCCAGTCCGAGCCCGGCACTTCGGTCATGCCGCCGAGCAGGCCCTTTTCCGCCCGGGTGCGGACCAGGAGTTCGTCGCCGCGCGTGACGATGAAGGCGGCTCCGCGGCGCAGCGTCCCCGATTTCTTCGGCGCCTTGCGCGGAAAGATCTCCTGATCGCCGCGCAGGCGAGCGGCGCAGTCCTCATTCAGCGGACACAGCGCGCAGGTAGGCCTCTTCGGCGTACAGATCGAAGAGCCCAGGTCCATCAGCGCCTGCGCGCTGTCGCCGGCGCGGGAGTAGCCGAGCAGCGTCGCCGCCAGTTCCCCGATGCGCGGCTTGGCCTGCGGCAGCGGTTCTTCTACCGCGTAAAGCCGCGACACCACCCGCTCGATATTGCCGTCGACCGGCATGGTCTGGATGTCGAAGGCGATCGCCGCAATGGCCTTCGCCGTGTAAGGCCCGATCCCCGGCAATTGGCGCAGACCATCCTCGCTATCGGGAAACACCCCGCCATGGTCGCGTAGCACTGCGACCGCGCAGGCATGCAGATTGCGTGCGCGCGAATAGTAACCGAGCCCCGCCCACATCCGCAGCACGTCGTCCTGCGAGGCGCGTCCGAGCGACGCGACATCCGGCCAGCGCGCCAGAAATCTTTCGAAATACGGCCCGACCATTTTGACGCCGGTCTGCTGCAGCATGATCTCCGACAGCCACACCCGGTACGGATCAGCCCGCTCGCCAGCCGCCGCCCGCCACGGCAGCCGGCGGCGATGGCGGTCATACCAGTCGAGCAGCAGTGCGGGGCGCGAGGTCACCACGCTGGCCGTTTCAGGACGTTTGATTTTCGCCGCAACAGGACTCATCGGCACATTCTAGGGCGGGGATACGAATCTCTCCACGTCATGCCCGGGCTTGTCCCGGGCATCCACGTCTTTCTTCACGCAAGCCTCGAAGACGTGGATGGCCGGGCATAGGCGAGCGGCGGCGACGCCGTCCTTCGGACGGCTATGCCCGGCCATGACGACTAAGGGAGGTTACGTCCACACTGCGCAAAGTGATACAAGCGCCCATGTCCAAACCCGGCCCGATCTCGGCAAAACCCCTCTCCGTCCTGCTCAGCGACGTGTTTTCCGACGCGTACGCAAAACAGGGGTTTGCCGCGCGCGAACTGGTGACGCGCTGGGCCGACATTGCGGGAGCCGAAATCGCCGCCCACTCCGAGCCCTTGAAGATGCAATGGCCGCGGCCGGTGGAGGGGCAGCCGCAGGAACCGGCGACGCTGGTATTGCGGGTGGAGGGCCCGATGGCGCTGGAGATCCAGCATTCGTCCGACGTCATCCTACAGCGGGTCAACCGCTTCTTCGGCTGGAGCGCGGTCGGCCGACTGGCATTGCGGCAGGCGCCGCTGTCGCGCCGAAACCGCTCCGCGCCGCGGCGCGCGCCGGACCCGAAATCGGTCGCGAAAGTCGCCGAAACGCTGTCGGCGGTCGAGGACGAGGAACTGCGCGCCGCGCTGGCGCGGCTTGGCGCCGCGATCAAGCGAAATTGAGCCTTTTGCACGGCGCGGCCGGCGCAAGGCGCCATTGCCACAACCGGCGTTTCAAGCTAGCGAAGGCTTCTTTTTCGGAACTTCTTTCGGGCGTGAATGCGCCATTCGGGAGCAGACTTTGATGATCACGCGCCGCGCCTTCACCGCCGCTCTTTCGCTGACCGGGCTTGGCCTGCTCGCCGGCGTCTCGCCGCTGCAGTTGATCACGGACGCGATGGCGCAAAGCCCCGCCGACGTCGCCAAACCGCAATCGCTGCCCGACATGGCGCTTGGACCGGCCAACGCCACCGTGACCATCACCGAATACGCCTCGATGACCTGCCCGCATTGCGCGGCCTTTACCGAAAAGGTGTTTCCGAAGATCAAGTCGGAATTCATCGACTCGGGCAAGATCCGGTTCGTGTTCCGCGAATTCCCGCTCGACATCAAGGCGGCCGCCGGATCGATGCTGGCACGCTGCATCGCCAAGGACGACGCGCCGAAATATTTCGCCGTCATCGACCTCTTGTTCAAGCAGCAGAACGACTGGGTGGTGAAGAACACTACGGAGACGCTGACCCGGATCGGCAAGCAGGCCGGCCTCACCCAGACGCAGGTCGAGGACTGCCTGAAGGATCAGGCGCTGCTCGACAAGATCGCGGCCGACCAGAAATATGCCGCCGAGGTGCTGAAGGTGCAGTCGACGCCGACCTTCTTCATCAACGGCGAGATGCTCAAGGGCGAGCAGAGCTTCGAAGAGTTCGCAAAGCGCATCAACGCGATGCTGAAAAGCTGATTCGCGCGGGGCCTGATTCGTTTGAGCCGATAAGTCCAGCAAAAGGCGCCACACAAGCGCCTCAAATCCCTTGGGAAAAGCCTTGCGGGGGCGTTGCCCTCGGGCCCCGGCCTCGCCATTGTCGCGGGCCACAAGAGCCGCAGCCGGCTGTCCGCCCACACACGACATTGCCTTCTATGGTATTGTCACGGCAGGGAGATTCGCGCCCGGCCAACAGAGATTTGTGTTCATGAAACTCACGCGCCTCCGCCTCCACGGTTTCAAGTCGTTCGTCGAACCCACTGATTTCATGATCGAACCCGGCCTCACCGGGGTGGTCGGGCCGAACGGCTGCGGCAAATCCAATCTGGTCGAGGCGCTGCGCTGGGCGATGGGTGAAACCTCGCACAAATCGCTGCGCGCCGCCGACATGGATGCGGTGATCTTCGCCGGTTCCGGCAACCGTCCCGCGCGCAACCACGCCGAAGTCACCATGACGATCGACAATGCCGATCGTACGGCGCCGGCTGCCGTCAATGACAGCCAGGTTCTCGAAATCTCCCGCCGCATCGAGCGCGAGGCCGGTTCCGTCTATCGCATCAACGGCCGCGACGTCCGCGCGCGCGACGTGCAGATCCTGTTTGCCGATGCCGCCACCGGTGCGCGTTCGCCGGCGCTGGTTCACCAGGGCAAGATCGGCGAGATCATTCAGGCCAAGCCCGAGCAGCGTCGCCGTGTGCTGGAAGATGCTGCCGGCGTCGCCGGTCTGCATGCCCGCCGACATGAAGCTGAACTGCGGCTGAAGGCAGCTGAAACCAATCTCACCCGCGTCGAGGACGTGATCGGCCAGCTCACCGGCCAAATGGACGGGCTGAAGAAGCAGGCGCGCCAGGCGATCCGGTTCCGCGAAGTCGCAGCCAAGGTGCGCAAGGCCGAGGCCACGCTGTTCCATCTGCGCTGGCTGGAAGCCAATGCCGACGTCGCGGAAGCCGCGCATACCCATGACATCAACGTGCGCGAGATGGCCGAACGCACCCGCGAGCAGGCCGAGGCCGCGCGCATCCAGGCGATCCGCGCCTCCGAACTGCCGGCACTGCGCGAAGGCGAAGCCCGCGCCGCGGCAGGGCTGCAGCGCCTCACCAATGCGCGCGAGCTGCTCGACCGCGAGGAAGAGCGCGCCAAGGAGCGCGTCGCTGAACTCGACCGCCGGCTGAACCAGTTCGTTGCCGACATCGCCCGCGAACAGCAGCAGACGTCGGACGCCGAGATCGCATTGCAGCGCCTCGACACCGAAGACGCGGAGATCAAGGAAGAGATCAAGTCGCGCGTCGAAAAGCGCTCCGGCGTTGATGAACGTGTTTCTGAAGCGGAAGCGACGCTGGCCTCGGCCGAGCGCATGTTCGGCGAACTTACTACCGCACTTGCCGACCTCACCGCCAAGCGCAACCAGCTCGAGGCCGGCGTGCGCACCCACCGCGACCGGCTGGCCAGGCTTGACCAGGAAATCGCCACCGTCCAGGCCGACGAGGAAAAGCTCGCGCAGGAAACCGGCAATCTCGGCGACATCGACGCGCTCGCCGCCGCGATGGAGACCGCGCAGGAAACGCTGGCCGCCTCCGAAGCGGCAGCGCAAGCCAGCGAGACCGGCCACATCGCGGCGCGACAGAAGCTCGAGGCTTCCCGCGCCCCGCTCACCGACGCCGAAAAGCGCGTACAGCGGCTGGAGACCGAGGCGCGCACGATTTCAAAGCTCGTCAATGTCGAAACCAAGAATCTGTGGCCGCCGATCATCGACGGCGTCACTGTCGCCAAGGGTTACGAAAAGGCGCTTGGCGCCGTGCTCGGCGACGATCTCGACGCGCCGGTCGATCCCTCGGCGCCGATGCGTTGGACCAATGCCGGCGCGAGTTTTGACGATCCGGCGCTGCCCGATGGTGTCGAATCCCTTGCCGCGCATGTCGAAGCCCCGGCCGAACTGGCGCGCCGCCTGGCGCAGATCGGCGTCGTGCCGAAGGAGCGCGGCGCGGAGTTCGTCTCGCAATTGAAGACCGGCCAGCGGCTGGTGTCGCTCGAAGGCGACGTCTGGCGCTGGGACGGCTTTGTCGCCGCCGCGCACGCGCCGACCGGTGCCGCCCGGCGTCTCGCCGAGCGCGCGCGCCTGGTCGATATCGAACACGAGTTGGAACAGGCTCGTATTGACGCCACCGCCAAACGGCAGGCGCTGGAAGACGCCGAGGCCGAACTGAAGGCGGCATCATCAGCCGAATCCGCCGGCCGCGAAGCCTGGCGGGCCGCGCAACGCGAGGCCGATGCCGCGCGCGAACGCCATGCCGTGACCGAGCGCGAGATCAACCGCCACGCCGCGCGCAAGTCAGCGCTGACCGAAGCCCATACCCGCCTTGCCGCCGACCGCAGCGAGGCTGAAGCAGCGCATGAGAGTGCGACCGCCGCGCTGACCGACCTGCCGCCGACGGATGAGACGGAAGCGAAACTCAGCACCGTTCGCACCGACATCGAAGGCCATCGCCGCTTCGCAGCGCAAGTGCGCGCCGAGGCCCAGGCACTCGCACGTGAAGCCGAACTGGCTGACCGCCGCGTGCAGGCCATTATCGCCGAACGCACCGAATGGCAGAACCGCAAGCAGAGCTCGGCCTCGCAGGTCGCGACCGTTGAGGCGCGCATCACCGAAGTGACCGCCGAGCGTGCCGAGCTTGACAACGCGCCCGCTCTGTTTGCCGAGAAGCGCCGTTCGCTGATCAACGAAATCGAGTCCGCCGAAGGCGCCCGCCGCGTCGCCGCCGACGCACTGGCGGCCGCCGAAAGCCTGATGGCGGAGACCGACCGTGCCGCCAAGACCTCGCTCGAAGCGCTTTCCTCTGCCCGCGAGGCCTGCGGCCGCGCTGAAGAGCGCATGGAAGGCACCAAGCGCCGGCTTTCCGACATCGAGCGCGAAATCCACGACATGCTCGAAGTCGAGCCGCACGCGGTAGCAGCGCTCGCCGAGATCGAGCCGGGCGCGGAACTGCCGCCGCTCGGCGAGATCGAGGAAAACCTCGAAAAGCTGCGCCGCGACCGCGAGCGCCTGGGCGCCGTCAACCTGCGCGCCGAGGAAGAACTGAAAGAGGTCGAGACCCAGCACACCGCGCTCACCACCGAGCGTGACGACCTCGTCGAAGCCATCAAGCGGCTGCGCCAGGGCATCCAGAGCCTCAACAAGGAAGCCCGCGAGCGGCTGCTCGTCTCGTTCGAAACCGTCAACGCGCACTTCAAGCGGCTGTTCGTCGAGCTGTTCGGTGGCGGCGAAGCGGCGCTTCATCTGATCGAAAGCGACGATCCGCTGGAAGCCGGCCTCGAGATCATCGCCAAACCGCCCGGCAAGAAGCCACAGACGCTGTCGCTGCTTTCGGGCGGCGAGCAGGCGCTGACGGCGCTGGCGCTGATCTTCGCGGTGTTCCTCACCAACCCGTCGCCGATCTGCGTGCTGGACGAAGTCGACGCGCCGCTCGACGACCATAACGTCGAACGGTTCTGCAACCTGCTGCATGAGATGACGTCGTCGACCGAAACCCGCTTCATCATCATCACGCACAACCCGATCACGATGGCGCGGATGAACCGCCTGTTCGGCGTCACCATGGCCGAACGCGGCGTCTCGCAACTGGTCTCGGTCGGCCTCGACGACGCCGTGAAGATTTTGGACCAGAACGTGGCGTGATTCTTGTCATTCCGGGGCTATGCGAAGCATAGACCTGGAATCTCGAGATTCCGGGTTCGGTCCTGCGGACCGCCCCGGAATGACGGCAGGCTATGACCTCACCCGACCTCCCCGCTGAGCTGAAAGCCGCGCTCGACGGCAAGCTGCGCGGCTTTTCCCGCAGCGACGCCGCCGGCCGTGCGGCCGCCATCTCGAAGACCTATCGCGATGGCGGCGGCTCCGGCACGATCCGCTCGGAGACAGACGCACTCACCTACGCACTGGCGCGAATGCCAGCGACCTATGCCGCGGTCACGGCCAGCCTGAACGCGCTCATCGAGATCAGGCCGGACTTCGCCCCCAACAACTCGCTCGATGTCGGCGCAGGGCCCGGCACGGCGACCTGGGCGGCGGCCGAAGCGTTCCCGTCTCTGCGACGCTTTACCCTGCTCGACTCCAACGACGCGTTGCGCACGCTGGCGCTCGACCTCGTCGTCGACAGCTTTCGCCTGCGCGACGCAAGCTACCAGCGCGGCGAGGCCCGCGCTGCGCTGGCGAATGCGGATACGGCCGATCTCGTCGTGGCGAGCTACATGATCGGCGAGATCGGCGACGCTGAACAGCGGGCGCTCGCTGAGCAGATGTGGACCAAGACCCGCGACACGCTGCTCGTGGTCGAACCCGGTACGCCCGCCGGCTATGCCCGGATCATCGCGCTGCGTGCGCAATTGATCGCGCTGGGCGCACATGTTGTCGCCCCCTGCCCGCATGACGGCCCATGCCCGTTACAGGCGCCCGACTGGTGCCATTTCACCCAGCGCCTGCAGCGCTCGCGCGCGCACAAGCAGGTCAAGGGCGCCGAGCTGCCATTCGAGGATGAGAAGTTCAGCTATGTCGCGCTGACGCGCGCGCCGCTTGATCAGCGTCCGTCCCGGGTGCTGGCGCAACCGATAGTTACCAAGGTCGAGGTAACCGCCAAACTCTGCACACCGGTAGGTCTCTCCCTGACAAAAATGCCCCGCCGCACCAGGGCGGAGTATGCCAGTGCGCGGCGCTGGCGATGGGGCGATGCGGTTAGTTGATTCGTCATTCCGGGGCGATGCGAAGCATCGAACCCGGAATCTCGAGATTCTGGGTCTGGTGCTAGCGCACCATCCCGGAATGACGGGAGAGCGTTGCGCCTTGAACTTATCCCGCCCCACTTCCGACTAAAGCCATGCCCCACCTCTCGGGCGGGCTGCCGCACGCCCCGATTTTCGTCTAGGTTCCACTGTCTTTCGTCCCCCTTCAGGAGTTGTCCGTCATGTCGACCGGCTGGATCGTTCTCGGCGTCATCGTCATCATCGTGCTGTTTGCGTTCGGCGCGTATAACCGCCTGGTCGCGCTCAGCCAGCGCGTCAGCCAGGCCTTCGCCGACATCGACGTCCAGCTCAAGCAGCGCCACGACCTGATCCCGAACCTGGTCGAGACCGTGAAGGGCTACGCCCAGCATGAGCGCGGCACGCTCGACGACGTCATCAAGGCGCGCAATTCGGCGATGTCGGCGCAGGGCCCGGCGCAGGTGTCGGCGGCGGAAAACCAGCTCAGCGGCGCGCTTGGCCGCCTGATCGCGCTGTCGGAGGCCTATCCGGACCTCAAGGCCAACGCCAATTTCCAGCAGCTCGCCGGCGAGCTCTCCGACCTCGAAAACAAGATCGCGGCCAGCCGCCGCTTCTTCAACAACGCAGTCCAGGAATACAACACCGGCATCCAGCAGCTTCCCGCCGCGCTGTTCGCCGGCATGTTCGGCTTCACCCGCAAGGAATTCTTCGACCTCGGCGCCAGCCGCACCGAAGTCGAGACGGTGCCGAGCGTGAAGTTCTAAGGGCTATCCATGTCTCTCTTTCGTCATTCCGGGGCACGCCAACGGCGTGAACCCGGAATCTCGAGATTCCGGGTTCGCCGCTTCGCGGCGCCCCGGAATGACATGTGGTGACGCATCATGGCCGCGTACGGTCTCTACACGCATATCGCATCGAACAAGTTTCGTTCGATGCTGCTGCTCGCCGGCCTGTTTCTGCTGATCTACGTGCTGGTCTTCGCCGGCGCGCTGGTTGCGGAAGTCGTGCTCAACAGCGGTGCATCACTCAACTATTATCTGACACGCGCCTCGCGCGACCTGATCGCGGCCTCTCCCTATGCCACGATCATCGCGGCCTTGTGGATCGTGATCGCCTATTTCTTCCACCAGAACATGATCGACGCCGTGACCGGCGGCGAGAGCGTGACGCGGCAGCAGCAGCCGCGACTCTACAATCTCCTGGAAAATCTCTGCATCTCGCGCGGCATCCCGATGCCGAAGCTGAAGGTGATGGACAGCCCGGCGCTGAACGCCTTCGCCACCGGCCTCAATCGGCGGCAATATTCCATCACGGTGACGTCGGGCCTTCTCAAGGCGCTCAACGACCAGGAGATCGAGGCCGTGCTTGGCCACGAGCTCACGCATATCCGCAACGGCGACGTGCAGTTGATGGTGGTCGCCGTAATCATCGCCGGCGTGGTGGGCTTTTTCGGCGAATTGTTCTTTCGCATGTTCACCAACCTGTCGTGGAATTCCTCCGGAAGCGGCTGGTCGTCTTCGTCGTCATCGTCATCGTCGTCCTCTTCTTCGTCATCCGACCGCGGCAAGGGCGGCGGCGGCGCGATCATGGCGATCATTATCGCGGTGGTGCTGATCATGCTGGCGTGGCTGTTGTCGCAGGTCGTCAAGCTCGCGCTGTCGCGGTCGCGCGAACTATTGGCCGATGCGGGCTCGGTCGAGCTGACCAAGAATCCGGACGCCATGATCACGGCGCTGCGCAAGATCGAGAACCGCGGCGAGCTGCCCGGCGCGACGTCGGCGGTGATGGAGCTCTGTGTCGACAATCCGCGCGAAGGGTTTGCCGATCTGTTCGCGACCCATCCCTCGGTCGATGCGCGCGTCAAGGCGCTGGTGCAGTTTGCCGGCGGCCATGACCCCGGCCCGCTGGCCTTGCCGTCCGAGACGGCGGACGAAGCCGATGAGGTCCAAGAATCGGCCAGCGAGCAGCTTCCGCCGCCGCCGGTTCCCCGCGGCCCCTGGAGCGACGCCGGCGAACCTGCCGGCGTCCCGGGCACCCGTTCCGGGGCCTCGGACGGCCCTTGGGGCCCGCACCGGTAGGCGGTCGCCCCTTTCGCCGCCGCCGATTAACGAATTCGGTATGAATAATGGCGATGGCCCTCCAAGAGATTGAATTATCCCTTGTTTCTGCCATGTTCGCGCCCAAAGCAGGGATTGGGGCCTCCCGGTCGCTCCCGCGGTCGGAACTGCTGTTCAAGGGAATTTCATGGGAAAGCCAGTCGTGATTGTGGTGGGCGCGGACAAGGGCGGGGTCGGCAAGACGACCGTGTCCCGGACGCTCCTGGATTACTTCAGCGCCAATAACGTGCCGACCCGGGCATTCGACACCGAATCCCCGCGCGGCACCCTGAAGCGCTTCCACCCCGACATCACCGAGATCGTCGACATGACGACGACCTCGGACCAGATGAAGATCTTCGATACGCTAAGCGCGGGACCCTCGGTGACCGTCATCGACGTCCGCGCCGGACTGCTGTCGCCGGCGCTGGCTTCGCTGCGCGACATTGGCTTCCTCGATGCGGCGAAGGCAGGGCAGATCACCTTTGCCGTGTTCCATATACTCGGCCCCTCGATCGCCTCGCTGGACGAAATCGCCGAGACCGCAGGCTTCATGCAGGGCGCCAAATATTACCTGGTGAAGAACTTCATCAACGACACCCAGTTTTTCCAGTGGGACCAGTCGACCTACAACTCCTACTTTCACCGTATCAAGGACGCCACCGACCTTGTAATCCCCAAGCTCAACGAAATGGCCTATGAGCAGGTCGAGGTTTCCTCGGTGCCGTTCCTCAAATTCGTCGCCAACAAGGGCAAGGACGACGAGGCCGCGAACTATTCGTTCGTGCTGCGCGGCTATGTGCGGCACTGGCTTGCCAACGTCTGGAGCGAGTTCGACCGCATCAAGCTGACTGATCTCGTCGGCGCCAAATCGAGCACGCGCGGCGGCGAAAAATAGTCGCGCAGCCGCCGCGACGGGGCTGGATTAGCCGAGAAAATCCTTTGATATAGCAGGTGATGAGTGCCACGCCTGTCTACATCATCTGCTCGCCTCGGCCGCTGGTCGGCAAGACGCTGCTCGCGCGTCTGTTGAGCGAGTTCCTGCTTTTGAAGAACGGTTCGGTGTGCTCCTTCGACATCAACCTGAAGGAACCATCGCTGCTCGAATATCTGCCGCGGCTCACCGAGACGGCGGATGTTATGGACACCTATGGCAAGATGCAGCTGATGGACCGCCTGATCGTCAACGACGATATCGCCAAGGTCATCGACCTCGGCTTTCATGCGTTCGACGAGTTCTTCAAGATGATCCACGAGATCGGCTTCCTGAAGGAAGCCGCGCGGCGGGGCGTGGCGCCGACCATCCTGTTCATCGCCGATACCGACCGCGTTTCCGCCCGCAGCTATCCGATGTTGCAGGAACAGATTCCGCCGAAAGCGCTGATTACGATCGACAACGAATATGTGGTGCGCGGCGAACTGCCGCCCGAAATGGACACCGGTCGGGTGCTGCGGATAACGGCGCTGCCCTCGTTCCTGAAGACCTATATCGGCCGGCTGACCTTCTCCTTCACCGACTACCTGCGCAACGAGCGGGACTCCTCGACCGAGTTGCACCAGTGGATCCGCCGGAACTACACCAGCTTTCGCGAGCTGGAGTTCAGCCTGAACCCGCAGCGGCCGTGAGGCCGCTCACAACGTCGATAATTTTACCCGGGTAATATTGACGGCGAGCGGTTGGCCTGTTAGGACCTTGTCAGACCCTGACCACCGTCCCGCGAGACTCCAATGACATCAGCCAGAAAGGCCGCCATCGCCGCCTACAAGGAGCGGAAAACCTATGCGGGGATTTTCCTGATCCGCTGCGCGGTGACCGCCGAGACCTGGGTCGGCCAGACGCCCAATCTCGAAAAAATCCAGAACCGGATCTGGTTCTCGCTGCGCCAGGGCAGCCACCCCTGCCACAGCCTGCAGGCCGCATGGACCGCGCATGGCTCCGACAGCTTCACGTTCGAAGAATGCGAGCGGCTGGAAGAGGAAGAGACGTCGTATGTTCGCGACGGGCTCTTGAAGGAGCGCGCGCTACACTGGCGGTCGCAGCTCGGCGCCGAGGCGGTTTGATCAGGCTCTATGTCATTGCGAGCGAAGCGAAGCAATCCATTGTCACCGCATACGCGGAAAGATGGATTGCTTCGGTCGCTTCGCTCCTCGCAATGACGGAGAGAGAGCTTTGCGAAGTTGAAAGTTGTCGGTCACTCACCTCGCGGCCGTCGCGAGCAAAGAACTCTAATGCCCCTCGAACGCCATCAGCGTGCGCACCGGCACTTCCATCGCGCGCAGCTTGGCGGCGCCGCCCAAATCCGGCAGGTCGATGATGAAGCAGGCCGCGACCACGTTGGCACCGATCTGGCGCAGCAGTTTTACCGCGCCCTCCGCGGTGCCGCCGGTGGCGATGAGATCATCGACCAGGATGACGCGTTCACCGGGCTGGATCGCATCGACATGCATTTCCATTTCGTCGATGCCGTATTCCAGCGAATAGGCGATCCGCACCGTCGTGTGCGGCAGCTTGCCTTTTTTCCGGATCGGCACGAAGCCGGCGGAGACCTGATGCGCCACCGCGCCGCCGAGGATGAAGCCCCGCGCCTCGATGCCGGCCACCTTGTCGATCTTCAATCCCGCCCACGGCTGCACCAGTTCGTCGACCGCGCGGCGGAACGCGCGCGCATCCGCCAGCAGCGTGGTGATGTCGCGAAACAGGATGCCCTTCTTCGGGTAGTCCGGAATGGTACGGACGGTGGCCTTGATGTCGTGATCGAATGTCATTGATATCAATCTCGCTTTCGATTTTTCCTACATCATTGCGAGCGTAGCGAAGCAATCCATCGTGCCACGCACCGGGTATGGATTGCTTCGTCGCTTCGCTCCTCGCAATGACGATCCAATCAGTTTGCTCCAACGTTCAGTCGAAACGCGTTTTCGACGATCCGTAGCCCCACCTCGCCGCCGAGCGACATCAGCGATTCCGGATGAAACTGCACGCCGCCGACCGGCAGGGTCTTGTGTTCGATCGCCATCGCGACGCCGTCCTCGGTGGTCGCGGTGACTTCGAGTACATCTGGCACGCTGTCGCGCTCGACATAGAGCGAATGATAGCGGCCGATCACGATCTCGTTCGGCAGGTTCTGCATCAAGCGCCCGCCGCGCACCTGAATCCGCGACGGACGACCGTGCGCGGGCTGGGTGAGCTGGCCGAGCTGGCCGCCGAAATATTCGCCGATCGCCTGCACGCCGAGGCAGACGCCGAAGATCGGCAGTTTTCGGTCGAGAGCAGTTCCAATGGTCTTGGAGATTCCAAAGTCCTCCGGCCGGCCCGGGCCCGGAGAGAGCACCAGCAGATCCCAGTTCTTCTTCAGCATCTCCTGCGCGTGCACGTGCCGGACCACCGTTACATTGGCGCCGACCTGCCGGAAGTAATCCGCCAGCATATGCACAAAGCTGTCGTCGTGATCGATCAGCAGCACCTTGCGGCCCGAGCCGGTGGCGTCGGGTGCAAAGGTCGAGAGCGGCTTTGGCGCATCGCCGCGCAGCGCCTGGAACAGCGCGGCCGCCTTGACCTGGCATTCGCGGTCTTCCGCGGCGGGATCGGAATCGAACAGGCAGGTGGCGCCGACGCGCACTTCGGCGAGGCCATCCTTCATGCGGATGGTGCGGATGGTGAGCCCGGTATTGATGCTGCCGTCGAAATTCACAGCGCCGATCGCACCGGCGTACCAGCGCCGCGACGAACGCTCATTGTCCTCGACGAACTGCATCGCCCACAATTTCGGCGCGCCTGTCACCGTCACCGCCCAGGCGTGGGTCAGGAAGGCGTCGAGCGCATCGAAGCCCGGGCGCAGCATGCCCTCGACGTGATCGACGGTATGAAACAGCTTTGAATAGGTCTCGATCTGCCGCCGTGCCAGCACCTTGATGGTGCCGGGAATGCAAACCCGCGCCTTGTCGTTGCGGTCGACGTCAGTGCACATGTTGAGCTCGAACTCGTCCTTTTCCGAGTTCAGCAATTGCCTGATCTGCTCGGCATCGCCGATTGCGTCGACGCCGCGCGCGATCGTACCCGAGATCGGGCAGGTCTCGACGCGCCGCCCATCCGAGCGCACGAACATTTCCGGCGAGGCCGACACCAGAAATTCGCCGTCGCCAAGATTCATCAGCGCGCCGTAGGGCGACGGGTTGATGCGGCACAGCCGCTGGAACACTTCGGCCGGCGAACGTTCGCAGGGCTCGGCGAAGAGCTGCCCCGGCACCGCCTCGAACAGGTCGCCGCGCGCAAACGCCGCGCGCGCGACCTCGACGGTGGCCTGATACTCGCCGGGCGCGTGATCGGCAAAGCCCTGCCGCGGCGTTTTGGCGTAGATGCTCACGGCGGTGTCGCGCGGCAGGCCTTGCGTGGATTTTCCCTTCCAGGAGAAATCATAGCTCAGCACCACGCCGCGGCCGGTGGCGCGGTCATAGGCCAGCAGGCGATCCGGCACGTAGAGCACGATGTCGCGCTGGTCGGCCTCCCGCGCCCGCTTCTGCACGAGATCCTCGATCTGGAACACGAGGTCGTAGGCGAAGGCGCCGAACAGGCCGAGCAGCGGATCGTCGTTGGCCGACAAGGCCGCGATGAGATCACGCACAAGCGACATCACGCTGGCGCGGCGGGTGCGCTGGTCTTCCTCGACCGGCGCGGCGCCGCGGATGATGTGCCCGGCCAGCCGCGTCGGGCTTTTTTCCGAGATCACCACGCAAGGCTCACGCAGCACGTCGCCGAGGAAGCTGATCAGCACCTCGCCGCGTGCATTCAACGCGGTCAGCGAAAAATTCGAGCCGGCGGTTTCCAGCACCAGCGGTGGATCGGCAAAGCCGAGGTCGAAACTCTCGTAGCGGCCCGGCACAGTGGTGCCGGAGGACAGCACGACCCCACGGCGGCGATCGAGCAGATCGATCAGGTCGTCGAGGCGCTTGGCGTTTCCGGTGAACTGCTCGACGGCGCGCGAAATCGCCAGACCGCCGCTGGTCCGGTATTCGCTGTGCTCGGGCAGGGAGAAGGCTGTCCTGTTCATGTGATCCTCTTACGAAACTTCGCCAGGGAGCGCCACACAGGACAAACGAAGGGACCGTCGCACTGCGATGGCGACCTTCGACGATTAAGAAAATGAAATCGCACCGGCCACCTCTTTAGGAGGTGCGCCACCAGAGACGGGAGGGGGTAACGACGGTGCTCATGGGAACCTAATCACCATCCGGCGGGGGCGATGTCAAGGGAGGGACGGGCCGGGACAGCCGGTCCGGAGCCCATCCTGGGGTGTCGGACGGCGTAAAACTTGCGTAGGATTTGAGCAAAGCAGCGGCGCATTTGATGCGCAAAGATTGCAGATGACGGAGGCAAGCGATGACATTGCTGGGTCTGGGATATGCCGGCTTCGGATCAGCGGACCTCGAGAACTGGCGGCAGTTCGGGACCGGCCTGGTCGGCCTGCAGGCGGTCGAACGCGGCAATTCGCTGCTGGCGTTCCGGATGGACGACCGCAAGCAGCGCATCGTCATCGACCGCGCGATGGGTGAAGGCACGCGCTTCTTCGGCTGGGAGGTCGCAGACGCTGCGGCGCTGGACGCGCTGGCGGCGCGGCTGGAGACGGCCGACGTGCATGTCACCGCAGAGCCGCAGACACTGGCCGACGCGCGGCGCGTTCGCCGCCTGATTTCGTTCCACGATCCCGCCGGCAACCGGCTGGAGGCATTTTACGGTGCCGAGATCGACGACACGCCGTTCGTGCCGGGCCGCTCGATCTCGGGCTTCCGCACCGGTCCGCTCGGCCTCGGGCACGCCGTGCTGACGGTCGAGAATATCGAGCCTGTCATGGCGTTCTATGTCGGCGTGCTCGGCTTCGGCCTCTCTGACTACATCTCAAAGCCGTTCCGCGCCTATTTCTTCCACGTCAACGCGCGGCATCACAGCCTCGCGCTGATCGAGACCGGCAGGAACGGCATGCATCATCTGATGGTGGAGTTGTTCTCGCTCGACGATGTCGGCCAGTGCTACGACATCGCGCAGACGGAGGAAGGCCGCGTCAGCGTCACGCTCGGCCGCCACACCAACGATTTCATGACCTCGTTCTACGCCAAGACGCCGTCGTCCTTCATGATCGAATGCGGCTGGGGCGGTCGCGAGATCGATCCCGCGACCTGGCAGCCGGTGGAGATGCATGACGGCCCGAGCCTGTGGGGCCATGAACGCGTCTGGCTACCGCCGGAAGACCGCGCGGTCGCCCGCGAGATGCGCCTGCGCGCGGCGGCTTCGGGCTTGCGCGCGCCGGTGCAGGTGATGGAGGGGAATTACAAGCTGATGTCGGGGACGTGCGCGTGGTGGGACGGGGTGAAGCAGGGCAATGAGTAGTTACCGTTGCCCCAGCGGTACGACAATTCCAGCTTGCGAAAGTAATCGAAGAGCTACGTCAACTTCCTTCACCAAGCGCTCGTCCCCGTAGTAGCTCGGGTCTTGAGCACGAGTAGCCGGATCAGGGACGTAGAATGCGAGGTCGTAAACGAGATCGTCAAGAATATCGAGCACGTCACCGCCGATCGAACGCCGGGCAATTGTGCCGATACCGCCATAGTATCGCTCAAACTCTTTCACCGTCTCCTTACGAGACGATGGTTCTCGCAAGATCTTGGTCAGTAGCCCACGTATCTCATCAATCGGGTTCACAGCGCCTACTCCCGATAGCACCCCTGCTCGATCTCTTCGATTAGCCCGCGCGCCTGCGGGTGCCAGCCGAGTTCATCCCGCGCACGTTTGGCCCGCACTCGGCTGTTGGACGCCATCGTGTCCTCAGCCGTACCCTCGCCCCATTCGGCGGCGGCTTCTGCCATCGACATCGCCGTCGGCGGTCCGGCAAAACCCAGCATGCGGTTGATGGCCTCGCACGCCTCGCGCATCGAATTCTCGCCATTCTCGGCGAAATAGAAGCTGCCTGCCGGCGCCTTCTCGATCGCCAGCGCGTAGAGCGTCACGAGATCGTCGATATGTACGTTCGACCAGATGTTCTCGCCGGGCCCGGCATGCGCCGCGTTGCCGCGCTTTTTGGCAAGCTTGATCAGCAGCGGCACCTGGACGCTGTCGCGCCCTGCCCCGTGGCCGATGCCGTAGATCAGGCTCGGGCAGATGATGACCGGGCGGCAGCCCTTGTCGCGGTGCGAGAGAATGAATTCGTTGAGCGCAACGCGCGCCGCGCGCGCGGGCGATGGCGAAATCGGCGTGTCCTCATCGAATACCGCGTCGGAGCGCTCACCACGGGAACGATTGCCGACGATGCTAGATCCCGATGTGTGGATCAGCGGCTTGCCGCTTCCGCTCAGCGCATCGAGCAGCGCGACGACGGCGTCTCTGTGATCGGCGTTCGCAGCGTTGACCACGATGTCGGCGGCCCATGCCGCTTGCGCCAGAATTTCCCCGTCGTCGAGCGTTCCCAGCACGGGCTGGATGCCCAGCGCGCGAACCGCCTCGGCCTTTTCGGGCGAGCGAACCAAGCCCGTCACCAGATGACCGGCGGCCGCAAGATGGGCGGCAACCGACCCGCCGATGTAGCCCGATGCGCCCGTGCAGAAGATTTTCATTCACGGCCTCCACTGTCATTGCCTGCGACAAACGCGAAGCGTTTGCGCAAGGGAGCGAAGCGACGAAGCAATCCAACGCGCCGCAGGTGAAAACATGGATTGCTTCGCGGAGCCTGTCATCCGGCGGCGCTTCGCGCCGACCGGGTGGCTCGCAATGACGGCATCTCACCCCAGATGCTTCTCGAAAAACGCGGTCGCCCTGCCCCAGGCCAGTTCGGCGGCCTGACGGTCGTGGACGGATTGGCGCTGCTCGTTGACGAAGGCGTGCTCGGCGTCATAGCGGAACAGTTCGAGCGGCTTGCCGGCGGCCTTCATGCCCTGCTCGAAGGCATCGACCACCTGCGGCGTGCACCAGTCGTCCTTGTTGGCGAAATGCGCCTGCAGCGGAATCTTTACATCCGCAGGCTTCGCCGCCTGCTCCGGCGGAATGCCGTAGAACACGACGCCGGCCGCGAGCTCCGGAATCTTGGTGGCGCCGATGATCGTCACCGCGCCGCCGAGACAGAAGCCGGTCAGCCCGACCTTGGCGCCGTTGCGCGACAGATATTGCGCGGCGCCCCGCACCGTCTGCGTGGTGGCGTCCATGAAATCCAGCGAGTTCATCTCTTTGCCGGCCGCATCCGTATCGTGATACGGCACCACGGTGCCGTTGTAGAGATCCGGCGCCAGCGCATCGAAACCCGCAACCGCAAAGCGGTCGCACAGGCCCTTGATCTGGTCCTGCAGGCCCCACCATTCCTGGATCACGACCACGCCCGGCGCATTGCCGCGCGCCGCATTGGCGAGATAGCCGCTGGCATCCTTGCCGTCCGGGCGCTTGAAGGTGATGCTGGTACCCATGAGTTCCTCCGGAATGATGTTGGGCCGAGTTGGCGGCCATCTTGTCCGCAGTGAGGTCAGGAAGCAATCGGCTGCCCCGCCGCCCCCACGCCCATTTGAAGACAACAAAAAAAGCCCCCGCAGGGGCTTTTCCGGAATTGCGTGCAACGTGAGATCAGTGGGCGTTGGCCCAGACCTTCTTCTTGGTGAAGTACAGCAGCACGGTGAGCAGGATCAGGAACACGAACACCTGCAGGCCGAGTTGCTTGCGCGCCTCCATGTGCGGCTCCGCAGCCCACATCAGGAACGTGGTGACGTCCTTGGCATACTGTGCGACCGTGGCCGGCGCGCCATCGTCATAGGTGACCTGGCCGTCGCTCAGCGGCTTCGGCATCTTGATGGCGTGGCCGGGGAAGTAATTGTTGTAGAAGGAACCTGACGGCAGATTGAAGCCAGCCGGCGGCTTGTCCTCATAGCCCTGCAGCAGAGCGACAAGGTAATCCGGACCCTGCTCCTGATACTGGGTGAAGAAGTCGATCAGGAACATCGGGAAGCCGCGGCCGTAGCTGCGCGCCTTGGTGATCAGCGAGAGATCAGGCGGAAAGGCGCCGCCATTGGCCGCACGGGCCGCCTGCTCGTTCGGGAACGGCGACGGGAAATAATCGGCGGGCCGGCCCGGCCGCTCGAACATCTCGCCCTGGTCGTTGGGGCCATCCTTGACCTTGTACTCCGAGGCGAACGCCTGGGCCTGCGCCACCGAATAGCCGGGGCCGCCGGCTTCAGCCAGGTTGCGGAAGGCAACGAAGGACAGGCCGTGGCAGGCCGCGCAAACCTCCTTGTAGACCTTGAGGCCGCGCTGCATTGCGCCGCGGTCGAACTTGCCGAACGGGCCTGCAAACGACCACGTCTGCGCCGGCGGCTTGGTGCCGCCTTCGGCGGCCCGGGCGCTCTCGGCGCCACCCAGCAGCAAACCACCCGCAACCATCAGTGCGATCACGGTCGACACCATCGGCGCGGCCTTGCCGCCGGTCTTCGCCAGCACGTCATCGGCGATCGAGTTCGGCACCGGACGCGGCTTCTCGATCCGCGACAGCAACGGCAGCAGGATCAGGAAATAGGCGAAGTAGAGCACGGTCAGGATACGGCCGACGATCACATAGATACCTTCCGGGGGCTGCGCGCCGAGGTAGCCGAGACCGATGCAAACGAGGACGAAGATCCAGAAGAACTGCTTGGCCAGCGGCCGATACTTCGACGACCGCGTCTTGGCGCTATCGAGCCAGGGCAGGAACGCCAGCACGACGATCGCACCGAACATCGCGACGACGCCGGCGAGTTTGTTCGGGATCGAGCGCAGGATGGCGTAGAACGGCAGGTAGTACCATTCCGGCACGATGTGCGCGGGCGTCACGGCCGGATTGGCCGGAATGTAGTTCTCGGCGTCGCCGAGATAGTTCGGCATGTAGAAAATGAACCAGGAGAAGAACAGCAGGAAGCAGGAAACGCCGAACATGTCCTTCATGGTCGCGTAGGGCGTGAACGGCACCGTGTCCTTTTCGGTCTTCGGCTCGACGCCGGCCGGGTTGTTCTGGCCCGCCACATGCAGCGCCCAGATGTGCAGCACGACGACGCCTGCGATCACGAACGGCAGCAGGTAGTGCAGCGAGAAGAAGCGGTTCAGCGTCGGATTGCCGACGGCGTAGCCGCCCCACAGCAGCGTCACGATGCTCTCGCCGAAATACGGCACGGCCGAGAACAGGTTGGTGATGACGGTGGCGCCCCAGAAGCTCATCTGGCCCCACGGCAGCACGTAACCCATGAAGCCGGTCGCCATCATCAGGAGATAGATAATGACGCCGAGGATCCACAGCACTTCACGCGGCTCCTTGTACGACCCGTAGTAGAGGCCGCGGAACATGTGGATGTAGACGGCGAAGAAGAACATCGAGGCGCCGCAGGCGTGGATGTTGCGAAGCAGCCAGCCGTAGTTGACGTCGCGGACGATCAGTTCGACCGATTTGAACGCGAGATCGGCGTGCGGCGTGTAGTGCATCGCCAGGATCACACCGGTCAGGATCTGCACGCCCAGCATGAACGAAAGGATGGCGCCGAAGGTCCACCAGTAGTTCAGATTACGCGGCGTCGGATAAGCCACGAACGAGGAGTGCATAAGTCCCATGATCGGGAGGCGCCGTTCGATCCACTTCAAGGCGGGATTGGTCGGCTGGAAATCGGATGGTCCGCTCATTGATGCGATCCTGAGGAAGTAAAACGACGCGACGGGTAAGGGGTCTCGGACTGGCGTCCGAGCCTTAGCCGATCTGGATTTTGGTGTCGGTAACGAACGTATAGGGCGGCACCGGCAGGTTGGTCGGCGCGGGTCCCTGACGGATGCGGCCCGAGGTGTCGTAGACCGAACCGTGGCATGGGCAGAAGAAGCCGTCGTAAGCACCCTCATGGGCGATCGGGATGCAGCCTAGATGGGTGCAGATGCCGACCACGACCAGCCATTGGTCATGGCCCGGCTTCACCCGGGATTCATCGCTCTGCGGATCGGGCAGGCTCGCTACCGGCACCTTGCGGGCCTCTTCGATCTGCTTCTTGGTCCGGTGGCTGATGTAGATCGGCTTGCCGCGCCAGAACACCTTGATGTCCTGTCCTTCGGCGATCGGGGTCAGGTCGACCTCAATCGGCGCGCCGGCCGCGATCGTCGAGGCGTCCGGGTTCATCTGGGAAACCAGCGGCCACACCGTGGCAGCCGCGCCTACGGCGGCGACGGCTCCCGTTGCAACATAGAGGAAATCACGGCGTGTCGGATGGTCCGCCGAAGACGCTGTCGTCACGATTCCAAGCCCTTTCTTGTCTGCAGCCAACCGAACCGCCCCAGGAGGCGCCAAAGGCGTCCCGGAACGGGCTGCCGGCGCCCGCGGCCCCCGCGGCGGCAGAAAACCGCCATTCCTCCCCCATTCCGGCGGAACAAGCAGTCCAGAATCGTTCTATTGGCACCCTTGCCGTGAGAGCGCAAGCCCGCTATCGGCTCGCAAGCGTGCAATGCACTAAATCCGCCCCCGGTCGTGATTTATTCGAGACATTTCATTCGCGCCAACAAAGCCTCGACCCCATGCAGATTGCGCTTTTCCAGCCTGATATCCCGCAGAACTCCGGAACGATTCTGCGCCTGTGTGCCTGCCTGGGCGTGGCCGCCCACATTATAGAACCGGCGGGATTTCCGACCTCGGACCGGCATTTCCGCCGGGCGGGAATGGACTATCTTGATCATGTCGCCCTCACGCGCCACGACTCATGGTCAAAATTCGCGCAATGGCGTAACGAGACAGGTTTTCGGCTGGTATTGTTTACGACCAGGGCGGCTGGTTCCTATCTGGATTTCCGCTACGAGAAGGACGACGTCCTGTTGTTCGGGCGGGAATCCGCAGGGGTTACCGACGAGGTCGCCGCCGCGGCCGATGCGCGGCTTCTGATCCCGATCCGGCCGAGCTTGCGCTCGCTCAATGTGGCCATGGCGGCTGCCATGGCATTGGGCGAGGCCATGCGGCAGACCGGTTCCGCGATCGAGCCCGATACGGTTCTCAAGGAGAGACGGTGAGTTACGCGGTCAAAGAGATATTCCTGACCCTACAGGGCGAAGGCGCGCATGCCGGCCGCGCGGCGGTGTTTTGCCGCTTTGCCGGCTGCAACCTCTGGACCGGCCGCGAACAGGACCGCGCCAGTGCTACCTGCCAGTTCTGCGACACCGATTTTGTCGGCACCGACGGCACGCTAGGCGGCCGCTACGCCACGGCGGATGAACTCGCCGACACCATCGCCGGGCAATGGACCGGGGATGACACCAACCGCTATGTGGTCCTGACCGGCGGCGAGCCCCTCTTGCAGGTGGACAGTGCCTTCATCGATGCGCTGCATGCGCGCGGCTTTTCGATCGGCATCGAGACCAACGGCACGATCGAGCCGCCCGCAGGAATGGACTGGGTCTGCGTCAGCCCGAAGGCCGGCGCCGGTCTCGTGGTGCGCCACGGCCATGAATTGAAGCTGGTCTATCCGCAGTCAGGTGCCGAGCCGGAAGATTTCGCTGGCCTCGATTTCGAGCGCTTCTCGCTGCAGCCGATGGATGGACCCGACGTGATCGACAACACCGCGCGCGCGATCGACTACTGCCTGCGCCATCCGCAATGGCGCCTCAGCCTGCAAACGCACAAGACACTCGGCATCAGATAGGACCTAGACTTTCAAGATGTGGGAACTGACCAAATCATTTCGCTTCGAGGCCGCGCATTCGCTGAAGGGGACGACCTTCGGCGCGGCCAGCGAGGAAATTCACGGCCACTCGTTTCGCGCCGAGGTGAGCGTGCGCGGCACGCCCGATCCGGAAACCGGCATGGTGCTCGATCTCGGTGTGCTCGAACGCAGCATGGAAGAGGTCCGGAAAGCACTCGACCACAAGCTCCTCAACAAGGTCGAGGCGCTGGGGACGCCGACGCTGGAAAACATATCGCGCTACATCTTCGAGCGGGTCCAGCACGCCGGCAAGATCACCCGCGTCAGCGTCCACCGCGACAGTTGCAACGAGAGCTGCACGTATTTTGGACCGCAAAGTTAAATTTGATAGCCGTCATTGCGAGGAGCAAAAGCGACGACTTGTCCGCCGTAGCCCAGAGAGCGTAGGCGGAAGCAATCCATTTTTTGTTGTGGCACGATGGATTGCTTCGCTGCGCTCGCAATGACGCCGGAAAACTCGGAATCGCATATGGACATATCTGTCATCGAGGATCGTAAGAGGCGCGCAAGAGCCTGGTTCGAAACGTTGCGCAACAACATCTGCGCGTCGTTCGAACGGCTTGAGGACGACGCGCCCCCTGCCCTCTATCCCGGCGACGCCGGACGTTTCGTGCGGACGCCATGGGACCGCACCGATCATACCGGCAAGCCCGGCGGCGGCGGCGTGATGTCGATCATGCGCGGGCGGCTGTTCGAGAAGGTCGGCGTGCATTGCTCGACCGTGCATGGCGAATTCGCCCCCGAGTTCCGCGCGCAGATTCCGGGCGCAGCCGACGACCCCAGGTTCTGGGCATCGGGCATTTCGCTGATCGCGCACATGCACAACCCGCATGTGCCGGCGGTGCACATGAACACCCGTTTCGTCGTCACCACCAAGGCCTGGTTCGGCGGCGGCGCCGATCTGACGCCGGTGCTCGACCGCCGGCGCACCCAGGAAGACCCCGACACGCTGGCTTTCCATCAGGCGATGAAGGAAGCCTGCGACGGATCGAACGGCGTGGCCGACTACGACAAATACAAGAAATGGTGCGACGAATATTTCTACTTGCCGCATCGCAAGGAAGCGCGCGGTATCGGCGGGATCTTCTACGACTGGCATGACTCGGGCGACTGGGATGCCGACCTCGCCTTCACGCAGGAGGTGGGCCGCGCCTTCCTGAAAATCTATCCCGAACTCGTCCGGCGCAATTTTGCGCTGGCGTGGAATGCCGCCGACCGCGAGGAACAGTTGATCCGGCGCGGACGCTATGTCGAGTTCAACCTGCTGTACGACCGCGGCACGATCTTTGGGCTGAAAACCGGCGGCAATGTGGATTCCATCCTCTCGTCGATGCCACCGGAGGTAAAGTGGCCATGATCGCATGATCAGCTTGTCATGACTGATCGCTAGGGTGCGATTCGTCATATAATCCAAGGAGCAGATCATGGACTTGAAACCGGGCGACGTCGTCATTCTTAAATCGGGCGGCCATCCTCTCAGCGTGGTGGAGGTCAAGGACGGTAACGTCGTGTGCGTATGGATGGGCAATGAAGGCGATCTGTTTCGCGAGACGCTGCCGCTTGCCGTCCTAGAACTCGCCGAAACCGATACATCCGACGATGAGGAAGAGGACGAAGACGAGGACGACGAGGAAGAGGAAGACGAGGAAGAGGACGAGGAAGAAGGCGACCGCCGCAACAAGGTTGCGTAAGGGACCTTGACGCCGCCGGCATAAATGGCCCGGCGGCGTCGTTTTTGCGGGATTGGACCCGGTGCGGCCGATCTGATATTCGCGGGCAGATCGGCCACCGCTTCCGGCGGCCGATGGCTCTCGAAGCGAGACTACCTGCGAAAACGATGACCGAACTCCCCCGCGCGATGCTTATCGACATGGACGACACCATCCTGTCGGCCTATGGACGCCCCGAGATCGCCTGGCACAACGTCGCGGCGGAATTTGCCGCCGAGTTCGGACCGCTGACGTCGCAGCAGGTTGCCACTGCCGTTCTGGATTCCGCGCGCAAATTCTGGGCGGTTGCCGAGGCCGAATGGCGGCTGAAACTGGACGAAGCGCGGCGCATCACCGTCAGGAACGGATTTGCCGCATTGACCGCCCGTGGCCACGCATTGCCGGAGGAACTGGCGACACGGCTCGCCGACCGCTTCACCGCCTACCGTGAAGAGGAAATGTTCGTCTTCCCCGGCGCGCATGACGCTATCGACGCGTTGAAGGCACGCGGCGTGAAGCTGGCGCTGGTGACGAACGGCGCCGCCGGCACCCAGCGCGCCAAGGTCGAACGCTTCGCGTTGTCGCACCGCTTCGATCACATCCAGATCGAGGGCGAGCACGGTTTCGGCAAGCCGGACGAGCGCGCCTATCTGCACGCCATGCAGACGCTCGGCGTCACCGCGTCCGAGACCTGGATGATCGGTGACAATCTGGAATGGGAAGTCGTGGCGCCGCAGCGGCTCGGCATCTACGCCATCTGGATCGACGTGCACGGCGACGGCCTGCCGCCGGATTCCACCGTCAAGCCCGACCGCATCATCCGCTCGCTCACGGAACTGCTGCCCGGCGAGCGCTGACAGAGCGCCTGAAGTTCCCTGGGCGAGCCGTCACACGATAGCGTGTAGTGTGAGTTGGCTCACAGTGCGGAGACTGGCAATCCCAGATTGTGCTGTCGTTGGTTCAAGGTTGAAGTCCGAGGTTGGGGAGTTCACCGATGCCGAACGACGACACGCACAAGCCGCCGCCTGAGGCGGACGACATTGCACCGAAATCCGCCCCGCTGAGGTGGCTCTGGACCACCGTCAAAGGGCTGTCGCTGTTCACCGTGCTGAGCGGCCTGTTCACCGTGCTGAGCACTCTCGCGGTCGGCTATTTCCAGTATCTCAACGCCTATCAGGAGAAGGTGAGCAGCCAGGCCAAGGAAGACATGACTTTGGCGGCGGCAACTTTCACCGATATCTCACACCCATTCTCCGAAATGCAGGCGCTGCAGCAGACGCTTTATACGGATTTCGCGCGCGCCGTCGGCGAGAAATCCGAGGCGAGCGACAAGACGCTGACCACCAGGAACGCGCGGGCGATTTCGGAGCGTTATGAGAAAGCGCGGATCGAGCTCCGTGAAAATATCGACCTGCTGACGCGAAAGGCCGAAATCTACATCGACTGGGCGAGCGATACCTATCGCGATCCGGCCGAGAAGCGGAACGTCGACGGCGATCCGCTGTCACGACGGGTGTTACGCGACTACGGCTTCGACTGTTCCGACAAGTTCAATTTTCCGGCCTTCGGAAACGTGCATGCGCCGAACGGCGGCATGCAGCCCAAGGAAGTCGCCGACGACAAATATTGCGCGATCGCCGAAAAACGTGGCGTTGACGAGACGACCAAACCGGAAGACGCGTTCATCCGGATCTGCGCCGGCCCCAACGACAAGGCTGCCAAGAGAATCAACTGGTACAGCGCCAAACACCACGTCCTGACGATGCACTACTGCCTTGAAGCCGCACACAACAAGCTGGCGGCGGCTCGGCAATGGGCCGCCGGGAGCGACCGCTACGCCGCGAAGGAAAGCGATCTCCAGGGAGAGAAGGAGATCAACGCCCAATTGGATGATCTGGCCGGCCGGCTCAACGCGTTCAACAGTCTGGCGCTATATCAGATGGAGCAAATTCGGGTGAAATATCGCCCGGCCGGCCTTTGGTGCAAGGTGCCGTTTGTCTGGAACATAGCAAGCTTGAATTGCTTCCCGATCCGCACGGCCTCGCTCACCCGTTGACCCGATCAGGGCCGCAGCGCCGCGGTGATCATGACGAGGCCGCCGACCATCACGGCGGCATCAAGGATCGCGGTGTGGATATGCACCGGCATGCGCTCGACGAAAGCCTTGGCGAAGAATGCGCCGGGGATCGCGATGGCGCCGATCAGGAGGGCAAGGGCCAGCACCTGCGCCGTGACGACACCGGCCATGCCGAACACGGAAATCTTGATGAGGCCGGTCACGACCGAGATGACTGCATCGGTGGCGATCACCGCGGCCCCTTCGAGACCGGACGCCATCAGCAGCGACAGCAGGATCACGCCGGAACCTGACGTGCCGCCGACCAGCACGCCATAACCGAGAGCGCCGACGCCGAGACCGGTACCGCCGATCCTGACCTCGCGGCGCTTGGCTAACCGGCGCAGCGGCACGCTCAGGATCAGCATGCTGCCGATCACGAGCGCCGCACCGGCGCTGGTCAGCCGCGTATATCCATAGGCGCCGAGCGCGGTGGTCAGCATGGCCGCACCGATCACGATCAGCGCACGGCGTCGATCGGCATAGCGAAAATACGCCACGAAGCGGCTGATATTGGTGAAGATCGCAGAGATCGCGATGATCGGCACCACGGGCTCGGCACCGACCATTGGCACCAGCACCAGCGGCATCAACGCACCAGTGCCGTAGCCGGCCAGACCGCCGACGACGGAGGCCAGCATCGCCATGCTTCCAACCAGCAGGAGCTGGCCGAGCGAAATGTCGGCGAAGCCGGCCAGAATGTTCATAGCCGGTGGTCGCGAGTGAAACGGGCGGCGGCCTGATCGGCGATCGCGGCCAGCGCGGATGGTTCAAGCGGAAAATCCGCGGCCAGCCAGGCGTCTTCCGCAAGCGTCAGCACGTGGCCGAGCGCGGGGCCTTCGGCAATGCCGCGGGAGATGAAATCGGCCGCCTTCAACGGAAATTTCGGCGCGCTCCAGCGCTGCGGCAATGTTGCGAGGTCGTGCCAGCGCGTCGCGCCATTACCAATGCCGCCTGCCCGCGCCCACGCCAGCATCAGCCGGTCGCGATAGGGATCCTCGCCGAGCCGATAGAGAAGCTGCCGGGCCCGCGCCTCATCCTTGCTGGCGAACCGCCACCAGCGATGGCCCATTGAGTCCAGAGCTTTGGTTTCCGCGTTGGATAGCCGAAGCCGTGCCGAGAGACGCCTGGCGTCCTCCGTGACCGCGACTGTGAGCGCGGCAAGCCGGCGCACGGCGTTCGGCGGCAGCCCCAGCGCCCGTTCCGCCGCGATCATCGCCGCGAATGTTCTTGTGTAGGCAACGCCACCGAAGATTGCCAGCAGCAGGCCGGCATCCGCCATCGCCTGCACCGCGACCGCAGCCCCCTCCGCGATCACCAGCTTCAGCATCTCCATGCGCACGCGTTCGGCGGAGAGGGTCGAAAGCCCGGCGCGTCCGTCGATGCAGGCGAGATAGCCGGCACGATCCGGCTCGCCCGCGCCATAGGCGGCATGCATGCGAAAGAAGCGCAGGATGCGCAGGTAATCCTCGGCAATGCGCTGGCTGGCATCGCCGATGAAACGCACGCGCTTGGCTTCGATATCGGCAAGCCCGCCGACATGGTCGTGCACCACACCGCCGGCATCGACGGACAGCCCGTTGATGGTGAAGTCGCGCCGTTCCGCGTCGCGGACCCAGTCGCGCCCGAACGCCACCTTGGCCTTGCGGCCGAAGGTCTCGGTATCCTCGCGCAGGGTCGTGACCTCGAAGGGGTGGGATTCGACGACCAGCGTGACCGTGCCGTGGTCGATCCCGGTCGGCACGCTCTTGATACCGGCCGCCTTGGCGCGGCGGACCACCTCGTCGGGCAGCGCGGTGGTCGCAATGTCGATATCGCCGAGGGGAATTTTCAAGAGCGCATTGCGCACGGCGCCGCCGATCACGCGGGCTTCCTCGCCGTCGCCATTGAGCAAAGCGAGCACGCGCGCGGCCGGGCCCGACCTGAGCCAGGGCGCCTCCGACAGCACGCGTGCCTTGCTCATTTCTCGTCCCCGTGAACCAATTTGCCGTCCTCGATATGCGCGGGAACGTAGGTCGAACCCGGCGGCGCGCCGGAGAACTGCGCCAGCAGGACGAAGCTGATTGCGACCAGGAGCAACGATCCCAGCACCAGTTTGGCGACGAGATGGGCCGGCCAGGAGGAGGACACGAAGACGCCGGAACGGGTGGCAATCAGGAACAGCGCATAGGCCACGAACGGGATCAGGAAAATTCCGATTTCGGTCAGAATCGGACGGATCATGCGAGATATATCCGCTCATACAGCACGCGCAGGATTCCTGCGGTCGCGCCCCAGATGTAACGCTCGGCGAACGGCATGGCGTAATAAGAGCGCTCCATGCCGCGGAATTCCTTGGAATGGACCTGGTGGTTCTCGGGATTCATCAGGAACGCCAGTGGCACCTCGAAGGCATCGACCACCTCGCCTTCGTTGATCTCGAGCTTGAAGCCGGGCTTCACGCGCGCCACCGTCGGCAGGATGCGAAAGCCGAATGCGGTCCCGTACAGATCGAGATAGCCGATCGGCTCGATAAACTCGCGCTTGAGGCCGACTTCCTCCTCCGCCTCGCGAAGTGCGGCGTCGAGCGGCGATTCATCGGTCGCGTCGATCTTGCCGCCGGGAAAGGAAATCTGGCCGGCATGGCTGGACAGATGCGGCGAACGCTGCGTCAGCAACACGGTCGGCTCGCGGTGATCGACGACCGGGATCAAGACCGCCGCCGGGCGCACCGGCTGCTCTTGCGCCACGATCTCGAGCATGCGGTCGTTGCCCGCGTCGCCGGTCTTCGGAACGATATTGGGATCGACCAGGCCGGGCGGCACGTCGAAGTTCAGCCGGGTCTTGCTCCGGGCGAAGAACTCTGCCGAGTTGATCGGCGCCGCCTCCATCTTTTTCAGCATCGGCTCGTTCAAACCGCGTCCCTCACCTGCTTCGCATCCGCCATCGCAAAGAACTCGCCGCCCGACTCGACGCCGAACATCGGCTGGCCATCGACCATTCGCTCTTCGCCCATGTCAACCAGATCGTAATAGAGCGCGCGGGTTACTTTCGCCCACAAATCGGCGCGGACGTGCAGGTAGGGCGTGAGCCCGCCATCGGCGGCCATCTCGAACCGCAGGCGATGGTCAGAATCGCACGGCACCCAGTCGTCGACATTGGTGCGAAAGCGCAGCAGCCGGCCATGATCGCCAGCCTCGTTTTGCATCTCCACCGCCAGGAACGGTGCATCATCGACGCGGATGCCGACCTTCTCGACGGGGGTCACGAGAAAGTGCTTGCCGTCCTCGCGCTTGAGGATGGTCGAGAACAGCCGCACCAGCGCCGGCCGCCCGATCGGCGTCCCCATATAGAACCACGTTCCATCGCTGCCGATTCGCATGTCGAGATCGCCGCAGAACGGCGGATTCCACAGATGGACCGGGGGTAGCCCCTTCCCGGCCGGAGTGCGATTGACGGCTTCGCTGGCGGCGACCGTCAGCCCTTCGAGACCCTTGCCGTCATGGCTCTTGCCTTCGTGCCGCTGGCCGCTGGTTTGCCCTTGCTTCGCCATTGTTTGCCCTGAGTGTCGGCGCCTCATCTGGCACGATTGGTGCATTTGTACCGATAGGTACCAACATTCGTACCGATGGGTACCGATATGTGTTCCTGACGATCTGGTCCGCAATTCTGCGGATCAAGTCGCCATATCGTGATGCAGTTCATACCCCGAAATACCGATAATGTGGGGATAGTTTAATTCAACGAATGCATGGCCTTTGCACCGGTTTAGCATGAGGTTCGTGACATGACGACGCAACCAGCGGTGTCATGAGCGGTTAGGTTGGTTGAAGGAGATAGACATGGCGAGTGCAGACGGTGTCGAGAAACTCGAGGATGCGATCGTCCGGTCGGCGGAGCAGGTCGCCGGCCAGATTCGCGCCGCGAAAGAGGCTATCTCCACCGTCATTTTCGGCCAGGACCGGGTGATCGAAAACACCCTGGTGACGATCCTGTCCGGCGGCCACGCCCTTCTGATCGGTGTTCCCGGCCTCGCCAAGACCAAGCTGGTCGAAACCCTGGGCATCACGCTCGGGCTGGACGCCAAGCGCATCCAGTTCACGCCGGACCTGATGCCGTCGGACATTCTCGGCGCCGAGGTGCTGGATGAGAGCCAATCCGGCAAGCGGTCGTTCCGTTTCATCTCGGGACCGGTGTTTGCGCAACTCCTGATGGCAGACGAAATCAACCGCGCCAGCCCGCGTACGCAATCCGCGCTGCTGCAAGCCATGCAGGAACAGCACATCACCGTTGCAGGCGCCCGGCACGATCTTCCAAAACCGTTCCACGTGCTCGCCACGCAAAACCCGCTGGAGCAGGAGGGCACCTATCCGCTGCCCGAGGCGCAGCTCGACCGCTTCCTGATGGAGATCGATGTCGATTATCCCGACCGTGACGCCGAGCGCCGCATCCTGTTCGAAACCACCGGCGCGGAAGAGACGCTCGCCAAGGCCGCGATGGACGCCGAAATCCTGATCGCGGCACAGCGGCTGGTACGGCGCCTGCCGGTCGGCGACAGCGTGGTCGAGGCGATCCTGTCGCTGGTGCGCGCCGCGCGTCCCAATCCGGAAGACGGCAGCGACAAGCTGATCGCCTGGGGACCCGGCCCGCGCGCCAGCCAGTCGCTGATGCTGGCGGTCCGCGCCCGCGCGCTGCTCGATGGCCGCCTCGCGCCCTCGATCGACGACGTGCTCGATCTCGCCGAACCCATTCTCAAGCACCGCATGGCGCTGACCTTCTCGGCGCGCGCGGAAGGCCGCACCATTCCCGACGTAATCAGACAATTGAAGACGCGGATCGGTTGATGGCCGCAGAGACCAGTCACGAGACCAGGGAGCTTCTAGCAATCCGACGTGCCGATGGCGAAAGCCGAACGCTCGCCGCTTCGCTCCCCCGTCTCGTGCTCGAAGCCCGCCGCATCGCCGCCAACGTCATCCATGGCCTTCATGGCCGGCGTCGCGCCGGCGCCGGCGAAAGCTTCTGGCAGTATCGCCGCTTCGTCTCCGGCGAGCCGTCGCAGAACGTCGACTGGCGCCGCTCGGCGCGCGACGATCATCTCTATGTCCGCGAGCAGGAATGGGAGGCAGCGCATACGGTGTGGGTGTGGCCCGACCGTTCGCCGTCGATGGCGTTCGCTTCCAAGGGCGCACGCGACTCCAAGCTGGAGCGCGGCCTGATCGTGACATTTGCGCTCGCCGAACTCTTGGTCTCGGGCGGCGAGCGCGTCGGCATTCCCGGCCTGATGAACCCGACCGCGAGCCGCAACGTGATCGACAAGATGGCGCAGGCGATGCTGCACGACGATACGGCGCGCGCCAGCCTGCCGCCGTCCTTTGTCCCGTCGGCGCTGGCCGAAATTGTCGTGCTGTCCGACTTCTGGTCGCCGATGAGCGAAATCAGGACGATGCTCGCAGGGCTTTCGGCTTCCGGCGCGCATGGCACGCTGATCCAGGTCGTCGATCCCGCAGAGGAAACCTTTCCCTACGCCGGCCGGGTCGAATTCGTCGAGCCGGAAGGTTTTGGCGTCATCACCGCCGGCCGCGCCGAGAGCTGGGCCAGCGACTATGTTGCGCGCGTCGCCCTGCATCGCGACGAGATCCGAAGCGAGACCAACAAGCTCGACTGGCTGTTCTCGACCCACACCACCAGCCGTTCCGCCGCCGAACTCCTGCTGTTCCTGCATTCGGGCATGATGGTAGCCAAGGGCAGCGCGCGCGGCTCAACCGTCAAGGCGGGGCGTAGCGCATGATCGCAGGGCTTCCCTTAACCTTTGCGCAACCGCTGCTGCTGCTGGGCCTGTTGAGCCTGCCGGTATTGTGGTGGCTGTTGCGCGTGATGCCGCCGCGGCCGCGGCGGATCGAATTTCCGCCGACGCGGCTGTTGTTCGACATCAAGCCGAAGGAAGAAACCCCGTCGCGGACGCCTTGGTGGCTGACCTTGCTGCGCCTCGCCGCCGCCGCGCTGGTCATTCTAGCTGCCGCAGGCCCGATCTGGAATCCGCAGACCGGCGTCGGCGGCAGCAACGCGCCATTGGTGATCCTGCTCGACGACGGCTGGAGCGCGGCGGCAAGCTGGGACACGCGGGTCAAGGCCGCTGACGAGCTGATCGCCAACGCCGACAACGATCGTCGCGGCGTTGCGCTGGTTCCGCTCTCCGAGCCGGCGCGCGACATCACGCTGATGCCAGCCGGCACCGCGCGCGTCGCACTGCGTCAGATTTCGCCAAAACCCTATTCGGTCGACCGCGTCGACACGCTCGGCGCGCTCGACCGCTTCCTGAAGGCGACCGGCGATGCCGAGATCGCGTGGCTGTCCGACGGCGTCGACACCGGACGCGGCGCCGAATTCGTCGAAAATCTCGCCAAGACCCTTGGGGACCGCAAGCTGACGGTGTTCGAAGGCGGCGCGGCGCCGACGCAGGCATTGGTCGCCGCCGAAAACGCCGCGGCGAAGATGACGGTCAAGGTGCTGCGCACCACCGGCGGCGTCGCAGCCGGCGTGGTTCGCGCAATCGATGCCAAGGGCTCGCCGATCGGCGAGGCGCGCTACGCTTTCGGCATGCAGGATCGCGAGAGCGAAGCCGCGTTCGACCTGCCGGTCGAACTGCGCAACGACATTTCGCGGCTGGAAATATCCGGCGAGCGATCGGCCGGCGCCGTGCAACTGCTCGACAAGAGATGGCGGCGGCGCGCTGTCGGTGTCGTCACCGGCGCGACCAGCGATACCGCCCAGCCGCTATTGGCATCGACCTTCTATCTGACGCGCGCGCTATCGCCGTTTGCCGACGTGCGGCTCGGCGACCGCGGCGCGGCGCAGCAGGTGATCGCGCAGTTCCTCGATCAGCGGCTGCCGATGATCGTGCTCGCCGATGTCGGCACGCTGTCGCCGGAAATCCGGGAACGGCTGAATGCATGGATCGATCAGGGCGGCGTGCTGGTGCGTTTCGCAGGTCCCCGCCTGGCGCAGGCCGATGACGATCTGGTGCCGGTGAAACTGCGTCGCGGCGGCCGCATCCTTGGCGGCAGCCTCACCTGGGAGAAGCCGCAGCATCTGGCGTCCTTCGCCGCCGACGGTCCGTTCTCAGGCCTCGCTGTCCCCAAGGACATCACCGTGAACCGGCAGGTTCTGGCCGAGCCGGATGCGGTGCTCGCTACCAAGACCTGGGCGTCGCTGGAAGACGGCACGCCGCTGGTAACCGGCGAGCATCGCGGCAGGGGCATTGTCAGCCTGTTCCATGTTGGCGCCGACTCGCGCTGGTCGGACCTGCCGATGTCCGGCAGCTTCGTCGAGATGCTGCGGCGGCTGGTCGACATGTCCGGCTATACATCGAAGCCCGGTGCGGGCGTTGCGAGCGAGGCGACCAATGTCGAGACGGTGGCGCCGCTGCGCACCCTCGACGGTTTCGGCGCCTTCGGGCCGCCGCCCTCGACGGCGAAACCGATGCCGGCGGATTATCGCGACCGCGCCACGGCCGAGCATCCGCCGGGCTTCTACGGTCCGGCCGACGGCCCGATCGCGGTCAACACGCTGGCCGCGGCCGATCGCATCGCGCCGCTCGATACAGCTTCCTTGCGCGCGCAGCGCGCCAGCTACACCAACGCCGAACCGCGCGATCTGCGCGGCATTCTGTTGTCGTCGTCGCTGGTGCTGTTCCTGATCGACGCGGTCGTGGTCGCGATGCTCGGCGCAGGCCTTGCCGCGCTGTGGCGACGGCGCACGGCGGCTGCCACGGTTCTGCTGGCTGCGATCCTGGCCGCAGCCCCGATCGCGCCGTCGCCGACGCGCGCCCAGGGTAACGATGACTTCGCCATCAAGTCGGTGTCGCAGACGCGCCTTGCCTATGTCGTCACCGGAAATGCTGACGTCGATTCCATCGTCAAGGCCGGCATGGCCGGGCTGACGCTGTTCCTGGCGCAGCGCACGGCGCTGGAGGCCGGCGATCCCGTCGGCGTCGATCCCGCGCGCGATGAACTTGCGTTCTTTCCGCTGATCTACTGGCCGGTGGTGCCGGGCGCGCCGAAGCCGCCGCAGGACGCCATCAACCGCATCGACGCCTACATGAAACAGGGCGGCACGGTGCTGTTCGACACCCGCGATGCCGTCGAGGCGCCACCCGGCGAAAACGGCGCATCGCAGACACCGGGCATGCGCACCTTGCGCGAAATTCTCTCCTCCCTCGACGTGCCTGAGCTCGAGCCGGTGCCGCGCGAGCACGTGCTGACCAAGACGTTTTACCTGCTGCGCGACTTTCCCGGCCGCTTCACGTCGGGCCAGACCTGGGTCGAGACCCTGCCGCGCGAGGATGACGACGACGCGGCCTCGCGCCCGGCGCGCGGCGGCGATGGCGTGTCGCCCATCATCATCACCTCGAACGATCTCGCCGGCGCCTGGGCACATCGCCCCGACGGGCAGGCCATGCTGCCGCTGACGCCGAACGAGCCGCGGCAGCGCGAATTCGCATTCCGCTCCGGCGTCAACATCGTGATGTACACGCTGACCGGCAACTACAAGGCCGATCAGGTCCATGCACCCGCCCTGATCGAACGGCTGGGGCAATAGAGCATGCAGTACGGTATCGCGTTCACTCCTCTCGTTCCGACCATCGTGCTCTGGGTCGCGCTGGCTGCGATCGTCGCGATCGCGGTGCTGTTGCTGCTCGGACGTTCGCGCGGCGCTGCGGTGCGCGTCGCCGCGCTGGCGCTGATCCTGCTGGCGCTCGCCAATCCCTCTTTCACCCGCGAGGACCGCGAGCCGTTATCCTCGGTCGCCGCCGTCGTGATCGACAAGAGCCCGAGCCAGAATTTCGGCACGCGCAACCAGGAGACGGCCAAGGCGCAGGAGGCGCTGGTCGATACGCTGAAGAAGATCAAGGGGCTGGAAGTGCGCGTCGTCGAGGCCGGACAGGCCGATGGCGAAACCGACGGCACCAAACTGTTCGGCGCACTGTCCTCGGCGCTGTCGGACGTTCCCGTCGACCGCGTCGCCGGGGCGTTCCTGATCACGGATGGCCGGGTGCACGACATTCCGGCCAACGCTGCCGGCATTGGTTTCCAGGCGCCGGTGCATGCGCTGATCACCGGACGCAAAGACGAGCGCGATCGTCGCGTTGCGATTTCGGCCGCGCCCCGCTTCGGCATCGTCGGCAAGCCGCAGACCATCACCTACCGGCTCGACGACCAGGGCGTCACCGCCGAGCGCGCCAGGATCACCGTGCGCCGCGACGGCGAGGTCATCAATGAGCGCACGCTCTCGAGCGGCCAGACGGCCAATGTCGAAGTCGACATCAAGCATGCCGGGGCGAACATCGTCGAGATCGAGGCTTCGCCGCTCGATAACGAGCTGACGCTGGTGAACAATCGCGCCGTGGTTGCGATCGAAGGCGTGCGCGACAAGCTGCGCGTGCTGCTGGTTTCCGGCGAGCCGCATTCCGGCGAACGGACCTGGCGCAATCTGCTGAAGTCCGACGCCAGCATCGACCTCGTGCACTTTACGATTTTGCGCCCCCCGGAGAAGCAGGACGGCACGCCGATCAACGAATTGTCGCTGATCGCGTTTCCGACGCGGGAATTGTTCCAGCAGAGGATCAACGACTTCCATCTGATCATCTTCGACCGTTACGCCCGCCAGGGCGTGCTGCCGATCGCCTATTTCGACAACATCGCGCGCTATGTCCGCGCCGGCGGCGCGGTACTGGTGTCGGCCGGGCCGGATTATGCTTCCACGACCAGCATCTGGCGCACGCCGCTCGACACGGTACTGCCGGCCGAGCCCGTCGGCGTCAGCGAGAAGCCGTTCTACGCGCATCTGAGCGATGCCGGTAAGCGCCATCCAGTGACGCGCGGCCTCGAAGGCTCCGCCAGCGAGCCGCCGCGTTGGAGCCGCTTCTTCCGCACGGTGGAAACGCGCAACGCGATCGGCTCGCCTGTCATGACCGGCGCCGACGGCAAGCCGCTGCTGCTGCTGTCGCGCTTCGGCGAAGGCCGCGTTGCGCTGCTGCTGACGGACCACATCTGGCTGTGGGCGCGCGGCTATGAAGGTGGCGGACCACATCTCGATCTGTTGCGGCGGACCTCGCACTGGCTGATGAAGCAGCCTGATCTGGACGAGGAAGCGCTGCGCCTGCAGATCCAGGGCAAGGACCTCGTGGTGCTGCGCCAGACCATGGCCGACAATGTGCCGCCGGTGACGGTGACCTCGCCGAGCGGGGCCACGAAGGAACTCACGCTGACGGCCAGCGAGCCCGGCACCTGGCGCTCCACCCTTCCGGCCAACGAGCTTGGCCTGTGGCAGGCCACCGACGGCGCGCTGAAAGCGCTGATCAATGTCGGGCCCACCAACCCGAAGGAATTTTCGGAAGTCACCTCCACCACGGAAATGCTCAAACCGCTGACGCAGGCCACCGGCGGCGACGCGCGCCGCGTGTCCGATGGCGGGAGCGTCGATCTCCCCCGCGTCGTACCGGTCCGGGCTTCCGGCATCTTCCACGGCGACGGCTGGATGGGCGTGAAGATGCGCGACGCCAGCGTCGTGAAGGGCGTCGGTGTGCTGCCGATGTTCGCGGGCCTGGTCGGGCTGTTGCTGCTGCTCGGTGCGTTCGCGGCGACCTGGGTGCGCGAGGGGCGGTAGGCGCGGCGCCGCAGATCGCTCTATGCAGCCTCGTCCGCGCGTCGCCATTTCGCGAATGGATCGACGAGCCTGGACCATTCCGCGATTCGCATTCCCGGTTTTCCCGAAACAAGGCACGCATCAAGCCGTGCCGTTATCGCGTCCTGATCCATATTCGTGCCGATGAAAACGATCTCCTGCCGGCGATCGCCGTACATCTCGCTCCAGTTCTTCTTGAGCGATTGTCGCCAGAACGGATCGTCCGGCCAGCGATCTGCCGGCACATTCGCCCACCAAAATCCCAGCCCTTCGGTTCGGACGATCGCGCCGGCCTGACTCAGTTCGCCGAGCCATTGCGGACGAGTTGCGATCCAGAAATGTCCCTTGGCGCGGATGACGCCCGGCCAGCTTTCATTCAGGAATTGATGAAATTTCGCGGGATCGAACGGCCGGCGCGCGCGATAGACGAAATTCTTGACGCCATATTCTTCGGATTCGGACTTATGGTCTGCAAAACCATAAAGCTCCTTGAACCACAGTGGGTGTTGCTGCGCGCGTTCGAAGTCGAAGCGACCGGTATTGAGAATGCGCTCCAGCGGCGCATTGGAGAAGTTGGTCTCGATGATATCGGCCTCGGGATTCAGAGACCGGATAATCATTCGGGCGGCGTCGCGTTCTCCCTGCGAAGCAGAATCGACCTTGTTGAGCACGATCACATTGGCAAATTCGATCTGCTCGACCAGCAGATCCACCAGTGTGCGTCTGTCGCCTTCGAGCCACTCGCCGCGATCCTTCAGGAAAACGGTAGACGAATAGTTTTTCAGCAGGTTGACGGCATCAACGACCGTGACCATCGTATCGAGCCTGGACACGTCGGACAGGCTTTCACCCTCTTCCGAGCGGAAGTCGAAGGTCGCAGCCACCGGCAGCGGCTCGGAAATGCCGGTCGACTCGATCAGCAGGTAATCGAACCGCTCACTTTCGGCCAATGCGCGAACTTCCTTGAGCAGATCATCGCGCAACGTGCAGCAGATGCAGCCGTTGGTCATCTCGACCAGCTTTTCGTCCGTCCTAGAGAGGTTCGCACCGCCATCTCGCACCAGGTCGGCATCGATGTTGACCTCGCTCATGTCGTTCACAATCACCGCCACCTTCAGGCCTTGGCGATTGTTGAGCACGTGATTGAGCAAAGTTGTCTTTCCAGCCCCGAGGAAGCCGGACAAGACGGTGACGGGGAGTTTGCGCATGGAGATCAAAAAGCCTCTTCACCTTGCGGGGCCCTAACCGGGAGAGACGACGCATCGGGGCCAATCATGTTATGTTATAACATAACATATCTCTTCGAGACAGTTGTCAACCGATGTCCACACCACTCGCGAGGCGGGAATGCAGATGTTGCGCGAATCCCACACCCGTCTGAATTGTCGGGCTATCAGACGGACAAGCGGGAATGACGATTGACACTCCACCGCCTTTGCCGATGTTATAATGTAACATCGGCTGCCACGATGCTTTAGGCTACCGAGGGACAAGGCGTAAGGCGTCGTGAACTGGTTCCGGAAACACCTCAAGCACGGCTCGCGGTTGGTGCTGTTGGCGCTCGCGATCCAGTTTGCGCTGTCGTTTGGGCATTTTCACGGGACTGCCGCCGCGCAGACGGCGCCGGGCGTTCAGAGCGGGGTCGCCGACGCCGATCTTGCGATCGCCGCAACTCTCGCCGCACAAGTTGCGCATTCCGAGCCCACGCAGCCGCAACAGCCTGCCGGCCATGACGACGACCAGCATACGGCCAATGTCTGCGCGGTTTGTGCCGTCCTCTCGCTGGCCAATAATTTCCTGTTCGCCGCGCCGCCGCTGCTGAAACTGCCGGAAGCGGTCGAACTACTGCACCTGACCACCGGCGCCGAGTTCGCGCATCTCGGCTCGCTTCATCCCGCGTTCCAGTCCCGCGCGCCTCCCGTCTCCTGAACTCGATTGATTGATGCACTTCCCGAGGGGATCGCCGCGCCGCGCGGCCGATCCGCCGAGGGAAAATCGGAATCGATCCGTCGCACATCGACGGGATCAGGATCGGGACAATGACATTCAAGAAGAAACGAGCGTTCCATTACGGTGGAGCAAGTTGGCTATTGCTGTGCGCGATGGCCGATGGGGCGATGGCCCAGGGCACGTCAGCCGCCTCGACGCAACTGCCTGAAATCACCGTGACGGCGCCAAGCCCGATTGTGCGGCGAAAGCCCGCGCCGTCACCGGCGCCGGCACGCGTCGTCCGTGCGGCGCCAGGCCAAAACCGGCAACCCGCGGCAGAGCCGCAGACCGCACCGGTTGCAGCCGCGCCCCAACAGGGCGTGCTGCCCGTCGTGACCGACCAGTTCGCAACGGTTACCGTGGTGCCCAACGAGGAGATCCGCCGGCAAGGCACCGCCCAGCTTGGCGATCTCCTGTTCTCGAAGCCCGGCATTACCGGCTCCACCTTCGCGCCCGGTGCCGCGAGCCGGCCGATCATCCGGGGCCTCGACGTCAATCGCGTCGGCATCCTCGAGAACGGCACCAACGCTGGCGGTGCGTCCGATCTCGGCGAAGACCATTTCGTGCCGGTCGATCCACTGGCGACAAACCAGGTTGAAGTCATCCGTGGTCCGGCGGCGCTGCGCTACGGATCGACATCGATCGGCGGCGTCGTCAGCGCAACCAACAATCGCATCCCGGACGCCCTGCCTTCATGCGCGGCCACACCGTTCCAGAGCTACGGACTGCCGGCGAAAGCGCCGCTCGCAAATGTGGGATCACCTTCCTGCGTCACGGTAGAAACCCGAACGGCCGTCAATTCCGTCGACCGCGGTGTCGATGGCGGCATCCTGATCGATGCCGGCGGTGGCAATTTCGCTGTTCATGCCGACGCCTATGGCCGCAAGGCCAGCGATTACAGCATTCCGAGCTATCCGTATTTGTTCGACCAGACACGCCCGGTCAACGGCCGGCAGCCCAATTCGGCGATGCAGGCGGCTGGTGCATCGATTGGCGGCTCCTACATCTTCCATGGCGGCTTTATCGGCGCGGCGATCACGCAGAACGACACGCTGTACCGCATTCCCGGAATTGAGCCCTCCGATCACCAGTCCCGGATCGACGCGCGCCAAACCAAATTCACGGCCAAGGGCGAATACCGGCCGGATGCGGCGGCGATCGACGCCATCAGGTTCTGGGCGGGCGCCACCGATTACAAGCACAACGAGATCGCGCTCGCCGATCCCGCCGACTTCTCGTCCCTTGGCGTGCGGCAGACCTTTACCAACAAGGAGCAGGAAGGGCGCGTCGAGGTCCAGATGACGCCGTTCAACGCGCGCTTTGCCGCTGTTACGACGGCATTCGGCCTTCAGGCCGGGCATCAGGAACTTACCGCGCCGAGTCCGGACGATCCGGGCAGCCCGCTTAACGGGTTGTTTGATCCTAACAAGAATAACAGGGTCGCCGGCTACGTCTTCAACGAGTTGAAGTTCACTGATTCAACCAAGGCGCAGATCGCGGGCCGTATTGAGCATGTCAGTCTCAGCGGAACGACGCCGGCATTCATTCCGGAGCTGTTCGACCTCAATGCCAATCCCGGCGATATAGGCCCGCCTACGGCGCGCAATCCAAGCTTCACGCCGAAGAGCGCGAGCATCGGCTTGATCCAGGATCTTCCAGGTCAACTGGTCGCCAGCATCACCGCTCAATACGTCGAACGCGCGCCCAAGCCGGCGGAATTGTTTTCGCGCGGACCGCACGAAGCAACTATCACCTTCGATATCGGCAATCCCAATCTCGGCATCGAAACCGCCAAATCGATCGAGATCGGACTACGACGCGCCACCGGCCCCTTCCGATTCGAAGCAACTGCGTACTACACCAAGTTCAATGGCTTCATTTACCGTCGCCTCACGGGCAACACCTGCGAAGATGTCGCCTGTGTCGGCCCCGCCGATCCGGCTTTTCCCCTTGAGCTGAACCAGGCGGTCTATTCGCAGCGTGACGCCACCTTCCGTGGCGGCGAATTCCAAAGCCAGTTGGATGTCGGGCCGCTCTATGGCGGCATCTGGGGCGTCGAGAACCAGTTCGATGTCGTGCGCGCGACCTTTGACGATGGCACCAATGTTCCGCGAATTCCGCCGGTGCGAGTCGGCGGCGGGCTGTTCTGGCGCGATGCCAACTGGCTGACACGGATCAACCTGCTGCACGCCTTCGCCCAGAACGACATCGCCCCGATCGGCGAGACGCCAACCGCAGGCTACAACCTGTTGAAGGCGGAGGTCAGCTACAAGACGAAGCTCGATCCTTCCTGGTTCGGCGCACGCGAGATGATGGTCGGCCTCGTTGGCAACAACCTGCTGAACGAGAACATCCGCAATTCGACGTCCTTCAACAAGGACCAGGTTCTCCTGCCGGGCATCGGCGTGCGGGCGTTTGCCAACCTCAAGTTTTGAAGTCCGCGAGTGCAGCGGTCCGCGGGGTGGCGTTAGCTGGTGGTACCAGCTAACGTCCAAATGGGAATGACGGGAGATACCAGGCGCAATCTCCCGTCAGACGTCCCTTGCCCCCGGAAGCGAGTGCACAAGGAATAGATGACTTCGTCCATCAATGTTCACGTCTACAGCGACGCGCTCGTTCTGCTCGGCACCGCGGGCGTCGTCATTCCCTTGGTGCGGCGGTTCGGCTTCAACCCTGTTCTCGGCTATCTAGGAGCCGGCGCGATCCTGGGACCTCTTGGGCTGGGATCGTTCATCGACAGGTTTCCGTTTCTCTACTGGTTTACCGTCGTCGACCCGGCAAATGTCTCGGGCTTTGCGAACCTCGGCGTAGTGTTCCTGCTCTTCCTCATCGGCATGGAGTTGTCCTACGACCGATTGAAGGCGATGCACCGCCTGATTTTCGGGTTGGGCAGCCTGCAGATCATCCTCTCGACGGTAGTGATCAGCCTCGTCGCCGCGCTGGCGGGCAGCAAGGCTCCGGTAGCGCTCATCCTCGGTGCGTGTCTCGCTTTGTCCTCGACCGCCATTGTCATCGAGATTCTTTCCAGGCAGAAACGGCTCAATACGAGCGCGGGACGGGCAAGCTTCGCGGTCCTCCTGGCGCAGGACCTGGCAGTCGCTCCCCTTCTGCTCTTCATCTCGATCTTCGGCGCGGGAGACTCCGGATCGATCGTCGCGTCACTATTGCTCGCGCTCACGAATGCCGCCCTCGCGCTCGGCGTGATCGTCGTCGTTGGCCGTGTGGTGATGCGTCCCCTGTTCCGTCTTGTGGCGTCGGTCGGCATGAGCGACCTGTTCGTCGCCACGACGCTGTTCGTGATCGTCGCGACCGGGGTAGCCGCCGCCGTGGCGGGCTTCTCCATGGCGCTTGGCGCCTTTGTCGCAGGCCTGTTGCTGGCCGAGACGGAATTCCGCAAGGCGATCGAGACTGCGATCGATCCCTTCAAGGGCCTCCTGCTCGGCCTGTTCTTCTTCACGGTCGGCATGAACATCGATTTTGCTCAGATTGCGCGCGATCCGGTCTGGCTGATTGCAGGTGCGGCCGGGCTGATTTTCGTAAAGTCCACCATCCTCGTCTTCCTGGCCCGGATGTTTCGCCTCTCCTGGCCTGCGTCGGTCGAGGTCGGGCTGCTGCTTGGTCCCGGCGGCGAGTTCGCTTTCGTCGCCATTGGGATGGCGACGACCCTTAGCCTGATTGACGCCAACGTATCGAGCTTCGCTGTCGCGCTGACCACGCTGACCATGATGCTCACCCCGGCACTGTCTCATGTCGCGCGGCGGCTGGCGCCGATGGTGCGCCAGGAAAAACCGCTTGATCCTGAGCTCACCGTCGCACCGAGCGGCGGCAGTGGCCACGCCATTGTCGTCGGACACGGCCGGGTTGGACAAGTCGTCTGTACGATGCTCGATCGCCATCAATTTAAATACACTGCCGTCGACAACGATGCCGCAGCCGTTCCGGAGCAGCGCAGGCAGGGCCGTACCGTCTTCTACGGTGACGCGACAAACCCGGAGTTCCTGAAGAGCTGCGGCCTCATGGAGGCTGCCGCGGTCATCGTCACGATCAACGAACCCAAAGGCATTGACGAAATTGTCGCGCAGGTCCGCGGGCTACGGAAAGACGTACTGATCGTTTCCCGCGCCCGCGACGCCGACCACGCGCGACATCTTTACGGAATTGGGGTGACCGACGCCGTGCCGGAAACCATCGAGGCAAGCCTGCTGTTATCAGAGGCAGCCCTGATCGGCATGGGAGTGGCGATGGGCCTGGTGGTTGCTTCCATCCACGAGAAGCGCGAGGAGTTTCGGCACAAACTGCAACAGGCAGCCGGAAGCGCGGGGTCCGCGTCGAAGCCGGTGGCCGGCACCAAAAGGCGGCGACTTTTTCGATAGCGACGAGGCCGCGGAACCACGCCTTCGCGCCGGCGGCGCTACCGCGCCTTGCTCCAGTCGGGGCGGATTTCGCCGGAGACGCCATCGAAGGCCCCCTCGACGAGCTCGGCCACCAGGAGGCGGCTGTAGTCGACGGGCCCCGGCATGGTCGCCCGTCCCTTCGGTATGACCTTGAAGCCGACGCGGCTGTAATAGGGCTCGTCGCCGACCAGAACGACCAGACGATGGCCCTTGGCCTTGGCGTCCTGTAGCGAGCGGTCGAGCAGCATGCGGCCAACGCCGCGCTTCCGGAACGGCGGCTCGACCGTCAGCGGCCCGAGCATCAGGGCCGGCGTGTCGCCGATGCAGATCGGCAACTGGCGCACCGAGCCGACCAGCAACGTGCCGATCCGCGCCGTGAATGAGAGGTCCAGCACGTGATCGACATGCTCCCGCAGGCGGTAGGCGCTCAGCACGAAACGGCCGGGTCCGAACGTGCGCTCGTGCAGGCGTTCGATCGCCTGCGCGTCTTTTGGTGTTTCGGCCAGGATGGTAACGTCAAGTTCGCTCATGATGGGCGCGGGATAGCATCTGGCGGCGGCGCGGTCCATCGCTGGAAGCCGCAATCCCCGTATTGCCTCAATCCTTGCCGATCGATGGCTGGGACAAATAAGCCAAAAGCTTCATCTCGCGGCGGCCGCGCGTCACTGTGTCCAGCACCAGCCCCGACGACACCGACAGCACCGCCACGATCATCAGCCCCATCGACAGCACCGCGGTCGGCAGCCGGGGCACGATGCCCTCTTCGAGAAAGGTGATGATGATGGGAATCGCGAGGCCGATCGAGACCAGCATCAGGAAGACGCCGATCAGCGTGAAGAACCGCAGCGGCTTTTCCGACCGATAGAGCTTCAGGATGGTGCCGAGAATCCGAAAACCGTCGCGCCAGGTGTTGAGCTTGCTGAACGATCCCTCGGGACGGGCATAGTACGGCGTCTCGACCTCCATCACCGGCAGCGCCAGTTCGAGCGCGTGCACGCTGAGTTCGGTTTCGATCTCGAAACCGTCCGATAGTACCGGAAAGGATTTGACGAAGCGGCGCGAGAACACGCGGTAGCCGGACAGGATGTCCTTGAACGCCTGTCCGAACACTACGGACAGGAAGCTCGTCAGCATCCAGTTGCCGGTACGGTGGCCGGGCCGGTAGGCGGCAACCGATTGATCGACGCGAAAGCCCACCACCATATCGAGACGTTCGTTGATCAGCTTATCGACCATATGCGGCGCGCTCGGCGCATCGTAGGTCGCGTCGCCATCGACCAGCACATAGACGTCGGCATCGATGTCGGCGAACATGCGCCGCACCACATGTCCCTTGCCCTGGCGGCGCTCGCTGCGCACGATCGCGTCCGCTGCGCGCGCCACCTCAATGGTGCGGTCCCTGGAATTGTTATCGTAGACGAAAATCTGAGCGGTCGGCAGCGCCTTGCGGAAATCCGAGACGACGGTCGCAACCGCGGCCTCCTCATTGTAGCACGGCACCAGAACCGCAATCCGCAAGCCTGGCCCCGTCATTGCACGCTCGCCGAATTAAGTCCGTCCATGGCGCGTCATACCGCAATCAGGCGTTGGTCGGTTGAGGGAAGGCCGCACTGCCGGCGGCCCGTTCGCCGCGCAGGTCGAGCGTTGCGAACAGCAAAGTCCAGAGGGAAATCATCTCGATGGGAATAATATAATATGGCGTAAAAATCGGGTGGGTCATGAAGAAAATCAGGTTTACCGCAAGGTTTACGGCGACCAGGAGGGCAGCCTGTCGGGCGCGATCCCGATCGAAGCGCCAGAGCCAGGCGGTCCACGCGGCCGATATCGCCAGCAAGGTGAATTGAACGTCAACGAGATAGCTCAAGAGTACCGTCGGATTCAATTCGGGCGGCGTAACGTCGACGCTGCCATAGGTGGTCGAGAACGGACTGCCGGCGTTGATCGCGTTCGCGATCAAGGTCGGCGCCATCCCGATCAGGAAAGCGACACCGAATGAGGCTCCCTGCAGAAAAGTCTCCCTGCTGCGCGTCAGCAGGAACGCGCCGGCAAGATAGAGGCAATAGCCCATGGCGAGAAACAGGTTGGGCAGACGGAAATTGACGGAGAGACCGACCAACAGCCCCACCAGCGCAATCAGCAGCAGGCGGCGCCGCGGTCCTTCAACGAAATACCTCGCCGTCAGGAATCCCGCAGCCGCGCACAACATCATTGTCGGCGGCACCGAATAGCTCGGCTTGCTCGGGTTGATCATCAGATAGAGCGCGGCGAAGCCGAATATCGCCGCCAGCGCCAGCGAGGCCGGATCGCGCGCGCGAAACAATGCAAGCAGCGCGAAGGCAAGGATCGTCACGTTCGCCAGCACATAGAGCGGGATTACCTGAAACCCCTCGCGAAACAGCGCCAGTGCGAAGCCGGTGCCTGGCGGGTATTGCATCACGTATTTGTCCGCGGATGGAATGAAGGTGTGGCAGGGTATCCGTGCCACAACGTTCCATTCCGCATAGCCGATCGCCTTCAACTTGTTCTTGAGATAGTCGTCGTCGTCAAAAATGATGTTGGTATCGATGCCGCCGAGGCCATGTTTCTGGAACAGATGCGCCTGACGCAGATAGCAGACGTCGTCATAGACCCCGCGGCTTTCGCTCCAGCGCGACATCGTCCAGACATTGCTCGCGAGCATCGCGAGCAGGCCGATGCCGCAGAGAAGCCTGAAAATTTTTATCCTGCCCACGCCGAACCCCGTTTGTCAGCTTCTAGGCGCTGCAAGCGCGCGAAGCAACAACCGGCCCTGCATCAGCGCCAGGTCGCAATCCGGGTCGCGCCGTCGAGCACTTCGGCGATCCGGAGCCGCGTACCCCTGGTCGTTTCCGCCGGCAGCGCCCCTGCCGCATAGAACCCGCATTCAACGATCTCATGATTGGGCTCGGGCAAGCGATCCTGCCGGAACTGCCTGACGACATAGACTGCGACGTGGTCGCGGCGGGAGACGTGGCTGTTGAAGAACAGGCCATGCAGCGCCGGCTCTCCGGTCAACTCGATCCGCCCCTCTTCCACGAGCTCCCTTCGCAAGGCTTCGAGGAAGGTTTCGCCGACCTCGACCCCGCCGCCCGGCAGGTGCCAGCCGGCGACATAGCTGTGCCTGACCAGGAACACCTTGTCATCGCCGTCGAGCACGACGCCGCGGACCCCGAGCGTCATGCCGCGGGCCATCCGCCAATACAGATGAAATACGCGTCGCAATTGCGGCCCCAGGCGTTTTCGCAGGTACTGCAGCGCCGTCACGCAAACCTCGGATGGACAGCTATCACGTTTGATCCTTATATCGCCGACATGATCGTGCGACGGCTCTATATCACAGGGAACGCGGCGGAGCGCGAATGACCGATACCTTCACGCTGGCGCACCTGTCCGATCCGCATCTGCCGCCGCTGCCCGCGGCGCGGCTTCGCGATCTCGCGGGCAAGCGCGCGCTCGGTTATCTCAACTGGACCCGCAACCGCCACAAATATCACCGCCGCGAGGTGCTGGACGCGCTGGTCGCCGACATGCAGGCGCAGCGGCCGGACCACATTGCGGTGACCGGCGATCTCGTCAACCTGGCGCTGGAAGCAGAATTCACCCCGGCCCAGGCCTGGCTCGAGAGCATCGGCACGCCGCAACAGGTGACCGTCGTTCCCGGCAATCACGACGCCTATGTGCGGGCGACGCGGCATCACTTCACCGGCGCGTTCGAGCAATATCTGCGCGGCGATGCTGCGACGAGCGGTACCTCGTTTCCATTCCTGCGCCGGCGCGGCCCGCTGGCGCTGATCGGCGTCTCCTCGGCGGTGCCGACGCTGCCCTTGTTGGCGACCGGCCGGCTCGGCCGCGCGCAGCTCGATGCGCTCGACCGCGAGCTCGCGCAGTTGCCGCCGGACGAGGCATTCCGGGTGCTGCTGGTTCATCACTCCCTCTACTCCACGTCGCGGATGAAGCGGCTGACCGACTCGAAGGCGCTGCGCGCCGTGCTGAAGCGGCGCGGCGCCGAACTGGTCCTGCACGGCCATGACCATATCCACTCGACGATGTGGCTCGAAGGCGCCGGCCACCAGATCCCCGCGGTCGGCGTGCCGTCGGCGTCGGCGCTGGCGTACCGGCATTATCCTGCCGCGGCCTACAATCTGTTTTCGATCGCGCGCGAGGGCAAAAAATGGCGCTGCGTGCAGACCGTGCGCGCCGTCGACGCCGACTTCCGCGTCAAGCAGATCAAGCAGGCGACGCTGCTCTAGGTTCTTCAGAGGCGAATTTCTCAATCCCCGCCGCCACCGCAGCCGCCGCCCCCGTCGCCACCACCGCCTCCATCACCGCCTGAGTCGCTGCCTGCGTCGCCAAACCCGTCCGTACTGCCATCGACCGAGCCATCGGCGAAATCGCCGCCGCAATGCGCGGCGCCGCTGCCGTTCTTGCGCAACTCGTCGCAATCGGGGTGATAGACGAAGCCGTTTGCGATGTTGAGCTTGCTGTCGAGCGCAAACAACAGCGGCAGGCGCGTCGGCCTCACCGGATCGATGTTCTCGTATTTGCAGCAATACCACCAGACGCGGCGCAGGCCTTCATTGCTCTTGCGATGCTCGCTGAGGACGACGGCGGGCGTGTGGTGGAGGAAGCCGCCAAAGGCGCGGCGGCAGAACGCGTCGTAGTCGCGCGTGTACAGGATGAATTCGTGCCAGAGATCGTCGGCGACTTGCGAGGGCATCGAGACGTAGCGCTTGCCGCTCATGAGATAGGCGAGGAAAAACTGCCGCAGTCCGCGCGAGACCAGCGCGCTGTCCTTGCGCTGAAAGCCGTGGTGATGCTTCTCCAGCCGCTCGAGCAGCCCGCGCGGCCAGCGGAAGGTGCGGATGAATTCGGCACGGCGCAGCGTGCGCCACTTGCCGTAGATATAGGAGGTTCCGAACAGCGCGCCGACAAGCAGCACGACCAACGGTACCGACGAAACTGCCACGATGCCCCCGAATGCCCGAGCCGTCGGTTCAAGCTATAGATTCTTCAGGCTCGCATACAATGCCAGTCCGAACAGCGCCACCGCGCCCAGCACGAAGCCAAGCACGAACATGCCAAAGCCGCGCCCGCGCGGCTTTTTTTCCACGACCGGCTCGGCGGCCGCGGGCGTTGCCACCATCGCATGCTCGCGCTCGATCATGCGGCGCGCGACATAGCCGGTGACGGCGTCGACGATAACAGGCACGTCATGCGACTCGACGATCACGATGCGGCCGAAGCGCGTGTCCTGCACGAAGCGGTAGATGCGCTTGTCGCGTCCCATCACGATATGCGCGACCACGTCGATCCACAGCCGCGGCGTCTCGCCCTGGCTGACGCCGCGATCGAACAGGTCGATCTGCTCCGGCACCTCGGCGAACAGGGGATCGAGCGCCTCGTTCAGAATCTCGAGCCGGGCGACCTCGGCATCGCGCAGTTCGACCACGACGCCGGTGCGGTCGGCAGCTTCGATGCGGGCCTGGCGCAGCGCGTCGCGCAGCCTGGTCGGTCGCATGTCTCGGGCTTCGTTGCCGGTATTTTGCGCGTTTGACATCGGGAGCCGCCTTTATCCTGCGAGGGTTAGCCCGATTAACCTAGCAGTAACCATGCCTTGCGCAATGGTTGTTTGTTTTCAATAGCTTACCACTCCACAGAGTTCAGAGCCCCCGGCGAGAGCCCTCACCCCGACCCTCTCCCCGCAAGCGCGGGGAGAGGGAGACGAGCCCAGGGCACCCCTTTGCGAACGCAAACGGCCCCACCCGGTTTTCCGGATGGGGCCGCCTGTCCTTGGCGTTTCCCTAGGCGTTATTGGCAGCAGCCGCTCAGGCCGAGATGCGCGAGGGCTCTTCCACGATGGAGAAGCGTACGCCGGCCTTGTGACGGTTCTCTTCCGACACGACGCGCCAGGCGTCCTCGGCTTCCTTGCGGGTCTTGAACGGACCCTGAACCTGGGCGGAGCCTTCCACGAGCTTGTGGAAGTTCATCGAGCCGAACTCGCCGCCAATCACCCAGAAATTGCTGCCTTTGGTCATGGTAGTCTCCTGTTGTCCAAGTAGCGTGATCAATTCCAGCGTTAGCCGAACTGGTTCATCGTATTGTGGGCGCCGCCCGCCTTCAGAGCGGCTTCACCGGCGAAATATTCCTTGTGCTCGTCGCCGATATCGGAGCCCGCCATGTTCTGATGCTTGACGCAGGCGATACCCTGACGGATCTCCTGGCGCTGAACATTCTTCACATAGCCCAGCATGCCCTGCTCGCCGAAATACTCTCTTGCCAGATTGTCAGTCGACAGAGCTGCCGTGTGATAGGTCGGCAACGTGATCAGATGGTGGAAGATACCAGCACGCTTTGCCGAATCGGCCTGGAAGGTGCGGATGCGCTCGTCGGCTTCAATGGCCAGCGGCGTATCGTCGTATTCCGGCTTCATCAGGTCGGCGCGGTTGTACTTGCTGACATCCTTGCCGGCTTCCTTCATCGCGTCGTAGACCTGCCAACGGAAGTTGAGCGTCCAGTTGAACGACGGCGAGTTGTTGTAGGCCAGCTTCGCATTCGGAATCACCTCGCGGATGCGGTCGACCATCTTGGCGATCTGCTCGATATGCGGCTTCTCAGTCTCGATCCACAGCAAGTCGGCACCGTTCTGCAGCGAGGTGATGCAGTCGAGCACGCAGCGATCTTCGCCAGTGCCGGGGCGGAACTGGTAGAGGTTGCTGGCAAGCCGCTTCGGACGCATCATCTTGCCGTTACGGTTGATGATGACATCGCCATTCCTGGCGTTGGCGGCCGTCACTTCCTCGCAATCCAGGAAGCTGTTGTACTGGTCGCCGATGTCGCCGGGCTTGTGGCTGACGGCGATCTGCTGCGTGAGACCGGCGCCGAGCGAGTCGGTGCGGGTCACGACGACGCCGTCTTCGATGCCCAGTTCAAGGAAGGCATGACGGCAGGCGCGGATCTTTGCCAGGAACACCTCGTGCGGCACCGTCACCTTGCCGTCCTGGTGACCGCACTGCTTTTCGTCGGAGACCTGATTCTCGATCTGCAGGGCGCAGGCGCCCGCTTCGATCATCTTCTTGGCGAGCAGATAGGTCGCCTCGGCATTGCCGAAGCCGGCATCGATGTCGGCGATGACGGGCACGACATGGGTCTGGAAGTTGTCGACCTTTTCAATCAGTTCCTTTTCCTTCGCCTTGTCGCCTGCCTTGCGGGCGACGTCGATAGCGCGGAAGATGTCGTTGAGTTCACGGGAGTCCGCCTGACGCAGGAAGGTGTAGAGCTCTTCGATCAGCGCCGGCACCGAGGTCTTCTCGTGCATCGACTGGTCGGGCAGCGGTCCGAACTCGGAGCGCAGCGCCGCGATCATCCAGCCGGACAGATACAGGTAGCGGCGATCGGTCTTGCCGCCGAAGTGCTTCTTGACCGAGATCAGCTTCTGCTGCGCGATGAAGCCGTGCCAGCAACCCAGCGACTGGGTGTACTTGGTGGGATCGGCGTCATAGGCCGCCATATCGGCGCGCATCAGCGCCGCGGTGTAGCGGGCGATGTCGAGGCCGGTCTTGAAGCGGTTCTGCAGACGCATCCGTGCCACGGCTTCGGCGGTAACACCGTTCCAGGTCGGCTTGGTCTTGAGGAGCGCTTGAGCAGCTTCAATCTCGCTGAGATAGGAAGCCGGTCCCTGGATGCTGATCCCACGTGGCTGGTAGTTCATGTGCTGTTCCTTCAATCGACATTCTTGACAGTGCGTTGCGAAACGTCCCGAGAGATAAACGCCAAAATCTCCAATTCGCATAGGCTGCTTGATTTCGAATGGTGATGTCATGTAACATATGAACTTGTCACATTTGTTATATTGTAAATTTTGTCACAAAATGGGTAAGGGAACTGCCTATTCTCCCTCGCCCCGCTCTTGCGGGGAAAGGGTCGGGGTGAGCGCTCTCTCCGCGCATTCGGACTCGCGGAGAGAGCCCCTCACCCGTCGCCGCGCGCCGGCCTCTCCCCGCGCGCGGGGAGAGGCGGAACCCACTGCAAGAGCTAGGAACAACGTCATGGCCACCGACTCCGGAAAGAAGCTTTTCGTCGGGCCCCGCTTCCGGCGGATCCGCCAGCAACTCGGGCTGTCGCAGACCCAAATCGCCGAGGGCCTGGGTATTTCGCCGAGCTATATCAACCTGATAGAACGGAACCAGCGCCCGGTGACGGCGCAGATCCTGCTCCGGCTGGCCGAGACCTATGACCTCGATCTGCGCGATCTCGCGACCGCCGATGAGGACCGGTTCTTTGCCGAACTGAACGAGATCTTTTCCGATCCGCTGTTCCGGCAGATTGACCTGCCGAAACAGGAACTGCGCGACCTCGCGGAACTCTGCCCCGGCGTGACCCATTCGCTGCAACGGCTCTATGCGGCCTATACCGAGGCCCGCCGCGGGGAGACGCTGGTGGCGGCGCAAATGGCCGACCGCGACGAGGGCGCGCGGTTCGAGGCCAACCCGATCGAGCGCGTGCGCGACCTGATCGAGGCTAACCGCAATTATTTCCCCGAGCTCGAGCAGGCCGCGGAAAATTTGCGTGACGAACTCAACGTCTCCGCCGAGGACCTGTTCGCTGCACTGGCGGCGCGCCTGCGCGAAAAGCATTCGATCGTCACCCGCATCATGCCTGTCGACGTGATGCGCGAGACGCTGCGGCGGTTCGACCGCCATCGGCGACAGCTTCTGATTTCCGAACTGGTCGACGGTTCGGGGCGCGCCTTTCAGCTCGCGCTGCAGATCGGGCTTGCCGAATGCGGCGCTGCCATCGACGCCATCGTCAATCGCGCAGGCCCCCTCGATGACACGCCGCGGCGGCTCTACCGCATCACGCTCGCGAACTACTTCGCCGCCGCTGTGATGATGCCCTATCAGCCGTTCCATAGCGCGGCGGAAACATTGAACTACGACGTGCACGTGCTGGCGCAACGCTTCAATGCCGGCTTCGAGCAGGTTTGCCATCGCCTCACCACGCTGCAGCGGCCGAACGCGCGCGGCGTGCCATTCTTCCTGCTGCGCGTCGACAATGCCGGCAATGTCTCCAAGCGGTTTTCGTCCGGCACGTTTCCGTTCTCGAAATTCGGCGGCACCTGCCCCCTCTGGAACGTGCATTCGACCTTCGACACGCCGGACCGCCTGCTCAAGCAGGTGATCGAACTGCCCGACGGCACACGCTATTTTTCGATCGCACAGATGGTGCGCCGGCCGATCGCCCCGCACCCGCAGCCGCAGCCGCGCTTTGCTATCGGCTTGGGTTGCGAAATCCGTCATGCTTCCAAGCTGGTCTATGCCGCGGGCATGGACCTGGAGAAGGCCGAGGGCACGCCGATCGGCGTCAACTGCCGTCTCTGCGAACGCGAAAACTGCAGCCAGCGCGCCGAGCCGCCGATCACGCGGACCTTGATTTTGGACGAGAACACGCGGCGCCTGTCGTCGTTTGCCTTCTCGAATGCGCGGGAGTTGTGAGGGCCTGCTCGTCATTGCGAGCCAACGGGTCGGCGCGAAGCGCCGCCCGATGACAGGCTCCGCGAAGCAATCCATCTCGCCGCATAGAGAAAGGATGGATTGCTTCGTCGCTTCGCTCCTCGCAATGACGCGGATGGACATGGCTTCGCGCTCCCGCGACGCACCGCGCCCGAGTCATGCTTGAATTCTTCACCCTCGAAGCAGAGGGCGCAGGGAAGGCCGGGTGCTGGCTGGCACCCGCGGTCTCGTGTGCAACAAGCGCTAAAGAAAACGCACACGAGCATACAGGTATCAGCCGAAACAACCGGCCTTCCCTGCGCAATGGTTTTACGGCTTATGCCGTGCTCTCCCCGGAGCCGAATTCCTCTGGCCTCCGTCGCCGGCGAATTGGCGGCTCGCATCGCCCGGTTGAGCTTTGCAAACCTCCGCCAGCTTGACACCAGCCACGGGTGCCAGGACCACACGGTTTTGCCGTACGCAACTGCGTCATTCGTCTGGCGTGCCAGAGATCGCTCACGGGAAAACCCGCCCTGCAATCCGCATCGCTCGCCCGGCGCTGTCGCGTCCATCGCAGCCCGGCCCAACGTTCGTGACGATCGCGATACGCCCCTCTTGCGGGCCGGGATGTCGGGAGTTCTAGGACTGATTTGGGTCTCGCGCGAAGGAGTTTCTTTTTTCGCGCACGACTGGACAGGGCAAATCAGCTTGAAAGGATTGAGAAACTTTTTGTTTTCGCGCAACGGCCTTGGCCTGTAGGGCGGGTTAGCGAAGCGTAACCCGCCGATTCCGCACAGGCGGCGGATTACGCTAGCGCTAATCCGTCCTACGTCGCAGGCTTCATCGCGCCTCCTCAGTATGAGTCTTCGGGCGCGAAGATGAAGATCTGTTCATCAGCATTGCATCGCGCTGTCGCCATCGGGAAAAGGTGGAACCATCGCCGCCAGCGCAGCGTTGCTCGGGTCACCTGCAAGAGGAGAGACCTGCAAGAGGAGAGACCAATGCTGAAGACACTGATCACCGTTTCGACCGTGCTGCTCGCCACCACGGCGTTTGCGCAGACCGGCACGAAGTCTCCGGGTTCTTCTGAATACGCCCCGGGACAGAAGATGCAGAAGGCCAAGACATCGACCGCGCCGGGTGCGTCGGAATACGCGCCGGGACATCAGAAGAAATCGGCGAAGGCCAAGGGCCATTCGGGAAGCGCACCGGGTCAGCAGACCACGACCGGAATGGCTACGAAGAAGAAGAACTAGTTCTACTTGGTCAGCGCGGCCCGGCATCGATGCCGGGCCGTTTTGCGTTCGCGTGTCCGCAGGTTCGATCTTTCTACAGGTCTCCAGCGTCATTGGCGCAGCGCATCAATATACCGCCATCTCCCACCCGGAGAGCCGCGTCTGTGTCCCGCTGGTGACGATCACATTTAAAACGTGGGTATTCCGCAATTTTGCGATGGAACGGCCAAGCCGATTCGCTAGTTTTGAAAACAGCGATTCCCAGAACTCGCGGATGGATGCAGGCCCGATGTTGCGACGCGTCAAGCTGATGAACCCGTTCGAAATCGTCCAGGACCGGATCGCGCCGGAACGGCCGCAGCCGCAACCGGTCGAGCCGAAAGTCGTCAACCGCACGGCCCGTGCCACGCCGGTCTGCGCCGCCTGCGGTTCCGACGACATCATTTGCCACGCCACGGCGCAATGGAGCAACGAGGCGCAGGAATGGCAGCTCGCCAACACTTTCAATCAGCCGGCGCGCTGCAACACCTGCCACAGCGACTGCAACCTGGTGTGGCTGACGCTGAACTAGACGGGGCGGCCGGCAGTCCGTAGGGTGCGTTAGCGAATCGTAATACACTCCTCGTCATGCCCGGGCCTGTCCCGGGCATCCACGTCTTACTTTTCGACGCAGAGATAAGACGTGGATGGCCGGGACAAGCCCGGCCATGACGGCGAGTGATTGCTAGATCTCCGCATACACCTCCAGCAGGTTTCCATCGGGATCCCTGAAGAACAGCGTGCGATGGCCGAAGCTCTGATCGGTCGGCGGCTCGAGCAGATCGACGCCGTGCCGCACCAGTTCGCCGGCGCAGCGATCGACATCCTCGGCGGCAACCTTGAACGCGAGCTGCAGCGACGCACTCCCCGTGGGCGTCGGCGCATCCTTTGCGGTGCGGCTCGGACGCGCGAGCGCGAGCGTGTTGCCGCCGATCTGATATTCGATCCATCCCGCCGACAATTCACGCATCAGCGGAAAGCGGAGCACGCCCTCATAGAAGCTGCGCATCGCCGCCATGTCGCGGACGAAGATGATCGTATGGTCGATGGCGCGGATGGATTGGAAGGGAGATGGCACTTGTGGTTCGCTCACGGCCGGTTTTCCGTCGATGCTTTGATGGTTGGGCGATTGTCGCATGGCTGAAGACGCATCGACAATGCCTTGATCGCGTTCTGCGTAGGGCGGATTAGCGTCGGCGTAATCCGCCGAATGGTGGTGAGGCGGCGGATTACGCTGCGCTAATCCGCCCTACATTCCGTTCGCCTCATCACGACGTTAATCTCGCACAACATCGGTTGCCCAACCGCATGGAAGCTGGGTGACGTGCTGTGGACCCTCTTGAAGGCGTTATCCGTCTCGTCGGCCCTCAGGTGGCTGTTTGGCTGGCCGCTGCATCTCTTCCGCCGCTGGGGTGGATCGTCAGCCGGATCGTGATCCTTCGCAGATGCGGTACTTGAGGATTCGGGCGGCTCTCGCTCGGCGTATTTTTGACGCCCTGCGTTCTGCCGCCGCTGGGTTGGCTGATCTTTAGGTGACGACAACAGCGGTCAGTTCGTAGCCCAGATGAACAAGCCGTTCATCCAGACGACACTTGCCACAATTTCCCGACCACTAGCCGAACGAACAATGGTCCTTCGGGAACGCAGCCCGGCAAGCGCGGTTAGTGACGAGCGCAGCGTCCAGGCGTCAGGCGCCGATGGAATGGCAGCGCGGTGGAAACCTTAAGGAGGCCTCATGTCGCTGGCAACTCCAGACATTGACCGGTCGACGCTCGGCCTGCATTCGCTCGCGCAATACGAGCCGATCATCGGCCGGAAAGCGGCCAACCGGATTGCGGGGAAAGCCGAGCGGGTGGGCACGCTTCGAATCGCCCATGTGAGTTCCACGTTCTATGGCGGCGGCGTCACCGAAATTCTCACCCCGCTGACCCTGATGATGAACGCGATCGGCATCGAGACCGACTGGCACCTGATCCAGGGCACGCCGGCGTTCTTCGGTTGCACCAAGAAACTGCACAACATGCTGCAGGGCGCCGACATCGACTTTCCCGAGGTCGACCGGCAGATCTACGAACAGGTGGTGTTCGAAAACGCCACACGGATTCACCTCGAAGAATGCGATGCGGTGATCGTGCACGATCCGCAGCCGCTGCCGCTGGTGCGCTATATTGCGGAACGGCGGATGCCGTGGTTCTGGCAGTGCCATGTCGATCTTTCCTCGCCGCATCCGCCGACATGGAAGTACCTGCGGCAATTCATTGAGCAGTATGACGCGGCGATCTTTTCATTGCCGGAATATACGCAGAACCTCGGCATCGATGAGTTGTTCGTCACGCCCGCGATCAATCCGTTTTCCGCCAAGAACGTCGAATTGTCCGAGTCCGAGATTTGCGATTGCCTGGTGCAGCACGGCATTCCGCCCGATCGCCCGTTGGTAGCGCAGGTCTCGCGGTTCGACGTGTGGAAGGATCCCAAGGGCGTGATCGAGGCGTTTCGCAAGGCGCGCAAGGAAGCGGACTGCACGCTGGTCCTGATCGGCAATAATGCGAGCGACGATCCCGAAGGCGAAACCATCCTTGAAGATATCAAGCGCTCGATCGACGACAGCATCATCGTGCTCGCCGTCGACGATCCGATCCTGGTGAACGCGCTGCAGCGCCGCGCCGCCGTGGTCCTGCAGAAATCGACCCGCGAGGGGTTCGGCCTCACCGTGACCGAGGCGATGTGGAAGGGCGCCGCCGTGATCGGCGGCAATGTCGGCGGCATCCGCCGGCAGATCGTCGACGGCGAGAACGGATTTCTGGTCGACAGCGTGGATCAGGCGGCGGAACGGATCGTGCAGATCCTGAAGGATCCCGCGTTGCGCCAACAGCTCGGTCACCGTGCCAAGGAAAGCGTGCGCGAAAAATTCCTGATGAGCCGTCTCCTGGAAGATTGGCTGGATATCCTCGCGCGCTATCAGCGGCCGGTATGACGATCGTGCGACGAAAATTCCCGCAAGAGAAGCGGAACGCCTCGCGGCAGAGACACGTTCAACTCCCGGTGCAGGACCGGAGCCTACCTGAAGGGTGAACACCAACATGCGGATCGCGCAGGTCGCTCCCCTCGCCGAAAGCATTCCCCCCAAACTCTATGGCGGCACCGAACGCGTCGTGGCGTGGCTGATCGAGGAACTGGTGAAGCTCGGTCACGAGGTGACGCTGTTTGCGAGCGGCGATTCCAAAACCCGCGCCGAGCTCGAGCCGGTCTGGCCGCGGGCGCTGCGGCTCGGCCGGCCGCGGTCGGACCCGATGGCAGCGCAGGCGGCGCTGCTCGACGCCGTCGCACGACGCGCCAGCGAGTTCGATGTGATCCACGTCCATATCGACTGGCTGCATCTGCCGTTGCTGAGCCGGCTCGGCGTCCCCTTCGTCACCACCACGCATGGACGGCTCGACTTGCCGGGATTTCCCGAGGTCGCGCTGCGCTTTCCCGATGCGCCCTATGTCTCGATCTCCAATAACCAGCGCGAAGCGCTGCCGGAGGCGAAATGGATCGGCACCGTTTATCACGGCCTTCCTGCGACTTCGCTCCGTCCCTCATTGGAGCGTGGGCGCTATCTTGCCTTTCTCGGCCGGCTCACCGCCGAGAAAGGACCCGAGGCCGCCATCCGCATCGCGCGCGCGGCAAAGATGCCGCTGCATATCGCAGCCAAGCTGCCGCGCGGCGAGCGTGCTTTTTTCAAGGAAAAGCTGGAGCCGCAGATCGATGGCGAGCAGGTGCGGCTGACCGGCGAGGTCAACGACAAGACCAAGGAGGAATTTCTCGCCGGCGCCACGGCCCTGCTGTTTCCGATTGATTGGCCCGAGCCGTTCGGCCTTGTGATGATCGAGGCGATGGCGTGCGGCACGCCTGTGATCGCGTTCCGCTCGGGCTCGGTGCCCGAGGTGATCGACGACGGGACCACCGGTTTTGTCGTGGAGAGCGAAGAGCAGGCGATCGAGGCGCTCGGACGTATCGGGGAGCTGGATCGCGGCCGCGTGCGCGCGCATTTCGAGAAGCGGTTCACGTCGGAACGGATGGCGCGGGAGTATGTGCGGCACTATGAGGCGCTGCGGCAGACGAGAAGCGAAAACGTCTTGGAGCGTGCGCGGGTGTAGCCGCCGTAGCCCGCATGAGCGAACGGGTCACGCGAACGCGCGCCCGATGACAGGCTCCGCGATATGCGGGGACGAGTGGCCCCGGATATCGCTTCCGCCTACGCTCGTTGAGCTACGGCGGACAAGTCGCTCATCCGGGCTACGCTTGTTCAAGCCTCAGTTCGCTCCACCCCATATCTTCTCCTCTGTCCAACCCAACTCCGCGAACTCTGCCGCCCGCAGCGGCGCTTCGCCGACCGCGAAGAACTCGTCGAGCTGCGGCGGGCTCACCGACGTGCCGCTGAGCATGGCGTGGGCCTGGCCGCGATGATGCACGTCGTGCTGGAACAGGTGTAGCAGCAAACGGTCCATCCGCTCGCGCTGGATGGAAGTGCCGCGATGCACGGAGACGATGTGCTGCAGTCCGGCGCTATCGAGCGCCTCGACGACCTTGAGTAGACGTTGGTCTACCGCGGCCTGGGCCTTCTTTAGCGCGGTAACTGTCGCACAAGGCTCCTGATCCGCAAAGGCCGCCGGCCCCAGCGTACCTCCTTCCATCGCATCGACGTAAAAGTGGTCGATGATCAGGATGTGGTTGAGCGTGGCGCGCAGGCTCGGAAAGAAGCCGGTTCGTTTCGCGGTGAATTCATCCTGCGACAGCCGAGCGCAGGCGGTGAGCAGCCGGTGGTTTGCCCAGGCGTTGTTGTACGCCATGGCGCGGAAGGGAAGCACGTCGCTCATTTGCGTCGCCGGTCTGTAGCCCGCATGAGCGCAGCGATATGCGGGGAACGATAATGTAGGTCCCGGATTGCGCTGCGCTCCATCCGGGCTACGCTCGCTAACTCACCCCACGATTTCCCCGCCGTCATTGCGAGGAGCGATAGCGACGAAGCAATCCACCTTCTCGATGCCGTGCTATGGATTGCTTCGCTTCGCTCGCAATGACGGTTTGGTCACATACCGTCGTGCACCCTACTCCGCCGCCTCTCGCGTCGGCGCTTCCAGCACTTCCAGCACCTTCGGCGGCGACATCGGAAGCGCATAGAACCGCTTGCCCAGCGCGTTGTAGATCGCGTTCGCCACCGCCGCCATCACAGGGACCAGCGGCACTTCGCCGACGCCCTTGACGCCTTGCGGATGTTTTGGATTCGGGATCTCGACCATGATGCAGTCGAGCATCGGCAAATCCGAGCAGACCGGCATGCGATAGTCGAGGAAGCCGGGGTTATCGACCTTGCCCTCCTTCGTGTAGATGTATTCCTCGTTCAGCGCCCAGCCGATCCCTTGCGCGACGCCGCCCTGGAGCTGACCCTCGACATAGCCGGGATGAATGGCGCGGCCGACATCCTGCACGGCGGTGTAGCGGATCACGCGCGCGATGCCGAGATCGACGTCGACCTCGACGTCGCAGACATGCGTGCCGAAACCGCCGTCTGCTCCTTGCGTGTTGAGTTGCACGCCGGCCCCGATCGGTCCGCCCATCGCGGGCGCCTTCTCGGCGAGTTGTTGCAGCGTTAGCGGCTCGAACTGGCCGGCGTTCGGGCTCACCGGATGCGCCGCGCCCTGCTCCCACTTCACCGCTTCGGGATCGATCTCCCAGATTTTTGCCGCGCGTTCGCGTAAGGTCTGGATGATCTTTTCGGTCGACTGCGTCACCACCATGGAAGAGGCGAACAGCACGCGGCTGCCGCCGGTCAGGTTGGAGAAGCCGACCGTTTGCGTATCGCCGATGATAACGGAGACGCGGCGGTAGTCGATGCCAAGCAGTTCGGCGCAGATGTTGGCAATGCCGGCGCGCGAGCCGCCAATGTCAGGATGCCCCGTGGTGACGACGACGTTGCCGTCCTCGGTGATGTTGACCTGCGCTGAAGATTCGCCGCCGGCGTTGAACCAGAAGCCGCTGGCGACGCCCCTGCCTCGTAGTTTTCCTTGCGGCTTGCCGTGGCCATCGCCGAGCGGCGCGGCGTAATGCGGCGAGTTCTTGGCGGCTTCCACAGTCTCGACATAGCCGATGCGCGGGAAGGTCGGACCGTGCGCGGCTTTGGTGCCTTCCCTCGCGGCGTTCTTCAGGCGGAAGTCGAGGGGGTCCATCTTCAGGGCCTCTGCGACTTCGTCGAGTACGCATTCGACCGCGTAGGCGCCGATCGGCGCGCCCGGCGCCCGATAGGCCGCGACCTTGGAGCGGTTGGAGCAGACGTCAAAACCTTCGGAGAGCAGGTACGGGATGTCGTAGGGCGTGAAGCTGCAGCCCGCGGCACCGCGGATCGGCGAGCCCGGAAAGGCGCCGGCCTGCAGATAGAAGGTACCATGCGCGGCGACGATCTTGCCGTCTTTGGTCGCGCCGATCTTCACCGTGCTCTTCGAGCCTGACGTGGGGCCGGTCGCGCGCATCACTTCCTCGCGCGTCATCACCATCTTCACCGGGCGGCCGGATTTTTTCGCGAGCAGGGTCGCGAGCGGTTCGAGATAGACGATGGTCTTGCCGCCAAAACCGCCGCCGATCTCGGCGGGGATGGCGCGGATGTCGCTCTGCGGGATGCCCGTGAGCATCGACGTCATCGCGCGCACCATGAACTGGCCCTGGCTGGAGCTCCAGATCGTGGTCTTGCCGTCGGGCGCCACCGAGATCAGGCAGGCATGCGGCTCGATATAGCCCTGGTGCACCGGGCGCGTGGTGAAGGTGCGCTCGATGACGACATCGGCCCTCTTGAAACCTTCCGCGATGTCACCCTTCTTGTGCTCGAGGCGGCCGGCGATGTTGGAGGGCTTGCCATCGAACTTGTTGAACTCGTGCAGAATGGGCGCATCAGGCTTGATCGCGTCGTCGATCTCGATCGACCACGGCAGCACTTCGTAATCGACCTCGATCAGCTTGCAGGCTTCCGCCGCGATCGCTTCCGTGGTCGCGGCAACCGCCGCGACGGGATGGCCGGGGAACAGCGCCTTGTCGCGCGCCATCACGTTGCGGCACATCCAGCGCATGTCCTGGATGCCGAGCATGACCGCGCCCTTCTCGATCGGGAAATCGACGATGTCCTTCGAGGTGACGACGGCCTTTACGCCGGGCAGCGCTTCCGCTTTGGCCGTGTTGATCGATCTGATGCGCGCATGCGGATGCGGGCTGCGCAAAACCTTGCCCCAGATCATGCCTGGCATGGTGGTGTCGGCGGCGAACTGGGCGCGGCCGGTGACCTTGTCCATGCCATCAGGCCTGATGGTGCGCTGGCCGATCCACTTGTTGTTGGTGACGACGTTCATTGGGCTGTCTCCCGCGATCTATTGCGCGCGCATTTCGGCAGCGGTTTCCATCACCGCACGGACGATCTTGTCATAGCCGGTGCATCGGCAGAGGTTGCCGGCAAGCCAGAAGCGGACCTCCTCCTCGCTCGGGTCAGGATTCTTCTTCAGCAGCGCATCGGAGGCGACCAGCATGCCCGAGGTGCAGATGCCGCATTGCAGCGCGGCCATTTCCAGAAACTTCTGCTGCAGCGGATGCAGTCTGTCGCCCTGCGCCATGCCCTCGATGGTCCTGATTTCGTGGCCCTCGGACTCGACCGCGAGCATCAGGCAGGAGCAGACCAGCCGATCGTCAAGCGTGATCGAGCAGGCGCCGCAATCGCCGGAGGCGCAGCCTTCCTTGGAGCCGGTGAGATTCAAGGTTCCGCGCAGCGCGTCGAGCATGGTGTCTGATGGCTCGCACAGAAATTCCATCGGCTCGCCGTTGATTGACGTGGTGACGTGAACTTTGGCCATGAAAGTTATTTCCCGATTCAATTTTTCTGGGTCGCGCGTTGGGCAGCGATCGCGGCGGTGCGCCTGAGCAGCACGCCGGCCACCTTGGTGCGGTAGGCGATGGTGCCGCGCTTGTCGTCGATCGGACGGCAGGCGGCGGAGCAGGCAGCGGCGGCCTTTGCCAACGCGGCGTCGTCGAGCTTGGAGCCGATCAGCGCCCTGGCGGCGTCTTCTACCAGCAGCACGGTGGGCGCCACCGCGCCGAGGCCGACGCGGGCTGACGTGACGGTGCCGTCCTTGATCGTGAGGCTGACGCCGACACCGACGACGGCAATGTCCATTTCGGTGCGCGGAATCATGCGCAAGTAAGCGTCGCTAGATCCGGGCGGGCGCGGCGGAAGGGCAAAACTGACGAGGATTTCGCCGGGCTTGAGGTTGGTGCGGCCGGGACCGGCGGGGACATCCTCCACCTTCATGTCGCGGCGGCCGTTCGGCCCCTGCACGGTGACAACGGCGCCGGCCGCAACCATCGCAGGCACGCTGTCGCCGGCGGGCGAACCGTTGCAGAGATTGCCGCCCGCGGACGCCCGGCCCTGCACCTGCTTGGAACCGATCAGGTTGACGGCCTCCAGCACGCCCGGCCAGACCTTGCCGAATTTGCCGTGCTCGGCGAGCGCCATGCCGGAGACGGCCGCGCCGATGCGAAAGCCGCCATCGGCGGTCTGCTCGATCGCCGTCATCTCGGGAATTTTCTTGATGTCGACGATCACGCCGGGCTTGAGCACGCCGGACCGCATCTGCACCAGAAGATCGGTGCCGCCGGCCAGGATGCGCGCGGCGCTGCCGGCCTTCGCGAATGCACCGACCGCTTCGTCAAGCGTATCAGGCGCCAGGTATCGGAGTTCCGTCATGGTCTTCCGCCATCTCCCTCGTTCCGCCCGCCCCGGTGATTGTAGGCTCACCTTCAAAAGTCGGGCAGACGGCAAGCCTACACGGGGAAACGCGGTTGGAACAGCCTGCGAGATCAGGTTGTTACGGCAGGCTCCTATGCGCAAGGCGGGCTTGCGCGGCAGATTGCTCCGAGGCGGGGATCGATCTCCGGCATTGTGAAATTTGCAGGGTGGGCAAAGGCGCCCTTGCGCCGTGCCCACCATCTTGGTTGAACTGGCCACCTTGCTTTGAGATGGTGGGCACGCTTCCGCCTTCGCTCTTCGAGCTACGGCGGACAAGTCGCTTTGCCCACCCTACGATTCCTTTCACCCGGGGACATTGATGCCGCACTTCCGATTCCTCGTTGCTGCCACGGCGTCCCTGTTCCTTTCATCCCTCGCCATCGCCCAGCCGGTCCTTGCTCCATCCCGTCCCGGGCCGAGGCCCGCTGTCGCACCGCTGTCCGGTCAGCAGCCACCGGCCGCCGTTCCACGCGCCCCCCGTGCCGCTTCCTGCCACAACGGCCTGTCGTTCGACCGCTTCCTGGCGGACCTCAAACAGCAGGCCGCCGCGGAGGGCGTGTCGCAGCGCGCGTTGGCCGAAGCCGCGCCCTACCTCGTCTACGACCAGGGCATCGTCAATCGCGACCGCGGCCAGCGCGTATTCGGCCAGGTGTTCACCGAGTTCGCGCGGAACAGAGCGTCCGACGGCGCGGCAAAAAATGCGCAGGCGCGAATCCGGATGCATGCGGCAGCGTTCAACCGCGCCGAGAAGGAATATGGCGTGCCGCCGGCCGTGATCGCCGCATTCTGGGGGCTGGAGAGCAGTTTTGGCGCCGAGCTCGGCAATCTGTCTACGCTGCGCTCGCTGGTGTCGCTGGCGTATGACTGTCGCCGCTCGGAGATGTTCAGCAAGGAAACCATCGCGGCGCTCAAGATCGTCGACCGCGGCGACCTCACGGCAAGCGAGATGATCGGCGCATGGGCCGGTGAGCTCGGGCAAACGCAATTTTTGCCGACGCATTATTTCACCTATGCGGTGGACTATGACGGCGACGGCCATCGCAACCTGCTGCGCAGCGCGCCCGACGTGATCGGCTCGACCGCGAACTACATCGCCACCGGTTTAAAATGGCGGCGCGGCGAGCCATGGCTGCAGGAAGTCCGCGCGCCTGCGAATTTTCCATGGGATCAGGCTGATCTGACGACCAAACTGCCGCGCGCAAAATTCGCGCAGCTCGGCGTCACCTATCCCGACGGCAGGCCGTTGCCGAACGACGACCTGCCGGCGTCGCTGCTAATTCCGATGGGCCGCACCGGACCGGCGTTTCTGGCCTATGCGAATTTCGCCGCCTACACCGAGTGGAACAACTCGCTGATCTATTCGACCACCGCAGCCTATCTCGCCACCCGCATCGCCGGCGCCCCGCCGATGCGCCAGCCGTCGGCGCCGGTGGCGCAACTGCCGCTCAACGAGCTGAAGGAGCTGCAGCAGCTTCTGGTGCGCGCGGGCTTCAATGTCGGCAAGGTCGACGGCGTGATGGGACAATTGAGCCGCACGGCGGTGAAGGCGATGCAGATCAAGTACGGGCTCCCTGCGGATTCCTGGCCGACGGCGGAATTGCTGGCGCGGATGCGCGGGCAGAGCGCCCAGGCGCAGCCTGCCGGCATGGTAATGCCGGCAGCGCGATGAACTGACTCCTCGTAGCCCGGATGGAGCGCAGCGAAATCCGGGACAGTGCCCGCGTGCACAGAACCCCGGATTGCGCTTCGCTCCATCCGGGCTACGGGTTCGGAGCGGGAATAATTGACTGTGATCCGCAGGCTGCAGGAGTTGTATTTCCTTCGCAGCTCCCCATCTCGCAAAGCACCTCGTCCTCCCGAGGCCTCATTCCACATCACGAAAAGAGCATCGCATGTCTTTCCATGACGCCACCGTGCCCGCCTTCCTGCAGATTCTCGGCGGCCTTTCCGGTCTGCTCACCAAGGCGGAAGCACATTGCAAGGCGAAGAACATCCAGCCCGAGGTGCTGCTCAATGCGCAGCTCTATCCGGACATGTATCCGCTGACGCGGCAGGTGCAGATCGTCTGCGATTTCGCCGCGAAGACCTGCGCGCGGCTGACGGGGAGCGAAGTGCCGTCGACGCCGGACACCGAAAAGAGTTTTGAGGAACTGCAGCAGCGGATTGCGAAAGCGACCGACTATGTGAAGTCGTTCAAGCCGGCGCAATTCGACGGCGGCGACACGCGCGAGGTGACCTTCCCCGTCGGCCTGGGCAGCACCCGGACGCTGACCGGCCAGCAATATCTCGTCAATTTTGCCTTCCCGAATTTCTATTTTCATGCCGCCACCGCCCACGGCATCCTGCGCCACAACGGCGTCGAGATCGGCAAGCGGGACTTTCTCGGGGTGAAGTAACCGTCAGCGCAAGGACGCCAGTTCGCGCGCGAGGTTTTCGCGGGCCTGCCGGTCATATCTCGCGGCGAAAACCGCATCGGGAAAGATGACCGGCCGGCCTGCGAACTGGCTGAGCACCCTGGCGCGGCCGGCGCGATAGTCGCCTTCCGCCACATGGATGAACTCCTGTCGGATCGCGGCGGCGTAAGCGTCGTATCGCGCCGGCTCCGCGCCCAAAATGCTGAGGTCGATCGAGATCAGGATGGCGCCCAGGCGATCATCTGATTGAACCGCGTGGGTCTTGGTCAGACGGATGAGGCGGCCGACTTCCTGGCGAATATCCTCGCGCACGTGCTGCTCGGCCAATTGCGCGCTGAGCTCTTCGTTGTCCGAGCGGGTCGCGTCGTAGATGACATCGTGCCACCAGATCGCCTCTGACAGGATTTCGCGCTCGAGCGCCGAAAGGTTTTCCACGCGTGCGAGCACGGCGAGGCAGTCTTCGATATGCGCGAGGTTGTGATAGTGGCGGCTTGGCGCAGAGTAAGCGGCAACCAGCTCGTCGCGGTTCATGCGAGGTGCTCACCATTTCGAGCAGCGTCATTGCCTGCGACAAACGCGGAGGGTTTGCGCAAGGGAGCGAAGCGACGAAGCAATCCATCTCTCCGCAAGTGGCGGCATGGATTGCTTCGCTCCGCTCGCAATGACGTCGGGGAAATTACCGCATCGTGATCGCGAGGCCGCTGAGATCGGCATTCGCCATCAAGCCAACCTGGTGCCCGGTCAATTCCAGCACTGCGCCCTTCTGGTTGGTGAGCACGATCGCGCGCGCGCCGCGGCCGACCGCAATGCCCGCGCCGGCCGCTCCGTAGACGCCCGCGACATCGGAGGCGCGCCAGATGTTGCTGACGCGGCCGCGCAGGATCGTCTTCGAGCCGCCGAACACAAAGCCGTAGTCGAGGCCGCCGGTCGAAAGCGCGTATCGCCGCCCGCGGAAATCCAAGACGCCACTGCCGCCGGAACCGCCGATCACCCAGCCCGCCTTGTAGATCGTGAGCTGCACGAAACCTTCGTCGGCACGCGCGGCGGAAGACAACGTAACGCCCGCGAAAGCCGCAAGCGCGAGCATGGCGGCACGGAGGGCGGATGGCATCTTCATGGATATTTTCTCCAGGGAATTGGCGGCCTGAGGCGCCGCTTGAGTCGTGACCGGCTGATTGTACCCCATCGAGGTAATCCGGAAAGCGCATTGATGGCCCGCACGGGGACGCAGGCGCGACACAATTTCATCAAAATCTGCCGGTCCCGTACGAAAGATTTCTGCGCAGGCGCATGATAATCGTCGCGCCTGTGAACTGCATTACCTTTGCCGCGATCATCTTGCGCTAGTAATCCGCGCGGCAATTTGCTTCCGCGATCCTATCGCATCGCACCTTTCCAAAGCTATCGGCGGGTCGTAAGCGCCGCGCCGCTGCCTTTCCAGCGAGGCAGCGGCGCGTTAGGCTCAAAGCACCGAACCGTTCTTGGAGGTGTCCCTTGCCCCCGATCCAGCACTTCGCTCCGCCCGCCGGCATCAAGGCCCCGCCGCTCTCGTTCGCCACACGCGTTGGCGACCTGCTGTTCGTCTCGGGCATTCCGGGTTTTGACGACAAGGGCGTGCTGGCCGACGGCTTTGAGGCGCAGTTCGGCTTCGTCGTTGCCAACATCAAGCGCGTGCTCGACGAAGCAGGCAGCTCGTTTCGCGATCTCGTCAAGGTCAACGTGCTGCTGACGCGCGCATCCGACGTCGCCACGATGAACGTGCTGTATGCATCCGCCTTCGGGCCTGCGCCCTACCCGGCCCGCACCACCTGCGTGGTGCAGGCACTGCCCGATCCGAAGATGCTGATCGAGATCGAATGCGTCGCACAGATTTCCGGGCGGTAATCGATGCTGACCCTCTACTCCTATCCCGAGCTGTTCGGCGTCGCCGACAACAACGGCTATGGGCTGAAGGTTTACGCCTTCCTCAAACTCACCGGCGTGCCGTTCGTCCATGAACACATCTTCGACGCCTCGTCCGCGCCGCGCGGACAACTGCCTTATGTCGTCGACGATGGCGAAACGATCGGCGATAGCGAGACCATCATCGCCCACCTCGTCAGCAAGTATGGCCTGACCATCGACGCCGATCTCACGCCCGCGCAGCGCATGACCAACCATCTCGTCACGCGGATGCTGGACGACCTCTACTGGGTGATGTCGTATTCGCGCTGGAAGGACGAGCGTTATTTCCCGGCATTTCGCGACAGCTTCATGGCGCAGCATTCACGCATCGACGAAGCCGGGATGAACAAGGCCAGGGAATACAACGCCCAGCGCTATTATTTCCAGGGCATCGGCCGTTATGCCCCCGATCAGGCCTACGCGCGCGGGCTGGCTGATCTGCAGGTGTTGGCCGATCTGGTTCCTGCTGATGGCTATGCGCATGGCCCGAAGCCGACCAGCATCGATGCCGGCATCTACGGCTTCATCGCCAACATCCACTTCTTCCCGATCCCGACGCCGCTAAAAGCTTTCGTCACGGCCCATCCCAATCTCGCGCGCCATTGCGAGGCCATACACGCGGCGGTCAGCCGCTGAAGGTTTGTGCCGGATCGTCAGCCAGAAGTCGTAGGGCGGATTAGCGCGAGCGTAATCCGCCGCTTTTCCGCGCGGAGAGACCGCGGTGGGTTACGGCTTCGCCTAACCCACCCTACGGACCTGCGACTCACGGCTTCGGCATCGTTTCCTTCAACGTATTGCTGACGAAATCGGCGGCGTGGCGATAGGCGGCGTCGTTGTCGCCGCGGAACGTCACCGTTCGCCGCATCAGAAGTTTCTCGGCTTCGAGATCGAGCAACTGGATTTCGCCCCATTGCACCAGCGTGCTCATCTTGCGGATGCCGCCATAGACCACGAGCCGCGCGCCGGCCTTTCGCACAGCGGCGATGAACACGTCCTGCGACATGCTGGCGGCGGTGCAGGGATGATCGCGGCATTCGATCGTCACCACGCGATAATCGCCCTGCGCCGCCAGATTATCGCGCAGCAATTTTGCAAACGACGCCACGCGGGCGCGATGCTCCGCGCTCTGGTCCACGACCTCTCCGGACGTATCAAAATAATCAAAATCCGCCACCGCCACCGCGATCGGCGCGGCAGCGGACGATCCGCCCGATGGAGACGACAAGGCGGCCAGTGCGCACAGTATCGTCAACACATGGCCGGCGCGGTGGCGCCTGCACCACCGGATTATCGTCTGAATCATGCTTCGTATCCTCACCACCAGGACGTTGCCATCGCCCCACCGCCCGCGGTTCGAACCATAACAGGGGTTCAGGATTTCGCTAACCCACCGCGCATCCAGCTTTGAACCTTCTCGCGTGTCCCGCAACTCACTCGGGTAGCCGGGCCAAAGCCCCGTGATCCAAACAGGAGATTGAAGATGCGTCGTATTTTCGCCCTTTGCGCCGTTGCCGCTATTGGTTTCACCTCACTTGCCGCGTCGAGCCCGGCCGAGGCCTCGTACCATCTGATCCGTTGGCAGGACACCGGCTTCTGCCAGATCTGGGACCAGAGCATCCCGACTGCGCCGTATCCCGGGAATTACACCGTGATCGTCGGCTCTGAAGTGCCGACCTTCAGCCACGCGCTGGCGTTCAAGGACGGCCTGCTGCGCAACGGTACCTGCGCGTTCTGACTTCTTTCGTAGATGGGGTAACGGGCCGGTGCGAGGATGACGCGCCGGCCTTTTTCGCAAGCCTCGTTGAACCAATCACGCATCGGTTACAACAAAGGGATGCCCGGTCATCCCCGACCGGGAGCCGGCTCCCTCACTTCCGTTGCGGAGCGCGGCCACGCATTTCCACGACAGGAGTATTTTTCCCATGCTTCGATTGACCGCTCTTGCTGCCACCGCCGGTCTCGCCTTCACTGCGCTTGCCGCAACCAGCCCCGCCGAGGCCGCCTTTCATCTGATCCGCTGGGAAGGCACCGGCGTCTGCCAGGTCTGGGACCAGAGCATTCCGACCAAGCCGATCCCGTCGAACTACAAGACCGTCAGCAAGCCGGTCCCGACATTTGTCGCCGCGCTGGCGGTGAAGGACGGCATGCTCAAGAAGGGTACCTGCAAGCTGTAAGCTGCGCATTTGTAGGGTGGGCAAAGCGTAGCGTGCCCACCATTCAATCGATGACGTGCATAGCATGGTGGGCACGGCGCAAGAGCGCCTTTGCCCACCCTACGAAACCGCCGCCTTTCTTACCACCTTGTGCAAGCGGGCTCACTTGCTATCCTCTGGCAAAACCAAGCAAGAGGAAACGCCCCATGCCCCTTCTCCAAGATCACATCGCAGTCGTCACCGGCGCCGGTTCCGGCATCGGGCGCGCCATCGCGATCGGCTATGCACGGGAGGGCGCGCGCGTCGTGCTGCTCGACAGGGACGAAAAGGCGGCAGCGGAAGCCGCCAAGGAAATCGGCGACAAGGCAATAAGCTTTGTGCTCGATGTCGCCAGGCGCGAGGACTGCGTCGCGATGGCGAAGCAGATCGCCGACAAGGTCGGACAGGTCTCGGTCCTCGTCAATAATGCCGGCATCGTGCGCCGCAACGGCATGCTGGGCGCGGCGGAGGCTGTCATCAGCGACTGGGAAGACATCATCGCGATCAATCTCACCGGCGTGTTCAACGTGACGCACGCTTTCCTCTCCGCCTTGCGCGCCAGCAAGGGACGCATCGTCAATATCGGATCGATCCAGTCCTTCGTGCATGTGCGCACACCAAGCTCGCCGGCCTACACCGCCTCCAAGCATGGCGTGCTCGGCTTCACCAAGGCGCTCGCCGCCGAACTCGGCAAGGAAGGCGTGCGCGTCAACGCGATCGGCCCCGGCTTCATCGCAACGCCGCTGAACGCCAATGCCCGCGCCAACAATCCGGAGCTGGTGAAGACATTCATGGACCACACCCCGCTCGGCCGCGCCGGCACCGCAGAGGACATCGTCGGCCCCGCAATCTTCCTCGCCTCCGATCTTTCGGCTTACGTTTCCGGCTCGATCGTGATGGTCGATGGCGGCTATCGGGCGGTGTGATAGTGCACCTGCTCCACCCGTCATACACGGGCTTAACCCGCGTATCCATCGCGCTTCACGAGAGTCTATGCGAAGAAGATGGATTGCCGGGCATAGGCGAGCGGAAGCGACGCCGTCCTTCGGACGGCTATGCCCGGCAATGACATACTTGTCTGCTCATTCCTGACACACAACGAACCAAGCCCATGTCCAACGCCCCGCATTTTGATATCGACGTCCCCTCGTTCTGGGCCGATCCCTATCCCGCACTTGCGAAGATGCGCAAAGAGGTGCCGATTGCCTTCGTGCCGCAGCTCGGCTCGACGGTGTTCACCCGGCGCGACGACATCTTCACCCAGGAGAAGCGTATCGACGTGTTCTCGTCGCATCAGCCGAACGGGCTGATGAACGTGCTGATGGGCCACAACATGATGCGCAAGGATGGCGATGCGCACATGAGCGAGCGGCAAGCGATGTTTCCGGCGGTGTCGCCGCGCACCGTGCGCGACACCTGGGTCCGACAGTTTCAGGCCCATGCCGATCGCATCCTTGATGAGCTGGTGCCGCAAGGCAGCGCCGATCTCTGCAAGGCGCTGGCGCTGCCGCTGTCGGCCGAATGCCTGAAGGACGTCACCGGGCTGACCAACATGCGCTACCAGGACATGGACGCGTGGTCGCAGGCGATGATCGACGGCATCGCCAATTACATCGGCAACAAGGAGGTCGAGGCGCGCTGCCACGCCGCCACCGCAGGCATCGATGCCGCCATCGACGACATGATTCCGGTGGTGAAGAAACACCCCAACACCTCGATCCTCAGCGTGCTCTTGGCTTCCGGCCAGAACATGGACAGCATCCGCGCCAACATCAAGCTTGCGATCTCCGGCGGCCAGAACGAGCCGCGCGATGCGATTGCAGGGGCGACCTGGGCGCTGCTGACGCATCCCGAGCAGCTCGCGCTGGTGCGCGAGGGCAAGGCAAAATGGATCGACGTGTTCGAGGAATATGCGCGCTGGATTGCGCCGATCCAGATGTCGCCGCGCCGCGTCGCAAAACCGTGGACCTATGGCGGCATCGACTTCGAGCCGGAAGACCGCGTGTTCTTCATGTTCGGCTCCGCCAACCGCGACGAAGCCTGCTTTGCCGATCCGGATCGTTTCGACATCACCCGCGATACGCAAAAGAGCATTGCCTTCGGCGCCGGGCCACATTACTGCGCCGGCGCGTTCGCCTCGCGCGCGATGGTGGCCGACGTCGCGCTGCCGAGCCTGTTCGCGCGGCTGAAGGGGTTGCGGCTGGACGACAACGAGCCGGTGCGGATCGGCGGCTGGGCATTTCGCGGTCTGCTGAATCTGCCGGTGAAGTGGGACGCGGGCTGATCGATCGGCGAAGGCGTCACGGCGTCTCGTTGCCGGCGCCGTGATCGCCGTTTCGCGTCAGCAGGTGCATGTGACGAAAAACCCAGCGCATCCCGAGGTACCAGAGGTAGCCTCCGAGGGTCCCGCAAACGGCAAGAAGGATGATGTAGGCGGGATGATACTCGTCGCTCCACCACAGCATCCCGCCGATCCAGAAACTGGCGAAGAAGATGGCGGCGAGCTTCAACCGCTTTTCTTGATCCATGACATCCCTCCGATGGCTAAACGCAGGATGCCATCATGGACGCTGCGGCCTCGTCGCACCGTGAGGCGCATCACGCGCAGCCGGAACCAGCTAGCCAAACCGCCGGCGCGAGCGCTCCTTCGCCTTCTCGGCCTCGACTTCGCGGTCGCGCGGTGGGGCGTTGGTCTCAAGCGAAGCCAGCAAGCGCCGCGCGCTGTCGGAGACTTCGGACACCGCGCGGTTGAACGCCTCCGCATTGGCCTGCGACGGCGAGTTGAAGCCGGAGAGCTTTCGCACGAATTGCAGCGCGGAAGCATGGATCTCCGCATGCGTGGCCGGGGGCTCGAAGTTGAACAGGGTCTTGATGTTGCGGCACATGCTTCTCTCTTCTGCAGGGGTCGTCGATCAAGGACGAACGGCCGGTGCAAAATCCGACGGCGTGCCCTATTCTGTCATGAATCTAGTGGCACGTTCACCCCTGTCGGTACCTGCAAACGGCGAGTTCCCGATGACCCACGTGACCTACAAGATCGTCGAACATGACGGCGGCTGGGCCTACACCGTCAACGGCGTGTTTTCCGAGCCGTTTCCGAACCGCGCCACGGCGCTGGCCGCCGCCCGGCGCGCCGCGGCGGAGCAACGGGTGCCGGGCCGCACGGAGGTGATCGAGTACGAAACCGCTGACGGACGATGGCTCTCGGAGACCGCCGCCGGCAATGACCGGCCGGAGACCGAGGTGGAGGGCTAGGCAGCGCCGCGCGTCGGATCGCACGGAAATCGCTGGTGTGATAAGGTTTCCGCAAGCGGCGCACGAGACAGCCGCAGAAGACGGCCACGAGTCACGGCCACAAGTCTTGGGGAGACCATCATGAATCTGTCGCACGCCGCGCTGTCCGCCGCCGCACTGGCGCTCAGCACCCTCACCGCTTTTGCCGCCGATTATCCCGCGCCGAAACAGGGCGAGTGGATCGCCAGGGACTTCAAGTTCCACACCGGCGAAACGATGCCGGCGCTGCGGCTGGCCTACACCACGATCGGCGAGCCGACCGGGCAGCCGGTGCTGGTGCTGCATGGCTCGGGCGGCTCGGCGGCGAGCATGCTGACGGCGACCTTCGGCGGTGAATTGTTCGGCCCCGGCCAGCCGCTCGATGCAACGAAATACTACATCATCATTCCTGACAGCGTCGGCCATGGCAAATCGTCAAAACCCTCCGACGGCATGAAGACCGCGTTTCCGAAATACAATTACGACGACATGGTCGATGCGCAGTATCGCCTGGTCACGGAGGGGCTCGGCATCAAGCATCTGCGTCTCGTGATCGGCAATTCGATGGGCGGCATGCATACCTGGATCTGGGGCGGCAAATATCCGCAATTCATGGACGCGCTGGTGCCGATGGCCTCGCAGCCGACCGAAATGGCGGCGCGTAACTGGATGCTGCGCCGCATGATGCTCGAGACCATCAAGAACGACCCCGACTACGTCAGCGGCAATTACATCACTCAGCCGCGCATGATGAAATACGCCATTAACGCCTATGGCATTGCGACCGGCGGTGGAACGCTGGCCTATCAGGCGCTGGCGCCGACGGCAGCGAAGGCCGACAAGATGTTCGACGACCGGCTGGCCACCGCAATCACCGCCGATGCCAACGACTTCATCTACCAGTGGGAAGCCTCGCACGATTACAATCCGGCACCCGCGCTCGAGAAGATCGAGGCCACCCTGCTTTTGATCAACGCCGCGGATGACGAGCGCAATCCGCCGGAAACCGGCGTCACGGATGCTGCGATGAAGCGCGTCAAGAACGGCCGCCTGCTTTTGATCCCAGCCTCCAGCGACACGCGCGGCCATCTCACGACGGGGAACGCAAAGTTCTACAAGAAGGAGCTGCAGGAATTGCTGCAGACCGCGCCGCAGCGGGCGATGTGAGCTGGTGAAGCGAGCGCGAGCCCGCGGGTTGCGTTGCGATGTCCATTGCTCAATCCAACCGTCCATTGCGAAAGGATCATCGAAACTTAGGGCAACTACCCCACGGGACGTTGCGCGCGCGCTCTTTGTCGGGGGTGCCTTTCTGCCCTGCGTGCAGAACGGTCACTCCCTGCAACTCGTATCGGTCGGTGGCGGGGTCATGAGAAAAGATCACGTCAATGGTCGTGTACCACCATATCAGGCAAAGAACACACGCAGGCGCGAACCGAACCTGCGGCAAGTAGTATGTGAAACGGACGTGCGAACCGGCGCGATCCCGACGCACATCAGGCACTTCCTGAGTCTGGACGTATTCTGCGCCCATGCTGCGCATAACGGCATGGCCGGAAGCCAGTTGGCGATCAATGGACGCCTCGGGTCCAGCAAGCTCTCTGACATGTGAGAGAAGCTGATTATTGAGATTGCTGTTGAAGGATGCTGTCGGGCCTCGGAAGCCATTGTCCGACGGCCAAAACACCCCATTCGACAGACCGGGCCATACTGTCCAGCGTTGCGCGCCGGCCCGAGACAGGATGCGCTCGTATTCGACGTCGCTAATGGAGCCGATGCTGCATTTCTCCTGCCCCAAGAGTTCAGTGAAGCTGAAAGCCCAAAGCAATATGGGCAGCGCAAACAGCAGTCCCACGGGTGAAAGCAGGACGATCGCAATCTTCGGGTTCGTGCTCAACGCGTTTCCAATCGTGAAGATATGACCGTAGAGCGGCTCGTTCCACCAACCGCGGGCGGTTAAACCGCATGTTGGGCGCATGCTGCGCCGGCACCTCACCACGAACCACACGCAAGATCGATAGCACGTTCATGCCGCCCTTCCGCCTTCGCTAAAGCTGCGGCGGACAAATCGTTTCGCTCGCAAGGACGGAGCTGGAAGCCGTCCAACCTGGGGATGACGTAAAATTGGCGGGATGCTAGTCTGATAAAAACCGACAGGAGGATTCCCTTGTCCGATCTTGCCCCTGGCGACCTCGCCACGATCTATCCTGCCCCCTCGCCGCGCGTGATCGCCAAGGCGCGGCCGGAGATTGACGCTCATGCGAAGAAATTCATCGGCATGTCGCCGTTCTGCGTGCTGGCGACCTCAGGCTCGGACGGCAGCGTCGACGCCTCGCCGCGCGGTGGCAATCCCGGCTTCATCCACGTTGCGGGGCCGAACGAGCTGCTGATGCCGGACCGCTCGGGCAACAACCGCATCGACAGTTTTCGCAACATCGTCGAGGGCTCGGGCTTCGTGCAGCTGATCTTCTTCGTGCCCGGGATCGACGAGACGCTGCGGGTCGGCGGCAAGGGCAAAGTGTCGGCAGACCCGGAGCTGATGGCCTCGATGATCGAATTCGGCAAGCCGCCGCGCGCGATACTGCGGATCGAGGTCAGGGAATCCTATTTCCACTGCGGCAAAGCGCTAATGCGCTCGAAACTGTGGGGCGGCGAGCGGGTCGAGCGCTCGGTGATGCCGAGCATCGGCGAAGTGATCCACGACCAGACCGGCCTTGGCGAGCGCGAAAGCCAGGCGGAGATCTACGAGCGCTATAAGACGCAGCTTTGAGCTTGCTTTCTCGCCGTCATGCCCGGGCTCGACCCGGGCATCCACGACTTACTTGCATGCCATGCCCAAGACGTGGATGGCCGGGACATCTAGCGCGAAGACGCGCTTCGCGCTTTTGCCCGGCATGACGAAGTGGATGGAGTCGCTTGCCAGAGATCCGGCGCTCAATCCTCGTTCTCGAGGCCACCGACGTGCTTCTGGGTGTAGAGCTCGAGGCCGATGCGCTGGATCAGATCGAGCTGGGTCTCGAGGAAATCGATGTGATGTTCCTCGTCCTTCATCAGCTGCTCGAACAGGTCGCGGGAGACGTAGTCCTTGACGCTGTGGCAGTAGGTTGCGGCCTCCTGGTAGAGCGTGCGCGCGGCAATCTCGGAAGCCAGATCGCATTCGATGATTTCCTTGACGTTCTGACCAATGCGGAGCGGATCGAGCACCTGCATGTTGGGGAAGCCGTCCAGGAACAGGATCCGGTCGGTGAACTTGTCGGCGTGCTCCATCTCCTCGATGGATTCCTTGCGCCAGACCTTGGCCATGTCCAAAAGGCCCCAATTATTCAGGAGCCGGTAGTGCAGCCAGTACTGGTTGATCGCGGTGAGCTCGCTGCGCAGGCCCTTGTTGAGATAGTCGATGACTTTGGGATCGCCCTGCATGGTCCACTCCGATTTCTCAGGCCAAGGCGGCCTGACACTGAATTTAGAACGCTTCTAAATCAGTTTGGAGCCAAGAGCAATCGTTCCGCAAAAAAAGCGGTGGAAACGGCGAAAAATCAGGGGATTCAGAGAGCTTTCAGCAGGCCGCGAGGGCGAACGCCGGGGCGGTTTCCTGCGCAGGCTCGTCGTTGGCGTGGCGGCTGTGCGGGCAGCCGGAGCAGCATTCCTTGGCGCAGGCGCCCAGCGCTTCGTCGATGATGGTCTTGATCGTGCGCGCGCACCGGCCGCATTCGGCACTGCAGCCGAGGCAGCCGTAAATCTGCTTGGGATTTCGCGGCAGGTCCGAAGCTGCACTCACGGCATTACGGACATCGTGGTCGCTCAGGACGTTGCAGGAACAGACAATCATGAAACCGCTAGAACCCTTAGTGATGCGACCTCATCGTTATTTAAGGGAGCGAAGAGATGCAAAAGGAAAAGCCGCATTTTCAAGCAATTCCAAACTGATGCCGGGGAAACTCTGGAATGAATCTAAAAAGGCAGAGTTGCGGTAAACCAATCCGGCGCTGATTGCCGGTGTTTCCGCGATCAATCGCCGCCACCACCTCCGCCGTCGCCACCGCCTCCTCCGCTGTCGCTGGATGAAGCGGAATCATGGGGCGAAGAACTGTCGCTGCCGCCCCAGGAAAACAGGCTCCAGCCATCGCCGCCGGAACTGGCGCTGGAAGTCGTGCCATAGCTGTCGCCACCCGCGCTCTCGCGCCGCGGCTTGCGGTTTGGCACCCGGTTCATCAGCAGGTAGCAGATCAGCGAGGTGCCGCCGACCGCTGCCATGAATGCCGCCATTCCGCTCATCGTCGTCGCATCCTTCGTTCAAGGACCAAGAACAGCCGTCGGTATCTTCGCACCGTGACGTGCTCCACCTCCCGTTTTCGTCATCGCCGGAGCCTTCTGCGTTCATTGATCATTCAAGCGAAATGTGGAACTTTTGCCGCGGCAAAACCGTGATGCTCTTCACGTTGAGAAAGGTGAGCCCATGAAGAAGACATTGATCGCGCTCGGCGCCGCCGCTGCGTTAACCGTTTCGGCCGTGGCTGTTCCCGCGCCGGCCCATGCGCAGCGCGGCGTGGCCGCGGGCGTCGCCGCCGGCTTGATCGGCGGCGCCATTGTCGGCGGCGCGATTGCCTCCCAGAACGGCTATTATTACGGCGGCCCGGGTTATTATGCGCCTGGCTATTACGGCGGCCCGGCCTATGTCGCCGATCCCGGCTACGGCGAATCCTGCATCTGGCAGCGGCAGCGGTTCTGGGACGGCTATGGCTGGCGGGTCCGCAGCGTCAGGGTTTGCGATTAACCGCCGTTCATCTTCATTAAATTACGGCCCAAACATCCCGGAAAAGCACTGCTGTTCCGGGATGTCTGCCATCTCTGGCGCAAAAATACCGTTTTTTTCGGCCACCCATTGCGAACGTTTACTTTCGATTGACCCATGTGCGCTTTTTTAGCGAAGCGGCAGTTCGAAACAGCGTGTGAGTCATCCCTAAACCCGGCGCCCGAAGGCGTCACTCAGGAGAGCCCAGGACATGAAGAAGACATTTGCTGCCTTCGTCGCGGTCGCAACAATTGCCGGTTCGCTTGCCTCGACGCCCGCAAGCGCACAGCGCGGCGTTGCCGCAGGTGTGGCGGCCGGCCTGCTCGGCGGCGCGATCATCGGTGGCGCGATCGCCTCCAGCCGCCCAGCCTACGGCGGTCCGGTGTATGTGGAAGAAGCGCCCTACCCGGCGTGCCGCATGGTTCGCGAGCGCTTCTGGGACGGCTACGACTGGCGCTATCGCCGCGTCGAAGTCTGCAACTGATCTGATCGATCGGCGCGCGACCCGCGCGTCCTGATCCGAAGCCCGGCCGAAATCTCGGCCGGGCTTTTTGTTTGCTTCGACCTGCAGCCCGGATGGGCTACGTGATGAACGACGTCAGCGCCCCGCGCTCATCGAGCGCAGCACCGCTTCGCTCGGCCAGCAATCGACCTTGAGGCCGGCGGACTTCTGATACGCCCCCAGCGCCGCGCGGGTCTGCATGCCGGCCTTGCCGTCGAGCTTGTCCTTGTAGAGACCGATGCGCGTCAGGTGACGCTGCATGGCCTCGACATCGGCCGAGCGCAGTTGCGTCGAGGTCGACCATGGCGTCGCGAACGGCTGCGGGTTCGTCATGCGGTCGGCGAGATGGCCGACGAACAACACATAGAGATCGGAGAAATTGTATTCCTTGATGACGAAGTAGTTCTTCGTCGTCAGGAACGCCGGGCCGTAGATGCCCTCCACCTGCAACAGCGAAGCCGGCTGCGCCTGCTCGGCCGCGCTCAACCGCTGCCCGCGCACCGGCACGAACCCTGCGCGCAGCCATTCGGCGATCGGCTTGGTCATCTCGGGCACGCCCATGGTGCAATCGACATTGGCGGGCGCCTTCACCTCATAGGCCCAGCGCACACCCGCCTGCCAGCCCTTGTTGACGAGCTGCTGCGCGGCCGCTGCCAACGCATCAGGAACTGAATTCCAGATGTCGACTTTGCCGTCGCCGTCCAGATCGACGCCGTGCTTGTAGTACTCGGACGGCAGGAATTGCGTGAGACCGGTCGCGCCGGCCCAGGACGAGCGAAAATCCCTGCGCGCCACCGCGCCCTCGCCGAGCAGCTTCAGCGCCAGGATGAACTCGCCGCGGTACTGCTCCTTGCGCCGACCGACATAGGCCTGGGTGGCGACCACACGTAGCGTGTCGTAAGGCAGGCGGTAGCGGCCGTAGTCGGTCTCACGGCCCCAGATCGCGAGCACGACGCTTGAAGGAACGCCAAAACGCTTTTCGATCTCGCTGAGCGCCGCGCGATGCTTCTGCATCAGCTTCTGCCCCTCGGCCGCCAGCCGCGCGATCGAGGATTCCTTCACGTAGTCGGCGGGCACCTGCACGAATTCGGCCTGCGCCGGCGCGCCGGTGGCGGGCCGGCCGGGCAGCAACAGATCGGGCAATTTGTAATCGGGCTCGAGTCCTTGCGTCTCGCGATCGAACGTCGCGCGCGACACGCCCGCCGCCTGCGCCTCCGGCCACAGCGAGGCAATGAACTGGGTGAAGGCGGCATCGGCGGAGAACGCCGGATGCGCCGTTCCAAGAGTCATCGCAGCTCCGATCAGAATTGCGACGATCGCTCCCGTTCGCAAAGCCGAAACTCCAATTGATTTACACGCCCGTCAATGCGAGGCGGCGTGTTTGGCATTCTCCGTGGAAACATTCGACAGCTTATCGACATAGGCAATGCCGATCGCCGACAGAATGAAAACCGTGTGGATGATGGTCTGCCACATCACGCCGGTTTCGGTATAGCCGCTCTTGCCCGATGCCAGTCCGCCGGCCTCGATGAATGTGCGCAACAGATGGATCGACGAGATGCCGATGATGGCCATCGCGAGCTTGATCTTGAGCACGCTGGCGTTGACGTGACTGAGCCATTCCGGCTGATCGGGATGTCCTTGCAGATTGAGCCGAGAGACGAACGTCTCGTAGCCGCCGACGATGACCATCACCAGCAGGTTGGAAATCATCACCACGTCGATCAGGCCCAGCACCGCCAGCATGATCTGCTGCTCGCTGAAATCGAAGGCGTGGGCGAACAGGTGCCACAACTCCTTCAGAAACAGCACCACATAGACGCCCTGCGCGACGATCAGGCCGATATAGAGCGGCAACTGCAGCCAGCGGGAGCTGAAGATCAGCAGCGGAATCGGGCGCAATGCCTTCCGCTGAACTTCGGGCGGCAACGGCGTTTCGGGAGCAAGGGACATCAGGGAGGGCTCGGCTGGAGGATTCGAATTGCGGAAGGCGGCTTATATCTACGCAATCTGACCGCGCTGTGAAGCGACAACTGGCCGCAGCGCATATTACGGGAACGTCACGTTATGCCGAGTTTCAAGGCAAAATTAGCGGTCTTTATGATCGCGCCTAGAAATTACCGGGCTCGTTCCACGCTGGCAGATTTCCGATGGGCGATAAGGCTGCAGCTTTCGTTCGCGCTTCACCAAGGGGGCGCGAAAATGTTGGGCGGAGCGCCGCAGCAAATCAGCCACCGCAGTTCAAACAAAAACGCCCGTGGCTCGAGCCACGGGCGTTGCCTCGGGAGTGCCGACTCACCGCGTCAGCTTCTTGTACTTCACGCGGTGCGGAATGATGCTGTCCTGGCCGAGCCGGCGCATCTTGTCCTTTTCGTAATCCTGGAAGTTGCCTTCGAACCATTCGACATGGCTGTCACCTTCGAAGGCCAGGATGTGGGTGGCGATGCGGTCGAGGAACCAGCGATCATGGCTGATGATGACGGCGCAGCCGGCAAAGTCCTCCAGCGCCTCTTCCAGCGCGCGCAGCGTGTCGACGTCGAGGTCGTTGGTCGGTTCGTCGAGCAGCAGTACGTTGGCTCCGGACTTCAGCATCTTGGCCAGATGCACGCGGTTGCGCTCACCGCCTGACAGCGCGCCGACCTTCTTCTGCTGATCGGCGCCCTTGAAGTTGAACGACGAGCAATAGCCGCGCGAATTGACTTCCTTCTTGCCGAGCAGGATCAGCTCGTTATTGCCGGAAATCTCCTCCCACACCGTCTTCTTGCCATCGAGCGCGTCGCGCGACTGGTCGACATAACCGAGATGCACGGTCTCGCCGATCGTGATGGTGCCCTTATCAGGCTTTTCCTGCCCCGTGATCATGCGGAACAGCGTAGTCTTGCCGGCGCCGTTGGCGCCGATGACGCCGACGATGCCGCCCGGCGGCAGCTTGAAGGTGAGATCGTCGATCAGTTCGCGATCGCCATAACCTTTGCTTAAGCCCTCGAAGTCGACGACGTTGGCGCCGAGCCGCTCGGCGACGGGGATGATGATCTGCGCGGTCTGGGTCTGCTTCTCGCTGGCCTGCTTCAACAGCTCTTCATAGCGCTGGTAGCGGGCCTTGGACTTGGCCTGGCGCGCCTTTGGCGAGGATGCGATCCACTCCTGCTCGCGGGCCAGCGTCTTCTGGTGCGCGGCGTCCTCGCGGCCCTCCTGCTCGAGGCGCTTCTGCTTCTGCACCAGCCAGGACGAATAATTGCCCTCGTAGGGAATGCCGCGGCCGCGGTCGAGCTCGAGGATCCAGCCCGTGACGTTGTCGAGGAAGTAGCGATCGTGGGTCACGATCAGGATCGCGCCGGGATAATTCCGCAAATGGCCTTCCAGCCAGGACACCGACTCGGCGTCGAGATGGTTGGTCGGTTCGTCCAGCAGCAACAGTTCCGGCTGATCCAGCAGGAGGCGGCACAATGCGACGCGGCGGCGCTCACCGCCGGAAAGCTTCGTGACGTCGGCATCGTCGGGCGGACAGCGCAGCGCGTCCATCGCCTGGTCGACCTTGCTGTCGAGATCCCAGAGGCCCTGGGCCTCGATCTCGTCCTGCAATTTGGTCATCTCGTCGGCGGTTTCGTCCGAATAGTTCATCGCCAGCTCATTGTAGCGATCGAGGATCGCCTTCTGCTTGGCGACGCCCTGCATGACGTTTTCACGGACGTTGAGGGCGGGGTCGAGGTGCGGTTCCTGCTCGAGATAGCCGACGCGGGCGCCCTCGGCGACCCAGGCCTCGCCGGTATATTCCTTGTCGAGGCCGGCCATGATCTTGAGCAGGGTCGATTTGCCCGAGCCGTTGACGCCGAGCACGCCGATCTTGGCGTCCGGGTAAAAGCTCAGATGGATGTTATCGAGCACCTTGCGGGTCGGGTAGCTCTTGGTCAGACCCTGCATGAAATAGACGAACTGGCGAGCCATCGCGATCCTTGGAAATGGTTGGATTTTACGGAGATTTGCTGCCGCTGATGTAGCGGCGTGGCCGCCAAAGGGCAACCGCGGGAACCCGTTTTCCAGCCGTTCACCACGGGTGAATACGGGTTGGTCACCATGTGGGCCGAGATCCCGACAATTGAAACTATCTTTTAATAAATCGGGCGAAAAATCGTTTTCAGCGCCGAAACAGGCGTTCTGAAAACAAGGCCCGCGTCATGGCTACGATCAGCTCGGCATCCCTTCACGCCCCGGCTCATGCAAGCGCCGGACTGGCAAAACCGCTGGCAGAACTCCGCGCCTTCCTGCGCCAGTTCATCGCCAAGGCGTTCAACCCCTACCGCCCGGAACTGCACTATATGCGCGGCCCGGGACCTGCCTGGCGCGCCAAGCAGGCTTGTCGCGACTAAGTGGGTTCGAGGAAAATCTGAGAAACTGCGGGACGCTCGCCGATCCCCTCTGTTATCGTGCATGGCGCCGATCCGGTGGTCAGGCGGCCTGCGAGCAAATTCAATGAATGGCATCCTGTATCTCTTGATCGGCGGATGTCTAGCGGGTGTGGCTGCGCTCGCTTTCTTCCAGGAGCAACATATCGGAAGAATCAGCTCATCGGATGTCGTCGCTTCCGTCGTGTTCCTTTCGGCGTTGGCGGCAACCGCTTGCATGCTGATTTATTCGCGCCGGGGCAGAAAGTTGTGGTCGCGGCTTGAGCAGAAGGCGATTGACGAGGACGATCGGGTGCGCACCAACGCCCGCACCAAAGGCGAAGTGCGACCGCCGCTTGGTTCGTAGCCCTGGAGACATCGGCTTCTTGCGCTGAGCCGCGATACGCGCGACCATGGCGCTCCCCCGACGGCCATTCTACCGTCATCCTCGCCACCAACGGACCTCCCCCATGACGCGGCTGCGCTGTGCAATCCTCGACGACTATCTCAACGTAGCCTTGACCGTCGCCGACTGGTCCAAAGTCTCCGATCGCGTCGACATCACGGTGTTCAGCCAGCCGTTCACGAACGCGGAAACGGCGGCCAGCGCGCTCAAGGATTTTGAGATCATCTGCGCGATGCGCGAACGCACCCCGTTCCCGCGCACCATGTTTGCCGCGCTGCCGAATTTGAAGCTGCTGATCACCTCGGGCCTGCGCAATGCCGCGATCGACATGGAGGCCGCCAAGGACCACAAGGTCACGCTGTGCGGCACGCAATGGGGCCGCGACCCGACCGCGCCGCTGACCATGGGCCTGATCCTGGAACTGACCCGCAATATCGGCCGCGAAAACGCCCGCATGCATGCCGGCGAGCCCCTGCAGGCTCATGTCGGCATGGAGATCGAGGGCCGCACGCTCGGCGTCATCGGCCTCGGCAAGCTCGGCACCAAAGTGTCGAAGCTGGCGCAGGCCTTCGGCATGCACGTGATCGCCTGGAGCCCGAATTTGACGGCTGAAAAGTGCAAGGAAGTCGGCGTCACCTATGTCAGCAAGGACGAGCTGTTCTCGACCGCCGACATCGTCACCATCCATGTAGTGCTGAGCCAGCGCTCGCGCGGGCTGGTCGGAGCTGCCGAGCTGGCGCGGATGAAGCCCACCGCCTATCTCGTCAACACCGCGCGCGGGCCGATCGTCGATGAGGGCGCGCTGCTGGAAGCGCTGACCCAAAAGAAGATCGCCGGCGCCGGCGTCGACGTGTTCTCGGTCGAGCCCCTGCCGATCGACCATCCGTTCCGCAAGCTCGACAACATGGTGCTGACGCCCCATCTCGGCTACGTCACCGAGGACAGCTTCCGCAACCACTATCAGCAGATGGTCGAGGGCATCGACGCCTGGTTCAAGGGCGAGCCGAAGCAGCGGCTGGCCTGAGGCGGCAAACCTCAGGCCGCCGCTCTCTGCTCGCCGGACTGCCTGACGGCTTCCGCAAATCCCTCTCGCCAGGATACGTGCGCCGGCTGCCAGCCAAGCTCCCGCCTAGCCTTGGCGTTGGAGCCCGCCCGCACCTCGGTCATCATTGAAACCAGGTGCTCGCCGGCGAACAACCGGCCAAGCCAGGCCGGAACGCGAATGGGCGGCCTCGCTCCAACCAGCGTGGCAAGCGCAGGCAGCCATTCGCTGACATCAGCCGGTTCATCGTCGACGATGTTGTAGATTTCGCCTGGCTTGCCGCGCTCGATTGCAGCAACGGTCGCGGCAGCGGCATCATCGACGTGGATGAACGACCACCGTCCGCCACCGCCGCCGATCAGCGGCACGCGGCGGCGGCGCACCTGATCGATCATTGCGCGCGAGAGCATGCCGGTGTCCGGGCCGTAGAATGATCCATATCGCAGAACGATCCCTTCAGGGCTTGCCGAACCGGCGACGGCGCCTTCCAGATATTGAATTGCTTGCAGCGTGCGGCGCAGTTCCTCCGGCGGATCGGGGTCCAGCGCATCGGCCTCCGTCTTGATCGCTTCGCCGCCGTGACCGTAGGTCCAGCCACAGAAGCTCTGGGCTATGAAACGCCGCACGCCGGCTTCGCGTGCAGCCGCCAGCAGGAAATCGGTGCCTTGCGTGCGCAACTTGTTGGTGGTGGCGAAGGCGCGGTCGAAATGCCTGAGATCGGTGACCCCTGCGAGATCGGTCATCTGATCGACGATGACATCCGGCCTCGCCGCGATCACAGCAGTGCGAATGGCCTGTGCGTCGAGCCCATCGGCAATCGCAGGTTCCGCGCCCATCCGCCTGATAATTTCGACCTTCGCTGCCGTTCGCGTCGTGCCGACAACGGAATGACCGGCCTCAATCAGCTGCGGAACGAGCTTAAGGCCGACGGCGCCAGTGGCACCCGCAACAAGAATTCGCATGGCGTGATCCTCATGTTCGTTGCGACGGGCGGCAGGTAGTCGGAGCGAACGTGAAATCAAGCGGGCGAATGTCGCGGCGGGAGAAATCTGTGCGAGCCACGGAACTCAGATCGGGCCGGGCCCGCTGTCCCGGCAAAGACGACCCAACAAAAAAGGCGCGCTCTCGGCGCGCCTCAGATGCTTGTTCGACAACCGTCCTATCAGCGAATCGTGACCGGTGCGGGCAGCGGCGGCACCGCCGTCGGCTGCGCGCCGGGAACGGGGGCCAGCTGGGCCTGCGCCGGTCCGGGGGCTGCGGCGGCGGCCGGGCCCGCGGCGGGCGGCGGCGTGGCGTTCGAAGCGCTTGCGGTGTTGGCGGGCGGCGGACCGCCGGGCATCACCACCACGCGGGTGCCAACCTTGGCGCGCTCGAACAGGTCGGAGACGTCCTCGTTCAGCATGCCGATGCAGCCCGAGGAGACGAACTTGCCGATCGTCGACGGCTGGTTGGTGCCGTGAATGCGGTAGATGGTCGAACCCAGATACATGGCGCGCGCGCCGAGCGGATTGCCGGGGCCGCCGGCCATGAAGCGCGGCAGATAGGGCTGGCGCTCGATCATCTCGGTCGGCGGATGCCAGTCCGGCCACTCGGCCTTGCGGCTGATCTTCTGCACGCCGTTCCAGGTGAAGCCGTCGCGGCCGACGCGGACGCCGTAGCGGATCGCGCGTCCGCCACCGAGCACGTAATAGAGGTGGGTGTTGGAGGTATCGACGACGATGGTGCCCGCAGGCTCCTTGGTCGCGAAGGACACTTCCTGGCGGCGCAGGTGCGGCGGAAGCTGCGCAGGGCCCACTTCCGGCTGCTCTTCCGGCGGCAGCGCAGCGAGCTGCACCGGCCTGCCGTCGGCGCCGACGGCGGGTTGCTGCGACTGCGGGAGCGCGCCGGTGGCGGCGGGTGCCTGCGCCGGTGCGGCGCCGATGGCCCCCGGCGGGCGCAGGCCAGCGCGGTCGTCGTTCGGATAGACAATGCTGGCGCCGGGAATGCGGCTGTCACCGCGATCCGAATAGACCTGCTGCTGCGAGGCGGGCGGACGGTCCGCATAGATCACCGGCGGCGGACCGGCCGGGCGGCCATAACGCGGATCGTCAGGGGAAAGGACCGGGCCCGTGGGCGTCGGAGCGCCACGGTCCGAATAGACCGGAGCACCGGCCGGGCGGCCATAGCGCGGATCGTCGGGGGAAAGGATCGGGCCCGTGGGCGTCGGAGCGCCACGGTCTGAATAAACGGGGGCACCGGCCGGGCGGCCATAGCGGGGATCGCTGGGCGACATCACCGGACCGGGTGGCGGCAGCGCGGCCGAGTTCTGCCCGTTCGGCGCCTCGTCGTCATCATCGTCCAGCGCGTCGAAATCGGGCTCGCCGGGGCCGCGGCGTTCTTGAACCGCATAACCACCTTGCACATACGGGCCTGGAGCCGTCGAATAGACTTGGCCTTGGGCGGGATAGCCCTGCTGCGCATGGGCGAGCGAAGTTCCCGCCAGGGCAGCGGCAATGGCGGCACAAATCGTCAGAATGCGGTTGTTCATCATCGCCTTTTTTATAGACCCCAAGCCCCACCGGACGGTTAACGGCAGATGACGGAAGATAGCGGCACATTCAAGACAAATCCCCGAAATTCGGGTCCTGCCAGCCATTTGTGATCGCCGCCAGTTGCGGCAAAGATGCCTCAGCGCGCCGGAAATCGCCGATATCGCATGGCGCGCGACTCGAAACCGCAGATTTTGTAACAAAAAGCTGCCGGGCGTTGAGATACTCTCATATCGGCCTGATTCGCGCGCGGCGCCTCCCGCGAAATTCAGCCGCACAGTGGTCACCGCGTTTCCCTTGGCAATCAATAACCCTCCGGCCCTCAAGGAGGGGTGGAACTCGCGTCCATGCTTCCCGGCTTTCGTTTTCTGTTCACTGCAATCATCCTCTCGATGTCGGTCCTGATTTTCGGCCTTGGCGCCGCCGCGCTGTTGCGGGCGGCGCATGAGGAATTTGCCAACCTTCCCTCGCGACGGGCGGCGCCCGAGCCGATGTTTGCCCGCCAGACCGACGACTCGCTGCCGACGCTGGCGCTGCTGCGCGTCGATCCGCCGGTCGCGGACACGCCGACGGAGAACGTCCCGGCCGCCGCCATTCCGGAAGCCGCCGCGGACGCCCCGGTGACAACCGGGCAAACGCCGGACGCCAGCCCGGCCGAGCCCGAGAAACTGGCTGCGCTGCCGACGGCTGAGCCCGTGCAGGCCGAAGCCGCCAAGGAAATTGCAAAGGAAGCCGTAATGGAAGCCGCCAAGCCGGAACTTCCGGCGCAGGAGGCAAGCGCCCAGACGCCGCCCGCTCCGGCTCCCGTAACCGAAGCGCCCGCGATCCAGACGGAAGCGAAGCTCGCTGCCATCGTGGAAACGCCTCAGCCTTCGGCCGTGACGGCCCCGGCCGAGCCGGCCACGGCAGCGGCCTCGCCCGAAGCTAGCCCTGCTGCGCCCCGGATCGCGACGCTCGGCGGTCCCGCCGTCGTCATCGATGAAAAGACATCGGCCGCGACCACGGAAGCGAAGCCGGACCGCAGCACCGTCAAGAAGCGGGCCGCGGAGCGGGCCCGGGAACGGCGGCAGCTGGCCGCGCGCCGCGCACGCCTGGCACGTGAGGCGGCACTGCAGCAGCAACAACTGCTCGCCAATCCGTTCACGCAATTCCAGACGCCGCGCGCGACACGTTAGCGGGCTCGATCAAGAGATCAGGCCGGGCCGGTTGCGACCGGCGGGCCGTCTGCGGCGCCCCACTCGGTCCACGAGCCGTCATACAGCGCCGGGTTCTCGACGCCGAGACGATAGAGCGCCAGCGTCAGCACCGCGGCACTGACGCCGGATCCGCAGCTCGTCACGATCGGCGCATCGAGCTTCACGCCGGCGCCGGCGAACACCGCCCGCAACGCATCGAGCGGCTTCATCGTGCCGGTCGCGGCATCGAACAAATTGTTGTAGGGCAGGCTGAGGCTGCCGGGGATGTGGCCGGAGCGCAGCCCCGGCCGCGGTTCGGCGACCTTGCCCTGATAGCGCTCGTTGGCGCGGGCATCGATCACCTGCTCGGCGCGGCTCGAGAGATTGGCAACGAGCTGCTGCATGCTGCGCACGCGCCGCGCATCGAACGTCGCCTTGAACGTCGAAGGTTTCGGCACAACCTCGCCCTTCTCGGTCTTGCGGCCTTCCGCGACCCATTTTTTCAGGCCGCCATCGAGCACCCGCACCTCCTTGCCGAACGACAGGAACATCCACCACGCCCGGGGCGCGGCGACCCAGCCGCCGGAATCGTAGACCACGACGGTGTCGTCATTGCCGATGCCCAGTGCGCCGACATCGCGGCCGAACTGTTCGGCGGAGGGAAACATGTGCGGCAGCGGGTTGGAATGATCCGATACCGCGTCGACGTCAAAGAACACCGCGCCCGGAAGATGCGCGGCGAGATAATCGTCCTTCGGCAGCGGCAGCACGCCCGGCATCTTGAACGAGGCGTCGATGATTTTGACGTTGGGATCGCCCAGGTGTGCGGCGAGCCATTCGGTGGAGACGAGCGGGTCGGTGGTAGCGGGCATGAATACAGTCTCCGGGATTTCTCAGATCGTCATTGCCGGGCTTGACCCGGCAATCCATCTTCTTCGAAGGACTCATTTTGGGATGGACACGCGGGTCAAGCCGCGTGTGACGAATCTTCACCCCTTCTTCTTCGGCTCCCACTTCTCGATAGGGCCGCCGGCGTCGCGCCAGGCGGCGAAGCCGCCGCCCATATGGGCGACCGGCTTCAGGCCCATGTCCTGCGCGGTCTTGGCGGCTAGCGCCGAGCGCAGGCCGCCGGCGCAGTGGAAGATGAATTTCTTGTCCTCCTGGAAGATCGGCTTGGCGTAGGGACTTTGCGGATCGATCCAGAATTCCAGCATGCCGCGGGTGCAGGAGAAGGCGCCGGGGATCTTGCCCTCGCGCTCGATCTCGCGCGGATCGCGGATATCGACGATCACAACGCCCGGGTCCTGCGCGGCCTTGATGGCATCGGTGGCGCTGACGGTCTCGATCTCGGCGTTGGCTTCGTCGATCAGGGATTTGATGCCGCGGTGGATGGTCTGGGGCATTGATTGCACCTTTCGTTTTCCTTGACCTGTCATTCCGGGGCGATGCGAAGCATCGAACCCGGAATCTCGACGGGGTGAAATAAGCTCCAGATTCCGGGTTCGCGCTGCGCGCGCCCCGGAATGACGGTGATTACCGCACCAGTTCCTTCATCGCGCCTTCGAGGCCTTCGATCGTGATCGGATACATGCGGCCCGAAAGCAGCCGGCGGATGATGGTGGTGGATTCCGAATAGTCCCAATGCTTCTGCGCCACCGGATTGAGCCACACCGTATGCGGATAGGTGCGCGTGACGCGCTCCAGCCACACCGAACCGGCCTCCTCGTTGACATGCTCGACCGAGCCGCCCGGCACCATGATCTCGTACGGCGACATCGAGGCGTCGCCGACGAACACCACCTTGTAGTCGTGCGGATATTTATGCAGCACATCCCAGGTCGGCGTGCGGTCGGTGAAGCGGCGCTTGTTCTGCTTCCAGACGCCTTCATACAGGCAGTTATGGAAGTAGAAATACTCCATGTGCTTGAACTCGGACTTCGCCGCCGAGAACAATTCCTCGACCTGCTCGATATGCGAATCCATCGAGCCGCCGATGTCGAAGAACACCAAAACCTTGACCGCGTTGCGACGCTCGGGCCGCATGTGCACGTCGAGATAGCCGTGGTTGGCGGTCTCCCTGATCGTGGTGTCCAAATCGAGTTCGTCGGGCGCGCCGGTGCGGGCGAATTTGCGCAAGCGGCGCAGCGCGATCTTGATGTTGCGGATGCCGAGCTCGACATTGCCGTCGAGATCTTTGAACTCGCGCTTGTCCCACACCTTCACCGCGCGATTGTTGCGGTTCTTCTCCTGCCCGATCCTGACGCCTTCGGGATTGTAGCCATGGGCGCCGAACGGCGAGGTGCCTGCGGTGCCGATCCACTTGTTGCCGCCCTGGTGACGACCCTTCTGTTCCTCGAGGCGCTTGCGCAAGGTCTCCATGAGCTTGTCCCAGCCCATCGCCTCGATCTGCTTCTTCTCTTCCTCGGTGAGGTATTTCTCCGCGAGCTTCTTCAGCCATTCCTCGGGGATCTCGGCCTTGTCCATGGCGTCGAGCAGGCTTTCCAGCCCCTTGAACACGGTGCCGAAGACGCGGTCGAACTTGTCGAGGTTGCGCTCGTCCTTCACCAGAGCGGCGCGGGAGAGGTAATAGAAATTCTCCACCGTCTGATCGGCGAGGTCAGCGTCGAGCGCCTCCATCAGCGTCAGATATTCGCGCAAGGTCACCGGGACCTGCGCGTCGCGAAGCGAAGTGAAGAATTGCAGGAACATGGCATACAGATTGCCCGCCGGGCAGCGCACGTCAAGTGCGGAGCATGCTCAAAGGCCGGCGCATAGCTGTCAGGCCTAGACCGGGAGGCTTTTTCAATTACAATTGAACCATAAAAGGCTTATTCCGGCAGGGGAAATTCAATGAGTATCATTGCGGCGCTGATCATCGGCGGTATTGCGGGCTGGCTTGCCGGGCTGATCGTGCGCGGCGCAGGCTTCGGGCTGATCGGCAATATCGTGGTCGGCATCATCGGCGCGCTGCTGGCGGGCTGGCTGCTGCCGCAGCTGGGCGTCAACCTCGGCGTCGGCTGGGTTCGCGATATCATCAACGCCACGATCGGCGCGGTGATCATTCTGGTGATCCTGTCGCTGATCAGACGCTGACGGAGCCGCCAGCTACTCCAATAGCGACCGCCGGATCGGCGGTCGTTTACTGTTCAGGCCATTGCGGCTTACGGACGAACAACAAGGCAAACGGATAGATGAAATTTACCGGCACCAAGGACTATGTCGCCACGGACGACCTCAAGGTCGCCGTCAACGCCTCGATCGTGCTCGAGCGCCCGCTGCTGATCAAGGGCGAGCCCGGCACCGGCAAGACCGTGTTGGCGGAGGAAGTCGCCAAGGCGCTCGGCGCGCCGCTGCTGACCTGGCACATCAAGTCGACCACCAAGGCGCAGCAGGGCCTCTATGAATACGACGCGGTGTCGCGCCTGCGCGACAGCCAGCTCGGCGATCCCCGCGTCTCCGATATCTCGAACTACATCAAGCGCGGCAAATTGTGGGAAGCCTTCACCCACGACAAGCGCCCGGTGCTTCTGATCGACGAGATCGACAAGGCCGACATCGAATTCCCGAACGACCTCTTGCTCGAACTCGATCGGATGGAGTTCTTCGTCTACGAGACCGGCGAGAACATCAAGGCGAGCCTGCGCCCGATCGTGATGATCACCTCGAATAACGAGAAGGAACTGCCGGACGCCTTCCTGCGCCGCTGTTTCTTCCACTACATCAAGTTCCCCGACGCCGACACCATGGGCCGGATCGTCGACGTGCACTTCCCTGGCATCAAGAAGCGGCTGGTGGAAGAGGCGCTGCGCATCTTCTTCGAGGTACGCGAAGTGCCGGGCCTGAAGAAGAAGCCCTCGACGTCAGAACTGCTCGACTGGCTCAAGCTGCTGCTCAACGAGGACATCACGCCGGAAATGCTCAGGGAGCGTGACCCGCGCAAGCTGATCCCGCCGCTGCACGGCGCCCTGCTCAAGAACGAACAGGACGTGCACCTGTTCGAGCGGCTGGCCTTCCTCAGCCGCCGCGAAGTGTAATTCGCTGACGACTACGGCGCCAGAACCTCACGGTTCTGGCGTTTCGCTTTTCAGAACGCAACAAACGAAAAAGAACAGGGAAGATGAACGTCCAGACCCAGATCGACAAGGCTTCGCCGCGCACCACAGAGCATTTCGACGTCCTGATCGCCGGCGCCGGCATTTCCGGCGTTGGCGCCGCCTATCACCTCACCACGCAGTGCCCGGGTACGACGTTCGTGGCGCTGGAGGCGCAGAAGACGTTCGGCGGCACCTGGACCACCCACCGCTATCCCGGCATCCGCTCCGACAGCGACCTGCACACCTTTGGCTATCGCTTCAAGCCGTGGACCACGGCACCGATCGCGAGTGCTAAGGAAATCCTGAAATACATGGGCGAGGTGATCGAGGAGAACGATCTCGCGCCTCACATCCGCTATCAGCACACCATCACCTCGGCGAAATGGTCGAGCGAGGAAAATCTCTGGACCATCGAGGCCACGCGTACAGACACCGGCGAGAGACGGCGCTTCACCACCAATTTCTTCTGGATGTGCCAGGGCTATTACCGCCACACCGAGGGCTATACGCCGGAGTGGAAGGACATGGCCAAATTCAAGGGCCCGGTCGTCCATCCGCAGAAATGGCCAGAAGACCTCGACTACAGGAACAAGCGCGTCATCGTGATCGGCTCGGGTGCGACGGCCGCGACGCTGATCCCGGCGATGGCTGACGACTGCGCGCATGTCACCATGCTGCAGCGTTCGCCGACTTATTTCCGCACCGGGCGCAATGCGATCGAGATCGCCGAAGAGCTGCGGAAACTGCAGGTCGACGAGCACTGGATCCACGAGATCACGCGGCGAAAAATCCTGTTCGACCAGGACGCCTTCACCCGCAAGACCTTTGCAGAGCCGGAAGCGGCCAAGAAGGACCTGCTGTCGGCCGTCGAAGCCTATCTCGGCAAGGACTACGACATCGCGACCCACTTCACGCCAAAGTACCGGCCGTGGCGGCAGCGCATCGCCTTCATTCCCGACGGCGATCTGTTCCAGGGCATCAAGTCCGGCAAGGCCTCCGTCGTTACCGACGAGATCGACCGCTTCACGGAAAAAGGGATTCTGCTGAAATCCGGCAAGGAGCTGGAAGCCGATATCATCGTGACCGCGACGGGCTTCAACCTCTGCGCCAATGGCGACATCGAGTTTGCTATCGATGGCAAGCCGCTCGACTTCGCCGATACCGTGACCTATCGCGGCATGATGTTCACCGGCGTGCCGAACCTCGTCTGGGTGTTCGGCTATTTCCGCGCGAGCTGGACGCTGCGCGTCGATCTCGTCGCCGACTTCGTCTGCCGGCTGCTGAATCATATGAAGCAGACGGGCGCGAAAAAGGTGACGGCGGAGCTCCGCCCCGAAGACCACAACATGCCGCTGCTGCCCTGGATCGATCCGGAGAACTTCAATCCCGGCTACATGATGCGCGGCATGCACCTGTTGCCCAAGCGGGGCGACAAGCCGGAATGGCAGCACAACCAGGATTACTGGGCGGAGAAGGACGAATTCCCGGCGATCGACCTGAAGGATAAGGCGTTCGTTTACGGCTGAGATCTGACGCCGGGTGAGCGTTGCATCCCCTCACCCGGCATTCATCAAGCGGCACGTGCTTCGATCACGTTGAAGCGACCGGCCGGATGAACCGCAGCCAGTGCGAAGCCGCTTTGCTCGAGCAGTTCGCGGTATTGTCCCTTGGTTCGCTCGCAGCCGCCGGGCCCGCGCATCATGTTCAGGTCGCTCATCGCGTGCGCCTTGTCCTCGTCTGTGGCGGTTGGTTTTTCCGGCATCAGCCGTTCGACGAGCAGCAGCCTACCGTTGCTCGGGAGCGCCTCGCGACAATTTCGCAATA